>NZ_CP021323.1:3000000-3300000 GCF_002155145.1 Kushneria konosiri
ACTGTACGGCCAGAAAGGCCGCGCGCATGGCCACTTCCGTTTTGCCAAAGCCGACATCGCCGCAGATGACGCGATCCATCGGCTGGGTCGACGTCATGTCATGGATTACGGCATCGATGGCCATGCGCTGATCGGGCGTTTCCTCGAACGGGAAATTGGCCGCAAAGCGTGCATACTCCTGGCCCGGCGGCTCACAGGCATATCCTTCCCGTGCCTCACGCCGTGCATAGACGTCCAGCAGTTCGGCTGCGGTGTCACGTACCTTTTCCGCTGCCTTGCGGCGTGCCTTTTCCCACTGATCGCTGCCGAGTTTATGCAGGGGGGCGCTGTCGTCGCTGGCGCCGGCGTAGCGTGAGATCAGATGCAGGCTGTCGACCGGTACATATAGGCGTGCGCCGCTGGCGTACTCAAGCGTCAGGAATTCGGCCGGCATGCCGCCGGCATTGAGTGTTTCAAGCCCCAGATAGCGGCCGACACCGTGCGCCTTGTGGACGACAGGGGCACCTTCCCTGAGCTCCGAGAGATGGCGTATGGCCAGTTCATTGTCGTCCGTGGCACGACTGCGACGCCGACTCTGGCGCACGATCTCGCCATAAAGCTCGGTTTCGGTCAGCACCAGAAGCTTGTCGCTTTCAAGCCAGATGCCGCGCTCGAGGCCGCCTTCTGCGATGGCATGGGTCTGGTGGGCAGCCAGAAAGCTTTGCCAGCTGTCGATGTCGTGTAAATCGAGGTTCAGGGGGGCGAGCGTCTCGTGCAGGGCTTCCTGACGACCTCTTGATTCGGCCACAAACAGTACCCGGACATCGCCGTTGTCCGCCATGAACTGCTCAAGCGATGCCAGTGGTTTTGTGGCGCGTGCATCAATGGCGATATCAGGCAGTCTTGATCCTTCCACGGGGGTACCCTCGTCATCAGTGCGCCACTGAAGACGTGGATAGCCGTTGATCTGACCAAACAGCTCTGCCACCGGTACAAAGGCCTTGACCGGCGGCAATAGCGGTCGGGTAGGGTCAACGCCCAGATTTTCGAATCGGCTGGTAATGGACTGCCAATGACTTTCGGCTGCCTCGAAAGTACCCGGCATCAGGGCACAGCGCAGTCGATCACCAATGTGATCAAAAAGCGTCGAGGTGTGCTCGAAAAACAGGGGCAGATACTGCTCAAGGCCAGGAGAAGGGATGCCTTGTAGCGCGTCCAGATAGAGCGGGCAATGGCGCGGATCCACGTCAAAAAGGGTTTCGAAACCCTCGCGAAAACGGGCGATGGCATCCTGCGTCAGCGGGTATTCATGGGCTGGCAGCAGTTCGATCCGCTCGGTACGCTCGCTCGAGCGCTGAGTGTCGGGATCAAAATAGCGCAGTGTGTCGATCTCGTCATCAAAAAGGTCGATACGAAGCGGTTGTTCGCTGCCCACCGGATATAGATCGATCAGAGCGCCGCGAAAGGCATATTCACCGGGCTCGTAAACGGTTTCGACTGCGCGGTAGCCGGCGCGATGAAGCTGGCCTCGAAAATGCTCGCGATCCAGTGACATCCCGTTTTCCAGATGCAGTGCCTGTACAGCGACGTAGTCGGTTGGCGGCAGGCGCTGCATGAGCGTGTTGACCGGCGCCAGGATAATGCTCTGATATTGATGCTGAAGCTGGCGCAGGGTACGAAGCCGTTCCGAGACGATATCCTGGTGCGGCGAGAAGCTGTCATAGGGAAGTGTCTCCCAGTCGGGAAAGACCAGAACCTCCTGGTCGCTGAAAAAGCGTAACGCCAGTGCCATACGCTGAGCGCTGGCCGAATCCGGCGTAATCACGAGCAGGGGAGTCTTCTCGGCATCGGCCAGATGGGCCATGGTCAGCGCATCAGCGCTACCTTCGGGAAGTCGCCAGCGTGTGCTTTCCCGGGCAGGGGACAGTGCAGGGGGCGAAAGCGGGCTGATGGTGTGGCTATGCGATGGCATGGTTCACTTCAGATCGATGGGCACAGTAACAAAATGCGGACAGTATCGTTGATATGGAAGAGGATTGCCTTGACGTCTGTCACTCTTGGAGGCATTGAGCGGCCCATTGTGCCGTATCACGCCAGGTGATACATGCCTTTCATGATGTTCTTTTAGGTATCGATAAACCTTTTGGGACCAGCCACAGTGCCGCTCGGACCACTTGTCAACTAATGCTTTGGTGTAGTCAGGCTACATGTTTGCGACTACTCAATCGTTGTGACAGAACGTCGCTCTTTCGATAATGCCGCCACCTTAAGATTGCAGCTGCCGAGAGAGTGCCCGTGATACCGAAAAGGATATCAACCAAAAAAAGGGCAGGCACTGCAGGTTTTCGATCATTGTATTGTAAGGAAACCTGACGTGAGTACGGAAAAAGAAGAAGCGTGTCTGAAACAGTGGCAGGAACAGGAGTCGCTGGCTGAAGAGATGATTCCATTGCTGGGACGTCTCTATCGCACCTGTCAGGTAGTGCCATTGATGTATGGCCGTTCCATGGTCAATCAGTCGGTCATTCAGCTGTTGAAGCATCATCGCTATGCTCGACATGCTGAAGGCGTCGAACTTGAAGTCAGTGATACCTTTGCTCTTGTCAAGCGACTGATCGAACTCGAGCCGGGCCCTGCTCATATCGATGTGGGCAAGCTTGCCGTGGCCTACAAGCGTAGCGGCGAGCATGATGTTGCTGGTTTTCTAAAGAAAGAGCTTGCGCCCATCGTGGGTCAGCAGGGTAAAGGTGGTTCGGCACAGCCTCGTGATGTGGTGCTTTATGGCTTTGGCCGTATCGGTCGCTTGCTGGCAAGGCTTCTGATTGAGCGTACCGGTGGCGGGCAGACCATGCGGCTACGCGCTGTCGTGGTTCGTGGGGATAGTTCTGATCTGGAAAAGCGTGCCAGCCTGCTGCGGCGTGACTCCATTCATGGACCTTTCCCGGGCACGCTGACGCTGGATTACGACAACGATGCCATTATCGCCAACGGCAATCGTATTCAGTTCATTCGCGCTGAATCGCCCGATAGCATTGATTACACGAGTTATGGCATCGATAACGCCATCGTGGTGGACAACACCGGTAAATGGCGTGATCGTGAGGGGCTTGAAAGACACCTGGCTTCGAAGGGCGTAGCGCGTGTACTTCTGACAGCACCCGGCAAGGGCGATATCAAAAATATTGTCTACGGCATCAATCAGCACGAGGCTGATGAAAACGAGCGAGTTCTGTCAGCGGCATCGTGTACCACCAATGCCATCGTGCCAGTGCTGAAGTGTCTGTCCGATCGTTATGGCGTTGAGCGAGGACATGTTGAAACGGTTCATGCCTATACCAACGATCAGAACCTGACCGACAACTATCACAAGGCCGAACGTCGTGGACGCAGTGCGCCCATGAATATGGTGCTCACCGAAACCGGTGCCGCAAAGGCCGTGACACGTGCGCTGCCGGAACTCGAGGGCAAGCTGACCGGTAACGCCATTCGCGTGCCGATTCCCAACGTTTCCATGGCCATTCTGAATCTGACGCTTGAAAAGGAATGTGACCGGGAATCGCTCAACGGCTATCTGCGTGAAATGTCGATCGATTCGAAGCTGCGCCGCCAGATCGACTTCGTCGACTCACCTGAAGTGGTGTCGTCGGATTTTGTGGGCAACCGTCATGGCGGTATTGTGGATGGCAAGGCCACTATTGTTGACGGCAAAAACATCGTGCTGTATGTATGGTATGACAACGAGTTTGGCTATAGCGCTCAGGTGATTCGCCTGGTCCAGCATATGGCTCATGCGCGACTTCCTTCCTTTCCTTCGCCAAACTGAAATGATTGCATTTCCTCCTGGACTTTGGTCCAGGAGTTCCTCGAGCCCGACCTGAATCCCTTGTAACGCATGTGGTTTTTCGTGTTCCAGCTCCTTATAATACGGCTGGTTTTTTAACCGTGCTAAATCATGTCCGCTCTTGCGGATCACCGAAACATCTCATCTGATTGATCATCACCCAAGGGGATCACCGGTAACAACGGTTGCTATCAATAGCTTGCGTCGAACGGTTATCAAACCCTGCATGACTGCATCAGATTCGACTACTGGGCGAGACTATGATCGAAGTCAAACGAGGCCTGGATCTCCCCATCGCGGGTTCACCTTCCCAGACCATCGAAAATGGTCAGCCGGTGAAGCATGTGGCTGTTCTTGGCCCTGATTACATCGGCATGCGGCCAACCATGGAAGTCCGCGAGGGAGACCGGGTATCGCTTGGTCAGTTGCTTTTCACTGACAAGAAAACCGAAGGCGTTCGCTATGTGGCGCCAGCTGCTGGTGAAGTGGTCGCCATTAACCGTGGTGAAAAACGCCGTCTTTTGTCGGTGGTCATCCGGGTTGATGACAACAGCGATGCCGAGGCGATGGCCTTTGAACGTCACGACCCTGATCAACTCGATACTCTGGAACGTCAGGCTGTCGTTGATCATCTGGTGGCTACCGGCCTTTGGACCAGCTTTAGAAAGCGTCCCTTTTCCCGTGTGCCGTCGGTCTCCGAGCATCCGCTCAATATTTTTGTGACGGCCATCGATACGCACCCTCTCAGTGCTGATCCGGCACCCGTGATTCAGGAGCGTCGCGACGATTTCGTCAATGGACTCAAGGTAATACGGCATCTGACCGAGGGTAAGGTCTATCTGTGTACCGCGCCGAACGCTGAAGTGCCCGGTGGAGAACTCGACGGGGTATCGCACGAAGCCTTTTCTGGCCCTCATCCGGCAGGGCTGGCGGGTACCCACATACACTACCTTTCACCTGTAGGTATCAGCCGTCAGGTATGGCATCTGAACTATCAGGATGTCATGGCCATTGGGGCAACGTTTACACAGGGACGGCTGGATACGCGACGAGTCGTGGCGCTGGGTGGCCCGGCGGCAAAAAAACCGCGGCTGGTACGTACGCGCCTTGGTGCAAGCCTTGATGAGCTGCTTGTTGGCGAAATCGAAAACGCTCAGGATGTCCGTGTCATTTCCGGGTCCGTGTTCGGTGGTAGTACTGCCAGGGACGAGACGGCCTATCTCGGTCGTTATCACCTGCAGGTGTCGTTGATTGAAGAAGGGCACAAGCGAGCGCTGCTGGGCTGGCTGTCTCTGGGCCTTGACCGGCATTCCGCTACAGGCATCTATCTGTCGCGGCTGACAAGGCCGGCTTCATTTCGACCCAATACCAGTACCAATGGCTCCGAGCGTGCCATGGTACCGATCGGCTCTTACGAACAGATCATGCCTCTGGATATCCTTCCGACCCAGCTGCTGCGCTCGCTGATTGTTGGGGATATCGAGGTGGCCATGCAGCTGGGGTGTCTGGAACTTGACGAGGAAGATCTCGCACTTTGTACCTACGTCTGCCCTGGCAAATATGAGTATGGTCCGATCCTGCGCGACAATCTGACAACGATCGAAAAAGAGGTCTGATGATGGGGATTCGTCGTTTACTGGATAATATCGAGCCCCACTTCCATGAGGGCGGAAAGTATCAGCGCTTCTACGCCCTGTATGAAGCGGTGGATACCATTTTTTATTCACCGGGCCATGTGACAGGATCGACATCACACGTACGTGATGGTATCGATCTCAAGCGCATCATGATCACGGTCTGGATGTGTACCTTCCCGGCCATGTTCTTTGGCATGTATAACGTTGGCCTGCAGGCCAATGTGGCTATCGCCGGCAACTACGGCGCGCTGGAAGGCTGGCGTGAAGCGGTCGTCATGGCGCTGGCAGGAGGTCACGATCCCGGCAGTATATGGGACAACTTTGTGCTGGGGGCGACATGGTTCGTGCCCATCTATGCGGTTACCTTTATCGTGGGTGGCTTCTGGGAAGTGTTGTTTGCCATCCGCCGTGGCCACGAGGTCAACGAAGGTTTCTTTGTCACATCGGTTCTTTTTGCCCTGATTCTACCGGCCACCGTGCCGCTATGGCAGGTCGCTCTGGGTATTACCTTTGGTGTGGTGATTGGCAAGGAAGTGTTTGGCGGTACCGGCAAGAACTTCCTCAATCCGGCGCTGACAGGCCGCGCCTTTTTGTACTTTGCCTATCCGGCACAGCTGTCTGGTGATTCCGTCTGGGTGCCGGCGGATGGCTATACCGGTGCTACGGCACTTTCCACTGCAGCGCAGGGTGGCGTCGATCAACTGGTGGCACAAACGCCCTGGATCAATGCCTTTCTCGGCTTTATTCAGGGCAGTATTGGTGAAACCTCGACGCTCATGATCCTGCTGGGTGGTCTGGTCATGATCTGGACCCGAGTCGCTTCCTGGCGCATCATTCTGGGTGTCTTTCTGGGCATGGTGGCCACGGCGACGCTTTTCAATCTGATCGGTTCCGATACCAATCCGATGTTTGCATTGCCCTGGTACTGGCATCTGGTCATCGGCGGCTTTGCCTTTGGCATGATCTTCATGGCCACCGACCCTGTCTCGGCTTCGATGACCAACACAGGCAAGCTGATCTTTGGCGCATTAATCGGTTTCATGACGGTGCTGATCAGGGTCGCCAATCCGGCCTTCCCCGAAGGCATCATGCTGGCCATCCTGTTTGCCAATCTTTTCGCACCGCTGATCGACCACTTTATCGTTCAGGCCAATATCAAACGTCGGCAAAAGCGTCTGATGCCGTCAAGGGATAAGGAGGTTGCCTGATGGCCAGTAATGATTCGATCAAGAAAACCCTGACGGTCGCGCTGTCTCTGTGTGTGGTCTGCTCCGTGGTGGTCTCCACGGCCGCTGTAGCGCTCAGGCCGACCCAGCAGCAAAATCAGGAGCTTGATCGCAAGACCAACATTTTGCAGGTCGCCAACCTGATGGTGCCCGGGAAAAGCGTCAAGCAGCAGTTTGGTGAGATCACCCAGCGTGTGGTGGATCTGCGTAGCGGTGAATATGTCGACGATATTGATCCCGAACGTTTCAATCAGATTGCTTCTACTCAGGATCCGGCCATGTCGCGAACCCTGAGTGGCCCTGAGGATCGGGCCGGTCTTGGTGGTCGCGTCGAAAACTACGCCACGGTCTATCTTGTGGGTGATCCCGATAACCCTGATGAGATCATTCTGCCGGTTCGTGGTCAGGGGCTTTGGTCGCTGATGCTTGGGTATCTGGCGCTGGAGGGCGATGGCAACACTGTCGTTGGCCTGTCGTTTTACGATCAGGGTGAAACCCCGGGGCTTGGCGGCGAAGTGGATAACCCCCGCTGGAAGTCGCTCTGGCCCGGCAAGGAAATTTATCCCGAGGGCAGCACTGATCCCGCCATCCGACTCGTCAAGGGCGGCGTTGGCAGCAATACGCCCGATGCTGAACACAAGGTGGATGCGCTTTCAGGTGCTACCCTGACCAGCACGGGCGTCACCAACCTGCTGCAGTTCTGGATGGGCGACGAAGGCTTTGCCAGGTATCTGGCGCGCTTTCGTGACACTTCACAAGGAGCTTGATCATGGCAAAAACTGATTCAGCCAAGGGTCTGCTGATAACTCCCATTTTTCAGAATAACCCCATTGCACTGCAGATCCTCGGAATCTGCAGTGCTCTGGCGGTGACCAACTCCATGAGCACTTCGCTGGTCATGGGGCTGGCGGTTATTGCAGTCACGGCCTTTTCAAACATGTTCGTTTCGTTGATTCGCAATCACATGCCGTCATCGATTCGCATCATCATCCAGATGACCATTATCGCGTCACTGGTCATCGTGGTAGATCAGCTGTTGAGAGCGTTTGCCTACGATCTTTCCAAGCAGCTGTCGGTATTCGTGGGTCTGATCATTACCAACTGTATCGTCATGGGTCGGGCCGAAGCCTATGCCATGCAAAATGGTCCCGTTCTCAGCTTCCTGGACGGCGTCGGTAATGGTCTGGGGTATACCTTCATCCTTCTGGCGGTCGGTTTTTTCCGTGAGCTGCTGGGTTCAGGGTCGGTGTTCGGCATTACCATCATGTCGACCGTCAATGATGGTGGCTGGTATGTGCCCAATGGCCTCATGCTGCTGCCGCCTTCAGCCTTCTTCGTGATCGGTCTGTTGATCTGGGCCATCAGAAGCCTTAGCCCGCAGCAGGTTGAAACGAGCGAGTTCAAGATCACGACCAATACCAAACCGCATACTGCACAGGGGAGCGTGTAATGTTTGAACATTACCTGAGCCTTTTCATCAAGGCTGTATTTGTTGAAAACATGGCGCTGGCGTTCTTTCTGGGCATGTGTACGTTTCTGGCCGTATCCAAGAAGGTCTCCTCGGCCATTGGTCTTGGCGTGGCGGTCATTGTTGTTCTGACCATTACCGTGCCGGCCAATAACCTGATCCTGAATTATTTGCTCAAGGCAGGTGCGCTGTCCTGGACAGGTATCGAGGGCGCGGAAAACATCGATCTGTCGTTTCTGGGACTTCTGAGCTACATCGGTGTAATCGCCGCCATTGTTCAGATCCTCGAGATGTTTCTCGACAAGTTCGTGCCGGCGCTTTACAACACGTTGGGCATCTACCTGCCGCTGATTACGGTAAATTGCGCCATCATGGGGGCGGCGCTTTTCATGGTGCAGCGTGATTATGCCTTTGGTGAGTCGGTGGTTTACGGGCTTGGTGCCGGAGTTGGCTGGGCGCTGGCCATTGCGGCGCTTGCGGGCATTCGTGAAAAACTCAAGTACAGCGATGTACCGGCCGGACTTCAGGGACTGGGTATTACCTTCCTGACCGTTGGTCTGATGTCACTGGGCTTCATGTCGTTTTCCGGCATTCAGCTGTAAGCGGCGGATCATCGACTGAGCAAGGAAACGAGTCATGGTAGATACCTCTGTCATCATCGTTGGCGTGGTCATGTTCACGCTGATTATTCTGGGCCTTGTGGCCATTATCCTTACCGCCCGCAGTCGGCTGGTCAGTAGTGGTGAGGTGACCATTGAAATCAATGGTGATCCTGAAAGCACCATTAAAACCCAGGCAGGCGGCAAGCTTTTGCAGACGCTGGCCGGGCAGGGCATCTTTTTGTCTTCTGCCTGCGGCGGCGGTGGTTCCTGCGCACAGTGCAAGTGTCGTGTACAGGAAGGTGGCGGGTCGATCCTCGCGACCGAAGAGAGCCATTTCACCATGGGTGAAAAGAAGGAAGGGTGGCGTCTTTCCTGTCAGGTACCGGTCAAACAGGACATGAAGATCGAAGTGCCTGAGGATGTCTTCGGCGTCAAGAAGTGGGAGTGCACGGTTGTTGATAATGACAACGTGGCCACTTTCATCAAGGAATTGACGCTACGTCTACCTGAAGGCGAAAACGTGGCCTTCCGTGCCGGCGGCTATATGCAGCTTGAGGCACCGCCGTATGAGGTCGATTTCAGCAAGTTCGATATTGCTGAAGAGTATCGTGGGGACTGGGACAGGTTCGGCTTTTTCAATTTGAAGGCCAAAACAACTGAACCGGTAATCCGCGCCTATTCGATGGCCAACTATCCGGAAGAGAAAGGCATTCTCAAGTTCAATATCCGTATTGCGACGCCGCCGCCCAATTCGGATCATCAGCCGGGCCTCATGTCGAGCTGGGTCTTCAGCCTCAAGCCTGGAGACAAGGTTACGGTCTATGGTCCCTTCGGCGAGTTCTTTGCCAAGGATACTGATGCTGAGATGATTTTCATCGGCGGCGGTGCCGGCATGGCGCCAATGCGAAGCCATATCTTCGATCAGCTCAAGCGTCTTGGCACCGATCGCAAGATCTCATTCTGGTATGGTGCCCGCTCGGTCCGTGAGTCGTTCTACAACGATGAATACGATCGATTGCAGGAAGAAAATCCGAATTTCGAGTGGCATCTGGCCCTGTCGGATCCGCAGCCTGAAGATAACTGGAGTGGCAAGACAGGCTTCATCCATAACGTATTGTATGAAAACTATCTCAAGGACCATCCGGCGCCTGAAGACTGTGAGTACTATATGTGCGGGCCGCCCATGATGAACGCATCGGTCGTCAAGATGCTTCTCGACATGGGGGTTGAGCCGGAAAACATCCTTCTTGATGATTTCGGCGGCTGATTCCAAGCCTTCCCAGCGGCACCGGTAACCCCGGTGCCGTTTTCGTTTTCGGGGCTCGATTATTTGTCGGCATTGGTACTTGTGCGGTCATGACGGTTAAAATGACCCCTACAGTCCATCGCTGGTCGATGATGACTGACAACGAACAGGAGCAATCCATGCTGTTATGGTTAATAGTGCTGGCGGTCATGCTGCTTGTTGTAGGCGTTATGTCAGTGGGCGTACTACTTGGACGCAAGCCCATTAGCGGCTCTTGCGGCGGGCTTAACAATCTGGGGCTCAAGCAGGGATGTGATATCTGTGGCGGCAAGGACGACGTCTGCGAGGAGCAGCGCAAAGAAAAACTACAGCAGGTAGCCTATCGACCCGAACTGGCGCTTGATGCAAGCCGCAAGCCTGGAGCGTCGTAACCCATGCCGACCTATCAGTACGATGTTGTGGTATTGGGAGCTGGCCCTGCGGGCGAGAGTGCAGCAGTCAATGCGGCCAAACACGATAAGCGTGTCGCCATTGTTGAACTCCAGTCAGCTGTCGGGGGGAATTGCACTCATAAGGGCACAATTCCCTCCAAGACCCTGCGTCACGCCGTCAAGCAGGTGGTTCAGTTCAATAGCAACCCCATGTTCAGGGATCTGGGAGAGCCGCGCTGGGTCTCTTTTCCACGAATGCTTGAGCGCTCTCGCCGCGTGATCGAGGATCAGGTTGCCATGCGCACGCGCTTTTATGCGCGCAATCGCATCGATGTTTTTTTCGGTACCGCCTCCTTTGCCGATGCACATACCATTGATGTGTCTGATGGGCATGGCGCACGCGAGTCCCTTGTCGCCGACAATATTGTCATCGCTACCGGCTCGCGCCCCTACCGGCCTTCTGATGTCAACTTCAGGCATCCGCGTATTTACTGCTCTGACACGATTCTGGGGCTTACGCATACGCCGCGCCGCATCATGATCTATGGTGCCGGCGTTATTGGTTGTGAATACGCCTCGATCTTTTCCAATCTTGGTGTAAAGGTCGACTTGATCGATACTCGCGATCGACTGTTATCGTTTCTGGACGATGAAATCAGTGATGCACTGTCCTATCACTTGCGCAACAATGGCGTGCAGATTCGACACAACGAGGAGTATTCCCGCGTCGAAGGCGATGAGACCGGCGTTACCCTGCACCTCAAGTCGGGCAAAAAAATGCGCGCTGATGCCTTTATGTGGGCCAATGGCCGTACCGGGAATACCGATACGCTCAAGCTGGAAAACGCAGGGCTTGAGGCCAATTCACGTGGACAGTTGCAGGTCGATACCAGTTATCGCACCCGGGTCGAACATATCCATGCCGCCGGTGATGTGATCGGCTGGCCGAGTCTTGCCAGCGCGGCCTACGATCAGGGGCGTTCGGCTTCGGGCGATGCGTTAAGCAAGAACTCCCGTTTCGTCGACGACATTCCTACAGGGATTTACACCATTCCCGAGATCAGTTCGCTGGGCAAGACCGAGCGAGAGCTGACGGATTCGAAAACGCCCTATGAGGTAGGACAGGCCTTTTTCAAGGATACGGCGCGGGCGCAGATCACCGGTGATACGGTAGGTGTACTCAAGATTTTGTTTAATCCAAAAACCCTTGAGATCTATGGGATTCACTGTTTTGGCGATCAGGCTTCCGAAATCCTTCATATCGGACAGGCGATCATGAACCAGCCGGGTGAGTCGAACTCGTTGGCCTATTTCGTGAATACTACCTTCAACTATCCGACCATGGCAGAAGCCTACCGCATCGCGGCGCATAACGGGCTCAACCGTTTACACTAGCAGTACAGCCTGATGCAGGATAAAAGCGCCGACCTGATGGTCGGCGTTTTTCTGGGCTGTTTACTCATGGCAAAAGAGGGGGAACGATTTTGTCTGACAAATCAAACAACGTTGACGCAAGAGATCTAACGCTGCATTTCAATCACGATATGCTGGTCGTGCATCGCCGCTATGAAGTGGTCAGTATTATTAACGATGTGTTGATCGGGCTCTGGTTTCTGATTGGCAGTGTCTGTTTTTTTTATTCATCGCTGATGACGATTGGTACCTGGCTTTTTGTCATCGGCAGTGCCCAAATGTTGATAAGACCTGTTATACGACTCTCCCGACATTTTCATTTGAAGCGACTTCCACAGTCCAGCGGTGATTTCTAGGTATCTTCAATCACGGTAGCGGTAGATGCGCAGGCTGGGAATAAAGGGTTCGCTTTCTATTTTCGAGTCTCCTCTCAGCGCTCGCGTGCGTTTCTCGGGGGGTGTGGCGCGGGCTGATTGATCTGCGGCAGGCGATTGTTTGATGCCGGTACAAACAGTGGCAGGGCCACGTTCATGGCACGGCGTGTATGTCCATCTTCCAGAGGTTCTTGGAAAAACAGATTGGCACGCATCAGGGGTGCCTGTGTTTGTACCTGCGCCAGCATTTCCCCATCGGGAAGAGACGCCAGCAAACGATACTGGATCTGAACGTGCGCGGCCTCATTATTGAGTCTGGCCAGTTTGGCCTCTACTTCGGATACGCTCATGCGCTTGATCGAGCGCCCACTGGAATACCAGGCAAGACGAATGCGCGATACCGGGGCATCCGCGATCGGAATACGTCGCCAGCACTGTTTGAGATGCAGGCGTGCCATGCCGCTTCCCTTGAGATGATCGTGCAGTACGGGATGGCGAAAGGGGAGCGTGGCCTTGAGCTCGGTAATCATGGAGGGATGCTGTTTTCGGGCTGCTCCGAGCTGTCCGGCAAAGACATCCTTGCATCGATTAACTTCCAGCGCGTGTTCCAGCAGTGCATCATTGGCCACCACAACTCCCACATGATCTCGTGTCGCGCGGCCGTCCTGGCCGTCCTGATACCAGTAATCGGTCAATGCGCGCATCAGCCAGTCGAGATCGGCTTCACCGTCAAAGCGCCACATCGCAAGAGGGGATTGTCTTGCCGCGATCATGAGCGCTTCCGTGGCCTCGACAAGATCATCAAAGGCTTTTTCCAGCTCCGCCATCAGTCGATACTGCGGTGACATGGCTATCTCCATCTCTCTGTCTGAAATATACCGTTATCTTTCTAGCACAAGCCTTGACAAGTCACAATAAGGATTAAATCGTCAGCGACGACCCTGATGCCAGGCATCGTCGCTATTATTTAAGGGGCTTGAATCAGCGGTCCAGATATCGCTCGGTAATATCACCGTAGGCGTCAATACGACGATCACGGAGATAGGGCCAGATCCGCCGCACCTGTTCGCTGCGCTTAAGTGAAAGCGTCGCCTGAAGCTCTTCGGTGTCCTCTCCTGCCAGCGCCAGAATTTCTCCCTGTGCGCCGGCAATAAAGCTACCGCCCCAGAAGTCGATACCGCTGCCAACCTCGCTGGGATCCTCTTCGTGACCCACACGATTGGCCGCCAGTACCGGAATGCCATTGGCGACGGCGTGCGAGCGCTGAATCAGCGTCCAGGCATCCTTCTGACGCTGCTTTTCATCGGCGTCATCGTCCGGGTCCCAACCGATGGCAGTGGGGTAAAGCAGCATGTCAGCCCCGGCCAGCGCCATCAGACGGGCGGCTTCCGGATACCACTGATCCCAGCAGACCAGTACGCCCAGGCGCCCCACGGAGGTGTCGATAGGGGTAAATCCCTTTCCACGACTGGCATCGCCCGGAGTGAAGTAGAACTTCTCATAAAAGCCCGGATCGTCCGGTATATGCATCTTGCGATAGGTGCCTACCAGCCCAAGCCCGGTATCCAGCACCACGGCCGTGTTGTGATAAAGCCCCGGCGCGCGGCGCTCGAAGATGGACCCCACAATCACGATGTCGAGCTCTTTGGCCAGTCCAGCCAGAAACTGTGTGGTTGGGCCTTCCAGCGGTTCTGCCAGATCAAAGACATCAGTATCTTCACACTGACAGAAGTAGCGCGTGGCATGCAGTTCCTGCAGCAGTACAAGACGTGCGCCGCGTGAAGCCAGGGCGCGAATGCCTCTCTCGCTTTCACTCAGGCTTCTGGGCTTGTCGTTCCAGGCGTTCTGCTGAACGATGCCGACTTCAATGCTTTCCTTCATTCCATCTCTCCGCATATTAGTGTTGAATCGCGTTCAGCGACCCCGCGGGCAGTTGCATGGTCAGGCAGTGCAGGCTGCCATGCTGTCGAATTACCTGGCGGCAATCTATCGGGATGATATCGCGCGCCGGGAATGCCTCTGCCAGCGCCCTGAGCGCTTCACGATCGGCCGGATCAGCGTAGGACGGCATTAGAACTGCTCCATTGATGATCAGAAAGTTGGCATAGGTGGCCGGCAGGCGATGGCCATCTTCCGGATCAAGGCAGGCTCGCGGCCAAGGCAACGCGATCAGGCGGTAGGGTTCGCCATCTGCGCGGCGAAAGGCCTTGAGCTCACGCTCCATGGCATTCAGGGCTGCAAAATGTGGGTCGGTGTCATCATCACAGCGCACGTAGGCGATGGTGTGCTCATCGCAAAAGCGCGCTAGTGTATCGATATGACTGTCGGTGTCATCGCCTTCTAGATAACCGTTTTCAAGCCATAACACACGATGGGTGCCCAGCTGCGTCTCAAGGAGCTTTTCAACATCTGCCTGATCAAGATGAGGATTACGATTGGGATTTAGCAGACAGCTGCGGGTGGTCATCAACGTCCCCTGTCCATCGGTTTCCACGGCGCCACCTTCCAGCACGACCTGCTGCAGGTTGTGCAGTTCGGGAGTGAAAATGCCCCGGTCTGCCAGTACACGATTAAGCGCGTTGTCACGCTCGGCCGGAAACTTGCCTCCCCAACCGGTAAAGCGGTAGTCCAACAGCAAGGGCGTGTTGCCTTCGATTACGGTGAGAGGGCCATGATCGCGTGCCCAGGTGTCATCACTGGGGGCGATCACCAGAGAGAGCCTGTTTTCAGGCACGCCAAGATTGGCCAGGGTCAGGGCAAGGCGCTGACGGGTATCCTCGTTCGGCAGGGTAACCAGTACATGCTGATAGCGGGAAATCACCTCGATCAGGGTGATAAAGGTGGTTTCAATGGCGTCCAGAAGCGATGCCCAGTCGCTGTCACGGCCGGGCCAGCTGAGCATGACGGCCTGCTGAGGCGTCCATTCGGGTAGAAACTGACGGGGTGAAGGGCCCTGATTCATGGCAACAGTATTATCCGCTCGATCGGTGGGGCAGGAATCTGCAGGTATCGGCGCATGGCCTGAGACGATATTTTAACACTGAGAGGGATTAAGGCGACGCCTGATGCAGGGTGATCCAAAAGTCCGTACCATGTTGGCTCCTGTCACTGGATCCCAGGCCAATAATGCTTGATCGAATTCCCTTCCTGATCGGGCTTCGCTATACGCGAGCCAAGCGGCGTAACCACTTCATTTCCTTTATCTCGCTGACCTCAATGCTCGGTCTGACGCTGGGCGTGGCGGTGCTGATTCTGGTGCTCTCGGTCATGAATGGCTTTGACCATGAGCTGAGAACCCGTGTTCTGGGCATGGTTCCGCATACGCGCATCGAAGCGCAAAACGGGGTCAATGATTGGCGTGCGCTGGCCGAGCAGCTGCAGCGACACGATCATGTCGTGGGGGCTGCACCCTATATCGAACAGCAGGGCATGTTTTCCTCCAACGGTCAGACGCAGGGCGCGATGATCGAAGGCATTCTGCCCGAGGCGGAGAAGAAGGTCTCCATCATTGGTAATCACATGGTGGGTGGGGAGCTTGATTCCCTTCAAAAGGGCAGCTGGAACGTTGTTCTTGGCAGCCTTCTGGCCAGAAACCTGGGCGTGGGTGTGGGCGACAGCGTCACGCTTTTGGTGCCGGAGGCTTCAATCACGCCTGGTGGCGTTTTTCCGCGTTTGAAGCGCTTTACCGTATCCGGCATTTTTCAGGTCGGTGCGCAACTTGATGGCAGTCTGGCCTACACCAGCCTTGGTGACATGAAGACCCTGGCGCGACAGCAGGGCGAGGCTCAGGGCATACGATTGAAAATCGATGATCTCTTTCAGGCGCACAGCGTGACACGTGAGATCATTAGCAGTATGCCGCCGGGCTATCGCGGGATCGACTGGACCTATACCCAGGGCAACCTTTTCCAGGCCATTCAGATGGAAAAGCGCATGATTGGTCTGCTGTTGATGGTCATTGTGGCCGTGGCGGCGTTCAACATCGTGTCGACCCTGGTCATGGTGGTGACCGACAAGCATGCCGATATCGCCATCTTGCGCACTCTGGGCGCAACGCCTCGCTCGATCATGGGCATTTTCATGGTGCAGGGCATTACGATCGGCCTTATTGGTATTGTGCTGGGGGTCATCGCCGGCATCGCTCTGGCGCTGTCCATCGCCGATATTATCAGCTGGGTCGAATCCGTCTTCGGCATTCAGTTTTTGGACCCTAACGTTTATTTCATCAGCTATCTGCCGTCGCGCCTTGAACTTTCGGATGTTCTGGTCGTCACGGGTGTGGCGCTGCTGTTGAGTTTTCTGTCGACCCTTTATCCGGCGTGGCGAGCCGCGCGGGTACAACCGGCCGAGGTGCTGCGCTATGAGTAGTCAACACGAGACGATGATGACAGAGCGCGACAACATGCTGGTATGTCGGGGACTGAGCCGTATCTATCAGGAAGGTCCGCAGGATTTGACCGTGCTTGATAATCTGGAGTTGACGGTCGCGGCCGGCGAGCGGATTGCAGTTGTGGGTAGCTCCGGAAGCGGCAAGACCACGCTGCTTAATCTGTTGGGCGGACTGGATCGGCCGACACGGGGGGAAATCCTCATCGGCGGTCACTCCATCAAGGGCCTGTCGGAGACGGCCATCGGGCGGTTTCGTAATCAGCATATCGGCTTTGTGTATCAGTTCCACCATCTGCTGGCCGAATTCACGGCGCTTGAAAATGTCTCCATGCCACTGATCATTCGTGGTCAGAGCCGCAGTGAAGCGGCCAAAAAGGCCAGCGCACTGCTTGAAAGGGTCGGCATGGCGCCGCGCGGGGAGCACAAGCCGGGCGAGCTTTCCGGGGGTGAGCGCCAGCGGGTCGCCATCGCGAGAGCACTGGTCACGGACCCCAGTCTGGTATTGATGGATGAACCGACCGGTAATCTGGATCAGGTAACCGCGCGCCAGATTCTGGAGCTGATGGATGAGGTCGCCGAGCGCTCGCGCAGTGCCTTTGTCGTGGTCACGCATGACATGGCCATCGCGCGGCATCAGGATCGAGTGCTGCGTCTGGATAAAGGGCGCCTGGCGCCCGATGTCATGAGCTGATTTTGTTCTAGAAGGCACCTAAAAGGCCCGCCAGCAATGCTGGCGGGCCTTTTATCGTTCAGGGCGTGACGCTTTTTGGCCCCGCTCTTCAGTTTTGAACCGACATGACCGCTCCGCCATCCACTCGAATGTTGGAACCGCTGATAAATGAGCCGCGCTCGGACACGACCAGAGCAATGGCGGCGGCCACTTCTTCCGGCTGACCGCGACGCTTGAGCTTGATGCCGGGACGCTCTTCTTCAAGAAAGCTTTCTACCGCCTCGTCAAAGGAGCAGCCATTCTCACTCGAGCGCTTTTCCATCATGCCATTGGTCATGGGAGATTCGATAAAAGCAGGGGACACGGTATTACAGAGAATGCCGTTTTCCGCTTCTCCATAGGCCAGGTTTTTGACGAAGGTCGCCAGCGCCGCCTTGGAGACGTTGTAGACGGCTTCATCCCAATAGGGCTGCACGGCGTTTTCAGAGGTGATACACACAAAGCGGCCCCAGCCTTTTTCGCGCATGGTGGGGAAGGTGGCACGTGCCACTCGCACGGCGGACATGAAGTTGATCTGCCAGGTGTCCTCGTAGTCGTCATCCTTCATTTCAAGAGGATGCCCTTTCTCGCCGGTAATGCCAGCCGTGTGAATGACAATATCAATGGTACCAAAACGCTCGATGGCGGCTTGGGCCAGCGCATCAACATCTTTTTGTTGGGTGATATCGGCCTTGTGACAGATGACCTCACCCTTCATGAGCTCGGTGTCCTTTTCCAGCTGCTCGATGTCCATGTCGGACAGCACAAGCCTGACGCCTTCATTGGCCAGCTCACGAGCGGCGGCGAGACCGAGGCCTCCCTTGGCGCCAGTGATGATGGCAACGCGATTGGTGATTCCCAGATCCATGATGTCGGCTTCCCTGTCGATAATGGATGAATGTGCCTTCAGAGCAGGCAGAATTAACATAGTTTAAAAGACGCCGGAGAGAAACGTTCCGGTTCCTTGTTCGGCGATGACAAAAAAGGCAGGGAGGAGGTTATGACCGGCGACGATGCCGACGACGCTTGCGCCAGACACGCAGGATGTGCCATCGCCAGCAAAGGCGAGTCAAGATGTTGGCAATGATGCCGATAATCAGCGCACAAACGAGGGACCCGACAATCAGGGCCGGCATCATATCGACCACCTGATTGGCAAACCAGCTGACGCTGACTTCATCGGGCAGGGCGCGAGGCGGGGTATGAAGTATCCATGCGCCCACGCGATAGGTGACATAAAAGACCACCGGCATGGTCAGAGGGTTGGTCAGCCATACCAGTGCAAGCGCCAGCGGCAGATGGCCGCGCAGCCACCAGGCACCGAGCGCGGCCATCAGCATCTGCCCGGGGATGGGTAAAAGCGCGCAAAAAAGCCCTACAGACAATCCATTGGCAATGCTTCTGCGAGTGACAAACCAGAGCGCTGGGTTGCCTAGGAGTGGATGAATCAATCGAAGCGATTTTCGGCGCCGAATGGTTTCCGGGTCCGGCAGATAACGTTGAATAAATCGGCGCAGCATCAGGCAGCGTCCAGACAGAACGATGTCACCATTATCCCTGAACCCCGTGGGTGAGGAAAATCTTTCTGAAAATCATGAGCGCGTTGTGCCCATTCGTTGTGAACTGATCGACTGTATCAAAGGTATACGCCTTCCACTGCTGTGTCTTGGGGCCATTATTGGCGCCCTGCTGGTGCGTGTGCCCCAGAATGAATGGCTTTGGGCGCTTGCGCTTTTCTGGCTGCTGGCAGCGGCACTCTATCACCGACTGATGCTGCTCATGGCCCTGGTGATAACGCTTGTACTTTTTCATGGACTCGCTCAGAGACCAACGCCTTTGGCAGATGGACTTGCTAAACAAAACGTTACGCTGGAGGGCCGTATTGTTTCGCTGGAACGACTTGATGGTCGAGCCCGGTTGAATCTTGCGGTGACACGCTGCGAGGCGGCCGCTGAACTCCCCGGCTGTCACCGGCTCAAGCATGTCCGCCTTGACTGGTATAACCCTCCGGCAGTATCAGCGGGCGATCAATGGCGTTTAACGGCGCGCTTGAAGCCGCCTCATGGCTTTCTCAATCCAGGCCGATTCGACTATGGCGCCTGGTTGATTGAGAAAGGCTTTGGGGCCACCGGTTATGTGCGTGATGCACATGAGGCTGTACGCCTTCAGCCGGGGGCTGGTCCTGCCCTGACACAGCGCTGGCTCAAGACACGGGTCAATGACGACTTTACCCGACGCTGGTTGCAGGCGCTAACACTGGGAGATGGCGGTGCACTTGAGGCGTCTCAATGGAAGCTGCTTAGGGAAACGGGCACAACACACCTTGCCGTGATTTCAGGGCTGCACGTTGGATTGGTCTCGGGCTGGGTGCTACTGCTCGGGCGTCTTGTTGCGCGTCTTGTGCAACCATATTGCTGGCGCATGGTGCTCTGGCCCTGGGGGATGGCCGGGGCAGCCGCGGTGCTCTATGCAGGGCTATCGGGATTCGCTCCGCCAGCCGTACGGGCTGCCATCATGACCCTCATTGCCCTCTGGAGCGCCTGCGGGCGTCATTCGCCCGGAGTGTGGCAGGCCTGGTGGCTGGCGTTGCTGGTAGTGGTCGTCAGTGCCCCGCTTTCCTTGGTGCGCCCAGGGCTCTGGCTCTCCTTCGGGGCCGTTGCGGTATTGATTATTGCCTGGCGCTGGCAGGAAAAACGCGTCTGGTGGTATACCCTGCTGCGCAGTCAGGGGCTTTTAAGTCTGGCAACGGGAGGTGCCACGCTGCTTGTTTTCGGACAGATGGCGAGCCTTTCCATGCTGACCAATCTTATCGCCATCCCCTGGGTCTCCATGGTCATGGTGCCCTTGGCACTTCTGGGGTGGTTACTGTCACCCGTCCCCGGAGTGGGCCAGTTGCTCTGGTGGCTTTTTGGACAGGCCGCCCATCTATTCGAAACGGTGCTCGAGCAGGTGCGCCAGTGGCAACCCGATTGGCAGCCTGCTGCCGATCAGATATGGCCGTTTGCCATTATGCTACTGCTGATTTGTCTGATATGGCTTCTGCCGGGGCTTGCTCGTTTTTGGCGGTGGTTGGCCAGCATCATGGCCGTTTCCCTGTTTCTTGGCGCGAACCAGGCTTCAATGCTTCGTGATGGCGAATTGTCACTGGTCATTCACGATGTCGGTCAGGGGCAGCTGATTGACATTCGCACCGCTCATGGCCGCTGGCTTTATGACAGTGGTCCGCGATCACGTTCGGGGTTCATGGCGATTACCACACTCTGGGATCAGCCACAGCATTTTGATGGCGTTATTGTCTCACATGGGGACAGTGATCATGCCGGCGGGGTGTCTGTACTCAAGGGACTGCACAAGGTTGATCGCTGGTGGGCGCCGCTGTCGGAGACCATTGACGTCGATGCGCTTACCCCTTGTCGTGCCGGGTTGTCATGGCGAGCCGATGCCGTCAATTTTACCTTTCTCTGGCCTCGCAGTACCGCCACCTTGCCGGCGGCTGAAAATGATCATTCCTGCGTGCTGCTGATCGAAACGCCTCGACACCGCTTTCTGATCACTGGAGACGGCGGCCAGAACGTCGAGTCACGCATTGTTGCTCATTATCGCAAGCCGGTGGATGTTCTGGTGGCAGGTCACCACGGCAGCCATGGCAGCTCCTCGCAACGCCTGGTTGATATGCTAAAGCCGGCACGTGTGATCTATAGCGCTGGCTATCTCAATGGGTATGGTCACCCCGCTGACAGCGTCGTCAGGCGCTTTCATCATGTCGGCAGCTGTCAATGGAATACGGCTGAGGATGGCGCCATTACCGTGACAAGTCGTGCCACAGGGCTCCGCGTTGTTTCGCCGCGCCCGGCTGGCGGTGTCGAACCGTGCCGACCTGGGGTAGAATCCGGCCGGTGATTGCCCATGGGCAGTCTTTGATCATGACTGGTAGCAGGTCACCATTGGGTCTGGCGCTGTCAGCGCCATCGCCTGGTCGATCCGATATCGTTATCAGCAAGGCAGGAGAGCCCGTGAAGTCAAACGCCAGCCTGACGCTGTACGCCCGTCTGCTGACCTATGTAAAGCCTTTTTGGAAGGCCTTTGCGATCGCGCTGATTGGCAATGCCATTTATGCCGGTTCCAGTACTCTCATGGCGCGAATCATGGAGTTTCTGACCGACGGTATACAAAACCCGGATGCTGATTTTCGCCAGGCCCTTCCCCTGATGATCATCGGCATCTTCATTGCCCGTGGTTTTGGTACCTTTCTGGGTACCTATGGCATGGAATATGTAGCGCGCAACGTGGTTCATCGCCTGCGCGTTTCGGTCTTCGACCAGATGCTGCATCTGCCGGGGCGTTTTTACGATGAAAACAGCGGTGGACACCTGATCTCGCGTGTGACCTACCATGTGGAACAGGTGACCGGCGCGGCCACCAAGGCCCTGAATGTGGTACTTCAGGAAGGCATGCTGGTCATTGGACTGACGATTTATCTGTTCTGGGTCAACTGGAAACTGATGCTGATCTTTATCGCCGTGACGCCACTGATCGGTTTTGTAGTCGCCTGGTGCAGCAAGCGTTTTCGCAAGCTTTCACGGCGCATTCAGAAGTCAGTAGGTGAGGTGACTCACGTGGCGTCCGAGACCATCACGGGGTATCGCGTGGTGCGCACGCACGGTGCAGAGCAGCATGAATACAACCGCTTCAATCAGGCGAGCCAGTACAATCGTGATCAGAGTCTCAAGGAAGCCCTGACCAAGGCCATCAGTGCGCCGGTCATTCAGACTCTGGTGGCGGTGTCACTGGCGCTGCTGGTCTGGCTGGCACTCGATCCCAAGCTGTTGGGCAACATGAGCGCGGGTCAGTTTATCGGCTTTATCACGGCGGCCAGCATGATCATCAAGCCCATCAAGTCGCTGACGGAAATCAACGGTGTGATTCAAAAGGGACTGGCCGCGGCTCAGGAGCTTTTTGAACTGATGGACAAGCCGCGCGAGCCGGACAATGGGACTCATGATCCCGGTCGCGTTCAGGGGCAGGTCAGCTTTGAAGGTGTTCATTTTCGTTATGGCAGCGATCTGCCGGACGTACTCAAGGGCATCAGCCACGAGGTTGACGCCGGCGAAATGATTGCGCTGGTCGGACGCTCAGGCAGTGGCAAGAGCACCATGATGAACATGCTGCCAAGATTTTATGACGCGACGGATGGCCGTATCTGCATTGATGGGGTGGATGTTCGTGACTATTTGATGCAGGCCCTGCGTCGTCAGGTCGCTCTGGTCACTCAGAATGTGACCCTGTTCAATGCCAGCATTGCCGATAATATCGCCTACGGAGTCAATAATGCCTCTCGTGATGAAGTAGTGGCTGCCGCACAGGCAGCCTACGCCGATGAGTTTATCGAGCGATTACCGCAAGGGTACGACACGCTTGTCGGTGACAATGGCGTCATGCTCTCCGGTGGGCAGCGCCAGCGTATTGCCATCGCGCGTGCGATTTTCAAGAATGCCCCTATCCTGATTCTGGACGAGGCCACCTCGGCGCTGGATACGGAATCCGAGCGCTACATTCAGCAGGCCCTCGAGAAGGTCTGCGAAGGGCGTACCACCTTCGTGATTGCGCACCGGCTCTCCACCATTGAGCAGGCCGACCGTATTCTGGTCATGGATAACGGCGAGATCATTGAGTCAGGTGATCACTCAACGCTTCTGGCTCAGGACGGTGCCTATGCGGCGCTGCATCGTATCCAGTTCAGTGAGGAGCGCAGCAATGTTCCGGTGTGAGTGTCTCTACGAGATGGCATTATCATGAAACGGCTTGAAAGGGCATGGTATAGCGGTGCCCGCTGGCCGGGAGTGCTGACGCCTCTGGAGGTGCTTTACAAGCATGTGACGGCCCGACGGCGTCAGGCCTATCAGAGCGGTCGGCGTGAAACATGGACGTCGCCGGTGCCGGTCATCGTGGTCGGTAACATCACGGTGGGTGGTACCGGCAAGTCTCCACTGACGGCATGGCTTGGTCGCTGGCTTGAAAAGCAGGGCTGGCGGCCCGGTATTATCTCTCGCGGCTATGGTGGCCATGCGCCGCGCTATCCCTTCTATGTAAACGACACCAGTGATGTCGCGCATGCAGGCGATGAACCCGTTATGCTGGCTCAGCAGACGCAGCTGCCGGTTGTTGTGGACCCTGACCGCCCACGGGCGGCGCGTAAACTGATTGCTGCCGGCTGCAACATTCTGCTATCTGATGATGGTCTACAGCATCATGCCCTGGGCCGGGATATCGAGCTGGTAGTAGTGGATGGCATGCGCGGGTTTGGTAATGGTCGATGCCTGCCCGCAGGACCGCTTCGCGAGCCGCTTTCCAGATTGCAGGAGGTAGACGCCATCATCTCCAATGGTGATCTACGGCCTCTGGACGCCGTGGCGCAGTATTCCATGTCTCTGATACCCAGCGCCTGGCGCCACCTCAATGATGGTGTTTGCTATAGTATCGAAGCTCGTCCCTTTGATGGGCGAGTCCATGCCATTGCAGGCATTGGTAACCCGCAGCGTTTTTTCAAAACCCTTGAAACGCTCGGTGTGGCATTTGATGAACATCCGCTACCGGACCATCATCGTTTCTCGGCACATGATGTGCGCTTTGCCGATAATCGACCTGTCGTCATGACCGCCAAGGATGCTGTCAAATGCCGCCCCTTTGCCAACGAGCGGTGCTGGTCGCTGGATATAGAAGCGTGCCCCGAGCCAGCACTGATCGAGTGGCTGTCAGCGCGCCTTGAAAAACTCTGATACAGGAGAAAGATAATGGATCAGGAACTGCTTGCCATGCTGGTATGCCCTGAAAGCGGCGGAAAGCTTGAATACAACCGAGAGACCAACGAGCTGCTGTGTCGTGAAAGCGGTCTTGCCTATCCGGTCGCGGATGGCATTCCCGTGATGCTGGCCAGTCGAGCACGTCGCCTGAACGTTGAAGAGGCGCTGGGTAAAAAGCAGGGTACTGCGGCCGCATCATGAGTCAGGCCTTCACTGTCATCATCCCGGCTCGATTTGCCTCGCAGCGTCTACCCGGCAAGCCGCTACTGGAGATTGCCGGCCGTCCCATGATCGAGCATGTCTGGCAGCGGGCGATGTCTTCCAATGCCGCCAGAGTACTGATTGCCACCGATAGTGAGCAGATTGCCACGGCTGCCCGAGCCTTTGGAGCAGACGTTGTCATGACACGCGAAGACCATGTCAACGGTACGTCAAGGCTCACGGAGGTCGTCGACAAGCTCGATCTTCGGGATGAGGAGTGCATCGTCAATGTCCAAGGGGATGAGCCGCTTCTTCCCAGCAGCATGATCGACCGGGTGGCCGAGTCGCTCAAGGGAGACGAGGGTGCGGCCATGGCAACCCTTGCCGAGCCCATTGCCGACCGGGCCACTCTGATGCGTACCAGCGTGGTCAAGGTGGTATGCAGTCAGAGTGGGCGCGCTCTTTACTTCTCACGTGCCCCCATTCCCTGGGACCGTGACCGCTTTGACCTGTCGAATGCTGATGATTCGCATAACATGGATGAGCTGGGACAGGGCTGGCTTCGCCATATCGGCATTTACGCTTATCGCGCCTCTTTTTTACGCGATTATCAAAACCTTCCAGTCGCACCTGTTGAAGCCTGCGAGCAGCTCGAACAGCTGCGTGCGCTCTATCACGGTTATGCCATTTCGGTCGCCGTGGCCACCGAGCAATACCCAGCCGGTGTGGATACGCCAGAAGATCTGGAACGGGTGCGTGAACTTCTGCAAAGGAGCTCAGATTGATTCGAGTCCTGTTTGTCTGCCTGGGAAACATCTGTCGCTCTCCCATGGCAGAAGGTCTTTTTCGTCAAATGCTACAGAGTAGAGGCCTTGATAGCCGAATCGAGGTCGATTCCTGTGGTGTTGGTGATTATCACGCAGGCGAGCCGCCCGATCCCAGAGCCATGCGTGAAGCACATCATCGCGGGGCCGACATTTCCGAGCTGCGAGGACGTGTCATTCGCTTGAACGATTTTGAGCAGTTTGACTACATCCTCTGTATGGATGAGGACAACCTGCAGGCGCTGCGACGGATGGCGCCGGAAACTCGCCGCGCGCATGTGGGATTGCTGATGGATTTTGCAGACGAAGGTACTGGCGCGGAAATCGGTGACCCCTATTTCGGCAGCACCGATAACTTCGGTCGCGTGGCCGATCAGATCGAGGCCGGCTGCCAGGGCCTGCTTGAGCATATCGAGCGTCAGGAAGCATCGGATTGAAGATGCAGTACGGCATCTCCCTGAAATCTCACAACACGCTGGGGTTTGAGTCACGGGCTCAGGCGCTCGCCGAAGCAGACTCGCTGCTGTCCCTTCGTCGTATTCTTGCCATAGGACGTCATCGCTTCAGTCGCGTGATTGCGCTGGGTGGCGGCAGCAATGTTGTCATGAACCCCCACATTGATGGATTGGTCGTGCGTTATACGGGCCAGCGCATCTGGCATGAGCCTTTTGGCCAAAACATGGCGCTCTGGCATGTCGAAGCCGGGGTTAACTGGCATGCACTGGTGGAGAAGACTACCCGTGAGGGCTGGTGGGGGATCGAGAACCTGGCGCTGATTCCGGGCTCGGTAGGGGCCGCACCCATTCAGAATATTGGTGCCTATGGTACCGAAATCGGTGATGTCATCGAGCAAGTGCATATCATGCATCTTGAAGATGGTCGTTATGAAATACTCGACCGAGCCCAGTGCGACTTTGGCTATCGGCACAGCGTCTTCAAGACGGCACTGGCCGGAAAGGTCATGGTGGTTCGAGTGGTGCTGCGCCTTGATCTTGATGGCAGGCCGCGTACCGGATACGGCGATCTTGCTGACCGTCTCCCGTTAAACGCAGGTCCGAATGATGTTGCGATCGCCGTAGCCGCCATCCGCCGGGAAAAGTTGCCGGATCCACTGGTGCTGGGCAATGCCGGCAGTTTTTTTTAAAAACCCTGTGGTGCCAGCAGAACAGGCTGAGGCTTTGATGACCCGCTATTCCTCGATGCCGTGCTGGAAAACCGATCAGGGCGTCAAGCTGGCGGCCGGCTGGATGATCGATCAGTGTGGCTGGAAGGGATATCGTGACAACCGGGTAGGCGTTCATCAGCAGCAGGCACTGGTGCTGGTACATTACGGCCAGGGGTGCGTCATTGATCTGCTGGAGCTGGCAAAGCGTATTCGAGCGTCCGTCGAAGCGCGTTTTGGGGTAACGCTCGATATGGAGCCCGGTATCATCGGTCACTGACAGAGACCTCCCTGTGTTGGTAGACAAAAAAAGGCCCACTCCATTGGAGTGGGCCTTTTGGGTATTCACCGAACGTTATTCATTGGACGTCTGGTTATCCCGCTCACGCTGCTGCTGACGACGACGTTCGCGCGGATCATTATGTGCACGACGACGCTGACGCTGCCGAGAAGTCGCTTCGGTGGCAGTGGCTTCACCCTTCTGGGGCGCACTGTCTGGCGTGGTCACCTTGTCAGCGCTTTTGTCAGCAACGGGGGTTGCTTCACTGGTCGCAGACGCTGCCTTGTCACTACTGCCGGTTACCTCGGCGATCCTGCGAGCGCTGTCGGCCTTGGCGGCAGCTTCAGTTGTAGCCGGCTTGTCAGTGCCTTTGGCGGCAACATGACTGGCAGCCTGCTCTGAGTCCTGCTTTTCTTCGGTCGCTTTATGTGGCGGCTTCGATGCAGGCTTTTCGGAGGCCTTGTCACGCGCGGCCACGCTCTGGCGATTGATATCGCGTGCCGGCGCTTCACTGAAAGCTTTGTCGGTCACGGCAGCCCTGGCGCTCTGGGAAACCAGGTGGGGCTGCTCGCGCGGCGTAGCTTCGCTGGCTGCTGTCGCGTCAACCGGTTTGGCCGGTTCGGCTTCTTTCTTTTGGGGAGTGGAGGCCGTTTCAGTTGCGGTGCGCTCTTTGCTTTGATCGACCACGGTTGTGGCAGCATTCCCGGGTACTGAAGCTTCCTTTGACTCGGCTATCGGCTTGTCTGATGTTTTGGAGGCTGTTTCACCGGCTGCCTGGCCACCGGTAATATCAGGCTCTTTGGCCGAAGCCGTCTCAGCGTTTTTGGCCTGCTGCTCCGTGACAGGTTTTTGGGACGTGTCGGCGCCAGGCTGTGTGGCATCCGCCGCTTTGACGCTGCTCGTTTCCTTCTGATCTGAAGCCGTTTCAGAAGATGACGGTTCGCGGCCGAAGGTAGCGCTCACCGATTTACGGCCGTTACCGGAAGTGGAAGAGGGTTTGCTGTCAGTCGTGGCTGGCTTCTCTTCAGTGCTCGACGCCTTCCTTTCAGAAGTGTTCGCAGGCTTTGCCGCAACAGAAGCATCGCTGCCTTGAACTGGTGCTGCCTTCGGCTCGGCGCTTGCGGGCGTGCTGGACTCCGTCGCCTTTGAACCTGCAGGGTCACTGTTCTCCCGAGCAACGGTTTCAGAGCTGGCGGATGTCGTTGATTGGCTGGCTTCAGCCTGCAGGCGTTCCTGTTCTGCGACTGCCTCAGGGCTCAGAGCCTGCTTGCGACTGCGCTGACGTGGATTGTTACGAGTACGGCGTGGCTTGCCGTCATCGCTTTCCTGCGCCTGAGCGGGCGACTGCTGTGCACGTTGGTCCTGAGCACCTTCTGTTTTAGCGGGAGTAGACGATTCGGGGGCAGATTTTTTGCGTTCACCCTCGTTACGTGGCTTCTCGGCGCTCTTGTCTGCCGGAGCACTCTGCTGACGCTTGTCACTGCGCTCGGACGTTGCATTATCGCTTTTGGTCGGCGCTGCATTTTGCTGGCGCTTATCATTGCGATCGGTATTGGCATTGTCTGCCTTGTCCGATGTGCTGCTCTGCTGGCGCTTGTCATGACGAGCGTTGGTATTGTCACTCTTGTCAGCGTCGCGTGACGGCCGATCACGTCGGTTCTTGTCATCGCGACCCTTGTCGGAAGACGTACGCTTGTCGTTGCGGTTATTCCTGTTTCCAGTGCTGTCGTCGCGCCTTGTATTATCACGACGGTTGTTGCGCTGCTCGCCACCGCTGTTGGAAGATTTCTGTTCTTCGCGAGTAGTGCTCTCATGACTGGCCGCCGGAGACTTTTCTTCCCGTATGGCTGGTGTCTGGCGAGAGGTTTCGCTTTTGGGCTGAACGTTGCCTGCTTCCTGCCTGCTGCTTTCTTCGCTGCCCATCAGGCGGTTGAAGCCTTTCATGAGGCGGCTCAGAAAGCCGGAAGGCGCTTCTTCTGTCGGCGCTGCAGCAGGTTCGGGTGCCGGAGTACGATGTGCTACAGAACGTACGGCCGCTTCGGTCCGCTTGACGGGTTTGCGATAGGTTTCGCTTTCGTCTTCCGGTGCTTCAAAGTCATCTGACAGCTCAAAGCTTGAACGTGCGGCTTCTTCCGGATCGACCTGATCGTCGCGATAGCGCTGAACATCGTAATGCGGAGTCTCGAGTTCAGGCTGTGGCAACAGCATGACGCGGACGCCCTGGCGACGTTCGATGTCGGCCAGTACGTTGCGCTTTTCATTGAGCAGGTAGGTGGCAACCGGCACCGGCAGCATGGCACGAATCTGGGAGCTGCGATCCTTCATTGCCTCTTCTTCGATCAGTCGCATGATCGACAGGGACAGCGAGCGGACATCCCGGATGGTGCCCTGGCCGTTACAGCGGGGGCATACCACACCGCTGGTTTCGCCCAGTGACGGGCGCAGGCGCTGGCGAGACATTTCCATGAGGCCGAAGCGCGAAATGCGACCAATCTGGACGCGTGCGCGATCAAGCTTCAGAGCATCCCGAACGCGATTTTCGACTTCGCGCTGGTTGCGGGCAGGGGTCATGTCGATGAAGTCGATAACCACCAGACCGCCGATATCACGCAGGCGCAACTGACGGGCGATTTCGTCGGCGGCTTCCAGATTGGTCTGCAGTGCGGTCTCCTCGATATCCCCCCCCTTGGTGGCGCGTGAGGAGTTGATGTCAATGGAGACCAGGGCTTCGGTGTGGTCAATGACGACGGAGCCGCCTGACGGCAGCTTGACTTCGCGCTCGTAAGCCGTCTCGATCTGGGATTCGATCTGGAAGCGAGAGAAGAGCGGGACATCATCGTTGTACAGCTTGATCTTTTGCTGATAGGACGGCATGACCTGCTTGACGAAGTTGAGCGCTTCCTCGTGCACGTCGGTATGGTCGATCAGCACCTCGCCAATATCCTGGCGCAGGTAGTCGCGCATGGCGCGAATGATGACGTTGGATTCCCGATAGATCAGGAAGGGGGCCGAGCGCTTGCCGGCTTCTTCTGTAATGGTTTCCCAGACCTGTACCAGATAATCCAGATCCCACTGCAGCTCTTCGGAAGAGCGGCCGATGCCGGCCGTGCGCACGATCACACCCATTTTTTCGGGCATGGTGAGCTGGCTCATGGCTTCTTTCAGCTCTGTACGCTCATCGCCTTCGATACGGCGAGAGATACCACCAGCCCGCGGATTGTTGGGCATCAGTACCAGAAAGCGCCCGGCCAGGCTGACAAAGGTGGTCAGTGCTGCGCCCTTGTTGCCGCGTTCTTCCTTGTCAACCTGAACAATGACTTCCTGGCCTTCCTTGATCACCTCACGAATATTGGGGCGACCGTTACCCGAGGGCTCCTTTGAAAAATATTCGCGAGAGATCTCCTTGAGCGGCAAAAAGCCGTGACGATCAGCGCCAAAATCAACAAAGGCAGCTTCAAGACTGGGTTCGACTCGCGTAATGCGGCCGCGATAGATATTGGCCTTTTTTTGTTCTCTCGCTCCGGATTCGATGTCGAGGTCATAAAGTCTTTGGCCATCGACCAGCGCGACTCTCAGCTCTTCAGGCTGAGTCGCGTTGATAAGCATGCGTTTCATATTGTCTCACTGACTGAGCGTGCCGCCAGACAAGGCCGTGCCACAGCCACGATCAACCCCTTGGTTGATTGCCTGTAGCGCCGGGCATCGGTGCAGCCGAATCGCGGGCCAGAGTGTTTGTGCTCAGCGCATGTCTACAAGTATGTTTCAATTCCCTGGGCGCCATACAGACGTGCCCTGGAAAGGCTTCATGATCATGTTGAGTACGTGACAGCCTGAAGACATGTCGCGGCAGCATGGTTGCTTAACCGGTCTTCCAGTAAGGCGGTCACACCTGATGGCCATCAATACGACAGCACCGGCTTTCGGCACGGAAAATGGTTGATCCCGTGATGCAAAATCCGGGTACTTCAAATACTACCAGGTGCCGGATTGATATCATCCGACGACTGTTCTGTTGCTTCGGCCTGCGTGTCATCTGATGCAGGCGCTGTCAGGTCTTGCGGACCTTAAGGAAGCCCTTGGAATATAACAGTAAACCCTGGTGCCCACAATCGGGGCCATTGCTGCGTTATTTCGCTACAATGCCGTCCTTTGCAGCCGTTAAAAAAGGGAAAGAACATGGTGGAGGGGCGTGGCGTTCAGTGGCTCGACATTGACGAACATCATGATGGACAGCGACTGGATAATTTCCTGATTGCCCATCTGAAAGGTGCGCCTCGAACCCTCATTTATCGGATCATTCGCCGCGGTGAAGTGCGCATTAATGGTGGGCGTGGCAAAGCAAGTCGTCGGCTCGTCAAGGGGGATCGCCTCAGGGTGCCGCCGCTGCGTTTGACGCCTCAGGAGGCCGTACAGGACATCAGCGATAATTTGCGTCATGTTATCGAGCGAAGTGTTCTAAGGGAGACGGCTGACTGGATCGTTTTCAACAAGCCTTCAGGGCTTGCCGTCCATGGGGGCAGTGGCGTCAAGATAGGGCTTATCGAGGCCCTTCGTCAGATACGCGATGATTTGCCATATCTTGAGCTGGTACACCGGCTGGACCGTGATACGTCAGGATGTCTGCTGGTGGCCAAATCACGCGAAGCACTCAATTTTCTCAGCGATGAGCTTCGCGCACATCGCATGCAGAAACATTATCTTGCTCTGGTTGAAGGGCGCTGGTCCGTTGAGCATCGGGAAGTGGACGCTCCGTTGTTGCGCTTCGAGCTTCCCAGCGGCGAGCGTCGCGTAAGAGTAGAGGCGACCGGCAAGCCCTCAAGAACCCGTTTCACGCTGATCGAGTCATTGAAGGGTGCTTCCCTGATCGAGGCGGAGCCGGTGACGGGGCGCACCCATCAGATCAGGGTTCATGCCGTTCATGCCGGTCATCCGCTGCTGGGAGACAGCAAATACGGCAGTGCAAGCGGTGAGTATCTGGCCAGACAGTGCGAGCTGTCCCGCCTTTTTCTGCATGCCAGAACGCTTGGGTTCACCGATCCTGCCTCACGACAGCCCGTTACCCTGCACGCGCCTTTGAGCGACGATTTGCAGAGCGTCCTGGCACGCCTGCGCTAGTTGGGTGTCCCTAGACATATTCCCCGGATAGAGACAATAGGAGCAGGGCTGTAATGCGTTATCGTCTGATCATTTTTGACTGGGATGGCACGCTCATGGATTCGGCGGATCGAATCGTGGGCTGCATGCAGCGTGCTGCGCTCGATATCGGCTGGCCTGCGCTGAGTCGCGAAGCCGTACTCGATATCATTGGCCTTGGTCTACCGGAAGCTATTGCTCGATTGTGCCCGGGCATTGATGCCGAGCGAGCCGAGCATCTTCGTCGCTGTTACGCACAACACTTTGTAGCGGCCGAGAAAGAAGGGCCTGCCCTGCCGTTTTTTGAAGGGGTGGAGGCGGGTATTGCACGATTAAGGTCACTGCCTGATGTCAGGCTTGCCGTGGCGACCGGTAAAAGCCGCCGAGGGCTGGATCGAATTTTTGCCGAGCGCGGCTGTGGACACTGGTTTGCTGATAGCCGCACCGCCGATCTGACATGCTCAAAACCTGACCCGCTCATGCTGGTCGAGCTGCTGGAAACCCTTGATGTTGCTGTCGAGGATGCCGTCATGATCGGCGACAGCGTTTACGACATGGGCATGGCGCAGGCGCTGGGTATGGATCGTGTGGCGGTGACCTGGGGAGTTCACACTGCGCAACAGCTGGGGGATTTTTCGCCCGTGCAGGTGGTGAATGATTTCCATGAGCTGATGCGCTGGCTGGAGGCATCGGTTTGCCCGCGCACAGGAGTGGGGATGCATGAGTGATCGAAGGGATCAGTGGACGGGGCGTGAGCTGGATGACAGCGTTTCAGCTGCAAAAGAGCAGCCTCGGGAGGGTGTTGGTCGCGATGCCATGATAGAGCGATGGCTACTTGAAATGGTGCGCGAGCAGCGTCGCAGCCGGCGCTGGAAAATCTTCTTTCGTTTGCTGTTCTGGAGTTTCTGGATCGTGATCGCCGCAGCTGTCACGTTCATGATGCTCGGTGAGCAGGAGTCGATGACCACCAGAAAGGTTGGGGTGGTCAGGGTTGAGGGTGTGATCGACAGCCAGTCCCCGGCCAGTGCTGAAAGAGTCATTCGAGGCCTGAACGAGGCCTGGCAGGGGTCGGACACGGCGGTCGTGCTGGACATCAACAGTCCTGGTGGCTCTCCGGTACAGTCGCAGCGCATCTATGACGAGATTCGCCGACTTCGCAGCACGGGTGACAAGCCCATCATTGCTGTCATCGAGGATATTGGTGCAAGCGGCGCCTATTATATTGCTTCGGCTGCCGACAACATTTACGCCGCACCGGCCAGTCTCGTGGGCTCCATTGGTGTCATCTACTCGGGGTTCGGGCTTGAAGGTGCTATCGATAAGCTGGGCATTGAGCGACGTGTGTTTACGGCGGGGGAGAACAAAAACATGCTTGATCCCTTTCAGCCTGTCAGCGACGCACAAAAACGCTTCTGGCAGCATGTGCTGGACCAGACTCATGAGCAGTTCATTAACGCCGTCAAGGCCGGCCGTGGTGATCGTCTATCAGATGATCCTGCGCTTTTTTCCGGGCTGGTCTGGACGGGCGAAGAGGCCGTGGAAAAGGGGCTGGTGGACGGCCTTAAAAGCGTTGGTGATGTCGCGCGCGACATGATCGGGAGTGCTGAAACGACGGATTACACCCAAAGCGGTGATCCGCTTGAGCAGATATCGCGCCACCTTGGCCAGATCGCTGCAGAGTATCTCGGCCTTGACCTTTTCGCAGGCGCGTCGCCCGTGCGCCTGCGTTGACGTCCCTTCGTGGCGCCGGCTGCTGTCATTCGAGCAGTGGATTGACACCGGCGTCACGAAGCAGGCGGCACAAGGCAATCATGGGAAGCCCTATCAGTGCGCTCGGGTCGGAAGTATGGACGCCCTCGAACAAGGTGGTTCCGAGTTTCTCCATATAAAAGCCGCCAGCGTTATCGATGGCGGGCTCTTTTGCAAGATAGCCCTCGATCTCATCGGAGCTCAGGTGTCTGACATCAACGCTTGTAAGGTCCACGAAAGTGTCGCAACGGTGTTGACGGGTATCCAGAACTGCCACGCCTGTCAGAAAATGGATACGCCGGCCTGAAAAGCGCTGGAGCTGTTGACGGGCCCTGTCGATACTGCCCGGTTTGCCCAGTAGGTCATCATCGATGCTGACCACCTGATCGCTGCCAATGATCAGATGATGTGAATAATACTCGGCCAGTGCCTGCGCCTTTTCGCGCGAGAGGCGCTCGGCCAGCATACGGGGCGTTTCACCTGCTCTGGAGGTTTCATCAATATCAGGAGAGTGATGTTGAAAGGGCAGGCCGAGACGGCCCAGCAGCTCTCGGCGAGAAGGAGAGCCGGAGGCAAGAACAAGCAGGGGCATCATGGCTCCTGAAACAGTGGGTTTTGAAAGGGCAGCAGGGTAACCGTTTTTAATGGTAATAGCGGTTTCGGGTGCCTATTTTGCAACAACTCTTTTGACACTTTCACGGACAATCCCTATTATTGCGCGCCTATGTCAACCACGCGACTACCCAAAACGGTCGAGCCCTATCGGCTTGCTGCCAGCGGCGAACGTCTGGAAGGGAGAATTCCACTCTCTGCCATGCCTCGTTTCGTCGATGCCATCGGCCGGCAGGAGGCCGAATGTCATGTTGTCATGACGTTTGATCTTGATGCACAGCGTCAGCATTATATCGAAGGCTCACTTGTTGCCGATGTCGAGATGCCCTGTCAGCGGTGTCTGCAGGCCATGCCGGTTCATCTTGAAAGCACTTTTCTGCTTGGCATGGTGACCAGTGATGAGCGTGCAGCGACACTGCCGGCACGTTACGAGCCGGTACTTGTGGAAGACGAACATCTGGCTTTGCTGCCGGTTGTCGAGGACGAATTGCTTCTGACGCTTCCGCAGGTGGTTTATCACGACGAAGCGGATTGCGCCGTTTCTCGAGATGCGCTGCAAAGTGGTGACGAAGTCGAGCAAACGCCGGCGCGAGCCGATAACCCGTTCAGTGTGCTTCGCTCCCTGAAGGATCACTGAGTCTTTTTTGACGTTACGTTACAACCGGAGACAACCCAATGGCTGTCCAACAGAATCGCAAGTCCCGTTCCAGGCGCGGTATGCGTCGTGCTCACGACGCTCTGACAGCGCCGACACTGTCCCAGGACAAGGAAACCGGCACTACTCATCTCCGTCACCATGTTGCACCGGACGGATACTATCGTGGCCGCAAGGTCATTGACGTCGAAGAATAAATGATTCGGGCGATGCCGCCCTTGCGTATCGCCATCGACGCCATGGGCGGGGATTACGGTCCCCGCGCTACTGTTCCTGGGGCAGCACTTGCACTGGCGCAAAGACCGGATGCATATGCCACGCTCTACGGCAGACGTCACCTGCTTGACGTCGAACTCTCTCGATTACCTGCTTCTCTTGCGCATGTCCGTAATCGCATCGATGTCATTGAAGCCGGTGACGGCCTGCCTGTTGACGTGACGCCTTCCCGCATTCTTCGCGATACCTTCGATGGCAGCCTTTACGCAAGTCTTGGTGCCTTGCGAAGCGGCGACGCCTGTGCCTGTGTCAGCGCAGAGCATACCGGCGCCATTATGGCGTTGGGGCGACGCGATGTCGGTATGCTGGATAATGTAGCGCGTGCCGCTATCAGTGCAGCTATTCCCACCGTCTCTCGAAAACCCTGCTATATGCTGGACCTTGGTGCCAATGTCGACGTGCGCGCCGAACATCTTGTAGATTTTGCCTCGATGGGCGCTGCCATGGTCAGGCTGGTGGATGGCGTGCAGCTGCCAAGAGTCGGGCTTTTAAACGTGGGCACCGAGAGTTCCAAGGGAGAACGCCGAGTACGTGAAGCCGATATGCTGCTTCGCGGCGGTGACCATACTCGTTTCGAATATGTCGGTTATATCGAAGGGGATGCACTTTTCACTGGTAATACTGACGTTGCCATCTGTGACGGAATGGTGGGCAATGTCGCGCTCAAAAGCAGTGAGGGGTTGGCTCGAATGCTCGGTGAGCGTCTTCGAAGCGAGTTTCAGATCGGCTGGTATGCCCGTATGGTGGGGTGGCTGGGCACGCCGGTATTGCGCCGCTTCATGCAGGAGCTTAACCCCGTGAGATATAATGGCGCCAGCTTTCTGGGGCTGAAGTCCACGGTTGTGAAAAGCCATGGTAATGCACGCGCCGAAGGATTTGCCTATGCTGTGCGCCGTGCACTGGATGAAGCCGCGATGAATTTGCCGGAAAGGTTGATGTCATAGAAATTTCGTATGGCGAAGTGCTGATTGAGCCTGCACTGCAGGCGTTTATAATGCTTCGCTTATTTAATCTTCAATGAGCTAGTACAGGTGAATCAGATGAGCAATGCCCTCGCCCTGGTCTTTCCCGGTCAGGGTTCTCAGCAGCTGGGCATGCTGCGAGAGCTCGCCGAACGTTACAGCGTGGTGCGAACGACCTTCGAGGAGGCTTCAGATGCGCTTGGGTACGATCTCTGGCATGTGACTCAGGAAGGGCCCGAAACGGCGCTCAATGCAACAGCCTGCACGCAGCCGGCGCTGCTGACCGCCAGTGTTGCCATCTGGCGCGTCTGGCAGGAGCTTGAAGGCCCGCGTCCAGCTGCCATGTCCGGCCATAGTCTGGGCGAATACAGTGCGCTGGTCTGTGCAGGTGCGATGAGCTTCGCTGATGGTGTCCGGCTGGTGCGCCTGCGCGGGGAGGCGATGCAGGATGCCGTGCCGGCCGGACAAGGCGGGATGGCGGCGATACTGGGGCTCGATGACGATGTCGTGGAAGCGGTATGTGAAGAAGCCGCACAGGGTAGCGTTGTCTCGGCCGTCAACTATAACTCGCCAGGGCAGGTGGTGATCGCCGGAGAAAAGGCCGCCGTCGAGCGTGCCATCGCTCTTTGCCAGGAGCGCGGCGCTCGCCGTGCCATGCCGCTTCCGGTATCGGTACCATCGCACTGTGCGCTGATGAAACCTGCCGCCGAGCGTCTTGAGCAGGCCATGATTGATATCGACCTGCGTCAGCCGCGCTATCGTGTTATCCAGAATGTGGATGCCGCCTGGCATGAAGATATTGATACCATCAAGACGCGGCTGGTTCAGCAATTGTACCGTCCGGTGCTCTGGACACGCTGTGTGGAAATCCTTTGCGAGCAGGGTGCCAGCGTCTTTATCGAGTGTGGTCCCGGGAAGGTGCTGACAGGACTGGGCAAGCGCATCGCACGTCAAAGTCGTGGGCTTGCGGTCAATGATCCTGAATCGCTGGCAGCAGCGATCGAGCTGGCAAAAGAGACGCCAGAAGGTCAATAAAGGCGTGCGAATACGCAGCACAAGACATCAATCCCAAAAGGGAAGGCAAGCATGAGTGAAGCAAGAGTGGCACTGGTTACCGGTGCAACACGCGGCATTGGCCAGGCCATTGCTCGTGAGCTGGGTCGACAGGGCCATACGGTTATTGGAACGGCCACCAGCGAGGATGGCGCGCGTCGCATCGAGGATGATCTTGCCGCGCACTCCATAACCGGAGCGGGTATGGTCCTCAACGTAACGGACAGCGCTGCCATTGATCAGGTGCTGAGCGAGATCACCGAGCGTTTTGGTGCTCCCTTGATTCTGGTCAACAATGCTGGCATCACTCGTGATAACCTGTTGATGCGCATGAAGGATAACGAGTGGGACGAGGTTCTGGATACCAACCTCACCTCGGTATATCGTGTATCAAAGGCTTGCCTGAAAGCCATGACGCGCGCACGTTTCGGTCGTATCGTTAATATAAGTTCCGTTGTCGCAACACTGGGCAATGCGGGTCAGAGTAACTATGCTGCGGCAAAGGCAGGCATGGAAGGCTTTACCCGCTCACTGGCGCGCGAGCTTGCTTCGCGTAATGTTACGGTCAATGCCGTAGCGCCCGGGTTTATCGCAACCGACATGACCAGTGAGCTGCCAGAGAAACACAAGGAATCATTGCTGAGTCAGATTCCGCTGTCGCGCCTGGGGCAACCCGAGGAAATTGCAGCGGCTGCTTGTTTTCTGACCAGCGATGTCGCCGGGTACATCACCGGTGAAACGCTGCATGTCAATGGCGGTATGAACATGCGCTAGAACCGACAAAGGACGCTGTTGCGTCCGAGAAAGACGGTCTATAAACTACCGCCAGTTTTGATCTGGCGACTCGTAAACCAGGAGTGATGATAAATGAGTACCATCGAAGAGCGCGTTAAAAAAGTTGTTGCCGAACGCTTGAACGTCAAGGAAGAAGAGATCCAGAACAGCTCTTCCTTTACTGAAGATCTGGGCGCCGACTCGCTCGACACCGTGGAACTGGTAATGGCTCTCGAAGAGGAATTCGATACCGAAATTCCCGACGAAGAAGCAGAGAAGATCACTACCGTGCAGGAAGCGATCGACTACATCGTCGCTCACCAGTAAGTTTTTGGCGCAATCCAGCCTTCCGGGCCAGGATTGACCGGTAAAGCCGCCCCCTCTGGGAGCGGCTTTATTTTTAAATGGCATTAACCGGCAAACGGCATACGCTGCGCCGGGCCTTTCAAGCTGAATCATCAGGATATATCAGTCAGAGACCGAGCCGATAGAATCGGTATAATGGCCCGGATATATCATGCAGCAGGCGGTCGGGTATCCAGCAGTAATTCATGCTCTCGGGCGCACTCATCTGTCTTTTTTGGAGGAAAAACGATGCCTCGCAGAAGGGTCGTGGTGACCGGCATCGGTCTGGTAACACCGGTGGGTAATACAACGGATGCCACCTGGGACAGTATCAAGGCTGGCAAAAGCGGTATCGGAGCGATCGAGCATTTTGATGCCAGTGGTTTGAACACTCGCTTCAGCGGTGCTGTGAAAGGCTTTGATCCAGCCCCCTGGTTCAATCCGAAAGATGCCAAAAAAATGGATCTTTTCATCCAGTATGGCATTGCAGCTTCGGTTCAGGCGGTACAGAACTCGGGCATTACCTGCAGCGAAGAAAACGCTCACCGCATCGGGGTTGCCATTGGTTCAGGCATCGGCGGGTTGCCGATGATCGAGACCAACCATCAGTCGTTGCTGAAGTCGGGGGCGCGTCGTATTTCTCCCTTCTTCGTGCCTGGTTCGATCATCAACATGATCGCTGGCAATCTGGCCATTCAGTTTGGCTTTCGCGGCCCCAATATCGCCATTACAACGGCGTGTACATCGGGAACGCACAACATTGGCTACGGCGCACGTACCATTGCCTATGGTGACGCTGACGTCATGGTGTGTGGTGGGGCTGAAATGGCCAGCACGCCGTTGGGTGTTGGGGGCTTTTCCGCCGCCAGAGCGCTGTCGACCCGTAACGATGATCCGCAGGCCGCCAGTCGACCGTGGGATCGCGACCGTGATGGCTTCGTGCTCTCCGATGGTGCCGGAATTCTGGTGCTGGAAGAGTACGAGCACGCAAAAGCGCGCGGTGCGAACATCCTGGCGGAGTGTGCCGGTTTTGGCATGAGTGATGATGCGTGGCACATGACAGCACCGCCCAGCGATGGTGCCGGCGCTGCCATGGCCATGAGCAACGCCATTCGCGATGCCGGGCTTGATCCTTCAAGCATCGATTACATCAATGCTCATGGCACCTCCACGATGGTGGGCGATGTGGCAGAAAGCCTTGCCATCGAAAAGGTGCTGGGTGCTTCAGCGCGTGATGTGGCCATCAGCTCGACCAAGTCAATGATCGGACATCTGCTGGGCGCTGCCGGGGCAGTCGAGGCGGCTTTCTCCATTCTGGCCCTGCGCGATCAGGTCGCTCCACCGACCATCAATCTGGACAATCCTGACGAGCAATGCCGTCTGGATTACGTGCCGCATACTGCACGTGAAATGAAAATCGAGCATGTGCTGTCCAATTCGTTCGGTTTTGGTGGCACCAACGGTTCGCTGGTATTTTCGCGTATCTGATGAGGATGCAGGCATGATCGGCTCGGATAGCACTGATCCCATGGTGGCTCTGACAGATCGGGGGCTTGCCTACGGGGATGGTCTGTTCGAAACCGTGCTGGTAAGAGACGGGACGCCTCTGTTGTGGAATGAGCACTGCGCTCGCCTGATTCATGGGGCACATCGTCTTGGCTTTGAGCCGCCCTCGAGAGGGTGGCTGGATGCTCTGCCTGAAAAGGCGCCTCGGGGCGAGCATGTGCTCAAGGTCGTCCTGACCCGTGGCAGCGGTGGGCGTGGTTATCGTCCGCCTGATCCAGCCGAGCCGCGCTGTTATTGGCAGTTCACGCCGTTTACGCCCATGCCCGAACGCTGGGAGCAAGGGGTCAGCGTTCGGCTTTGCCATCTGCGGCTGGGCCGTCAGCCCGCCCTGGCCGGACTCAAGCATCTCAACCGACTGGAAAACGTGCTGGCACGCCAGGAATGGCATGACGATGCCATTGCTGAAGGCATTATCCTTAACGACCGCGATCAGCTTGTTGAGGCGACCGCCATGAATCTGGCCTGGTTCGACCAGGGACAGTGGTGGACGCCTGAACTGATCGAGTGCGGTGTCGAAGGTACCCTGCGCCGTGCCTTGATCGACCAGGGGCATTTGAGTATTGCCGGCGCCGAGGATGCATCGCTGTCAAGATTTTTGAACGCGCGAAGTACCTGTCTTTTCAACTCCGTGCAAGGGCTATGGCCAATCGTCAGGTGTTTCGATGCACAGCATCAGCACGTGTCCGGTCAGTGGCTCATCGATGATTCGGTTCGCCGTCTTCAGGATGGCGCGCATGCCCTGTTGGGTTATCCCTCCAATCTTCCAACCTCCTGATCCGAGTCTCATGTATGCGATGGTTAAAGGGTATGCTTCTGGTAGTGGTGGTCATGGCGGCAGCCATCGGCGGAGGCTGGCTCTGGTGGCAGCACAAGCTTAATGAACCGATTGCATTGCAGTCGTCAACGGTTTATGAGATTCGCTCTGGCATGGGGGCCCGGCAGATCATCAATGAGCTTCATGAGCGTGGGATCATTGATGAGCGCTGGCCCTATCAGGTGCTGGGCGTGCTCGACCCTGCCCGTCTGAGGGCGCTGCGTGCCGGCGAGTTCGAAATCTTGCCTGATATGAATGCCCATGCATTACTGGGCAAGCTTTCCAGCAACGATGTTGTGCGCCACCGCCTGACAATTCCGGAAGGGCGTACCTTTTCACAGATGCGCCAGATCCTGAATCAGGCCGAGCCGCTCGAGCACAAGACGCGTGACATGAGTGATGAAGAGATCATGGCTGCGCTCGGGATGGACGGAGAGTTTCCCGAAGGCTGGTTTTTCCCCGATACCTATCAGTGGCTCAAGGGGACTACGGATATTGAATTGTTCAAGCGCGCCCATGATCGAATGGTTAGTACTCTCGACAAGGTCTGGGCCGAGCGTCAGCCTGATCTGCCGCTTGATGGCCCCTATCAGGCATTGATTCTGGCGTCGCTGATTGAAAAGGAGACGGGCGCGCCCGATGAGCGTACCCGAATCGCGGGCGTGTTTGTTCGCCGTCTGGAAAAGGGGATGCGGCTTCAGACGGACCCAACCGTGATCTATGGGCTGGGGCAGGCGTATAACGGGTCGCTGACCCGTGCCGATCTGACCGAGTCCACGCGCTGGAACACCTACGTGATCAATGGGTTACCGCCGACGCCCATCGCAATGCCCGGGCGTGCCTCACTGGAGGCCGCGGTTAATCCAGCAGAAGGTGATGCCCTTTATTTCGTGTCCAAGGGAAATGGAGAGCATCAGTTTTCTGCCACGCTTGAAGAACACAATGCGGCGGTGCGTCGCTATATCCTCAATCGTTGAGAGCTGTAATGACCCAGCAAGGCCGCTTTATCACTCTGGAAGGCGGGGAGGGTGTTGGCAAAAGCACCAATCTCTCCTTCGTTCGTGACTATCTCCATTCCCGGGGAATTCGTGTGGTCACCACGCGTGAGCCTGGTGGCACCCCCGTTGCCGAACGTATTCGCGCGCTCCTGCTTGCCAATGACGAGCAGGAGCCGCTGGATGATCTGGCTGAGCTTTTACTGGTATTTGCCGGGCGCGCGCATCATCTGGCACGGGTCATTCGTCCGGCGCTTGATCGTGGAGAGTGGGTGATCAGTGATCGCTTTACCGATGCGACCTTTGCCTATCAGGGCAGCGCACGCGGTATCGCCCCGGAGCGCATTGCCATGCTGGAGCAGTTTGTGCAGCAGGGCCTGGCGCCTGATCTTACGCTCTGGCTCGACATGCCGACCTCCTACGCTTCTGCCCGTCTGTCATCGCGGGGGGGAGAGCGCGATCGATTCGAGCGTGAACGAGGCGATTTCTTCGAGCGGGTGCGACAGGGATATCGCGCGCGGGCCGAACAGGACCCCGGCCGCATTGTTGCCGTGGATGCCGCGCAGCCGCTTGAGCAGGTGCAGCGAGATATCGCTCTGCGACTCGATCAACAGCTCTCGTCATGGAATTAACGCCCTGGCCCTGGCAAACCGCGATCTGGCAGCGTCTGACGGCGCTTGCTGACGAGTCTCGGCTGCCGCATGCGCTCATGCTGACCGGGCCCTCAGGGCTTGGAAAGGAGCGTCTGGCACAGGCACTGATGGCGCGCCAGCTCTGCCAATCGCCTCGTAATACGGCCTGTGGTCAATGTCATGCCTGTCAGATGCTGATGTCGGGATATCACCCCGACCTTCTGGAAATCCTGCCCGCCGAGCGCGGCAAGCAGATTCGCATCGATGCCATTCGCGAGATCAATGCCTTTGCCTCTCAGACGGCGCAGCAGGGGGGCTATCGCATTATCCACCTGGCACCTGCCGAGGCGATGACCGTGGCGGCTTCCAATGCACTGCTGAAAAGCCTCGAAGAGCCGGGAGGTGATACGCTTTTCATTCTGCAAAGCGATATTCCGTCTCGAACACTGCCCACCATCCGCAGCCGTTGCCAGCAGTGGTTGCACCCCCAGCCATCTCGCGAGGCTGGTCTGGCCTGGCTGGCGCAGGAGCTTGAAGATCAGGAGCAGGCCGCATTCTGGTGGGAGGTGGCCGGCGGTCGACCGCTGCTGGCCCGCGACCTGGCAGCGCCCGAGGCGCGCCAGCTGCGCCAGGAACTGCGAGAGCTCTTCGAGTCACTGGTGCGCGGCGGCGACCCGGTGGCAGAAGCCTCGCGTCTCGACAAGCAGGCCCTGCCGGACATCCTGTGGCATGGGGTGCTCTGGCTCGAAGATTTGATTCGTCTGGGCGTGTCCGGGGATATGGACAGCGTTCGCAACCGCGATCTTATGCCACTGTATCGTCAGGCCATCAAGAATGCTCGCGTGCGTGACTGGTTCCGCCTGCTTGATTACGCTCACGAACAGCGCCGCCTGTTGGCCGGTGGCGGCAATCCCAATGCACAACTGGTCATCGAATCCTGGCTGATTCGATGGTCGGCGCTGCTGCGCTCCTGACATCCAAACGTATCGTTTGCGCAATTTCTCGCGCCAGCGGCCGATAAGGACAGCGTCATTTTATTCTCGGGAGATTTGCATGAGTGCTCGGGCCCTGTCCTTTACGTTCAACGATACCAATGCGCTTAGAATGGCCTGGATGCCGCTTTTTGAGCGTGGTGGTCTTTTTCTTTCAACGCCGGTACGTCATCGTCTGGGTCAGCGGGTTTATATGCTGCTGACGTTGCCCGAGGAGCAGGAAGCCCGCCCGGCGTCAGGCATTGTGGCCTGGCTATCGCCGTCAGGTATGGTCGGCCAGCGCGAAGGCGGAGTGGGCATTCACCTTGATGCTGAAGAGCAGGCATTGCGTGAGCATATTGAAGCCCTGTTGGGCTGATGGTCGCTTGATAAATGATCATGATCCCTTTTTATACCGTTATCATCGCAATGGTCACGATCGGCGTGACATTTTTGGTTCTCCCTGAAAGTCGATGATCTGCGATAATACCCGGCCTGCATATCTCCAACCGGGTAGGTTTAATGAGCCAGTTAGCCGAACAATTGTCATGGCCTTCGGTACTGATCGATTCCCACTGCCATCTTGATCGTCTCGATGCTGAAAGTGGCAGTGTAGATGAGGTGTTGTCGCGTGCACGTGAGAGCGGTGTGCGCGGCTTTCTTGCGGTCGCCACAACCCTTGAGGGTGTGCCGGGACTGGCAGAGATTGGTCGTCGTCATGACGATGTCTTTTTTGGGGTTGGCGTTCACCCCATGCAATGCCTTGAGCATGAGCCCACTCTTGAAGAAATCACTGACTGTATTGATCGATTCGAGCCTGTGGCCGTCGGCGAAATCGGCCTGGACTTTCAAACCGATGAACAGGGTCAGCTTCGCGTACCTCGAGACGTACAACTGACGCGCTTTGAACGTCATCTACGTGCCGCTCATGAGGCTGAGCTGCCGGTCAGCATTCACACCCGTGCAGCACGTGAAGAGACGCTGAAAATGATCGAGCACCATATCGATCCCAACGTGGGCGGGGTGCTGCACTGCTTTACCGAAGATCTGGAGATGGCGCGCCGCGCCGTTGCTCATGGTTTCATGATTTCCCTGTCCGGTATCGTCACCTTTGCCAGCGCCGAGAATGTGAGGGCGCTTGCCCGTGCGCTACCGCTGGATCGTCTTCTGCTTGAAACCGATAGCCCCTGGCTGTCTCCCGTGCCTTACCGTGGTCGTGCCAATGAACCCGCCCGTGTGCTGGAAGTGGCGCGGGTTATCGCTCGTGAGCGCGGCATCAGCCTTGATGAGGTCGCCATGCAGACCACGGCCAACTTTCATCGCCTGTTTCGTCGCACCGCACCTTCACACGCCGCGGCTGCATCGTTTGTCAATGCCTGAGGAGCCTGCCATGTCACTGGAGACACTGCTGACGGTTCAAGCCAACGACCGGCCCCTGCCGCTGGAAGAGTGGAACCCGGCATTGTCAGGGGACATGGATATTCGGGTGGACCGTGACGGTGTCTGGTGGCATGAAGGCGCCAGGGTTGAGCATCCTCGTGTGCTGCGCACGTTGTCTCGCTTGCTGCGCCGTGAAGACGATGGCCACTACTATCTGGTGACGCCGGCCGAAAAGTGGCGAATCCAGGTGGATGATCATCCATTGCTGATCGTTGATGCTGTCTGTCAGGCAGATGCGGGTACAGGGCCTTGCTGGCAGCTGACCACGCAAACAGGTGAGCACGCCACGCTGGACGATCATTGTCGTCTGGTACTGGACGACGATGCCGATGTTCCACGGGTCATCCTGCGCCACGGTTTGTCGGCTCGACTGTCGCGTCAGTGCTGGTATCAGCTGGTCGAAAAGGCAGAGTGTATCGAAGACGCCCAGGGGCAGATTCACATGGGCCTTCATAGCGGCGGTTACTGGCATGCCCTCGGGCCTCCGGTGAACCCGGACGACATGTCGACACTCTCACCATGAGACTGACCGAGCAGCAGCAGGCCGTGGTTCAACACGGGCAGGGGCATGCGCGCGTCTTTGCCGTGGCCGGTGCTGGCAAGACCTCCACCATGATCGCTCGGGTGCTGCACCTCATGGCGACTGGTACGCCGGCAGATCGCATCATGGTTCTAATGTTCAATCGTGCTGCGCGTGAGGATTTTGCGGCGCGACTGCGCCTGCTGGCGCCGGCCGGGGCTCGATTGCCGCAGGTGCGTACCTTTCATTCCATCGGCCACCGTCTGGGGCAGAGCCTGATGCGCTGGGGCGCGTTGCCGGCACGCCGATTGATCGAGGGAGAGTGGCAGCGGGAGCGTATGGCTCGTCAGGTGCTGCAGCAACTGCTCGTCGATGAACCCGCACAGCTGGCGCTGGCGCTGGAAGAGGAGCGCATCGAGACGCTGCTCCAGTTCTGTGATCTGGTCAAATCGGAATGCCTGCCGCCTGCTAGGCTTTATGAGCAGGGAGACTATGGTGCGGATACCGAGCACTTTGTGCCGGCCTTTCTGGAGATGGAGCGCCTGATGCAGGAGCAGGGCGTCATGACCTATGCTGACCTGCTCTATCGCCCGCTCAGAGCACTGATCCGCGATGACAGGGCACGCGCGCGTATTCAGGGACGTCTTGATCACATCATTGTTGATGAGTACCAGGACATTAATGAAGTCCAGCTGCGTCTTCTGTCGATGCTGGCAGGCAGCAGTGCCAGCGTCATGGCGGTGGGCGATGCCAACCAGTGTATCTATGAGTGGCGTGGTGCACGTCCGGATGCGATGAACGCGCGCTTTGGCGAGCTTTTCGGAACGCCGACCGACTATCCTCTAAGCTGGACCTTTCGTCATGGCCATGCCGTGTCGCTGATGGCCAATCATGTGATTCGCGCCAATCCGGGCGCTGCCGATCAACTGACACTGTCGGCGCCGGACAACCCCGATACTCAGGTTGAGTGTGACAGCGGCGGCAGGCACCTGGTTGAGGTGCTGCAATCATGGCAGGCGCAGGGGCGTGATCTTAAAGAATGTGCGGTGCTGGTGCGCAGCTGGTCGCTCAGCGTACCTGTACAGCTTCGTCTTTTACGGGAAAACATCCCCTTTCAGCTGGGGCAGCAGGACCGCTTCGTGTTTCGCCTGCCTTTGGTCAGGGCACTGGCAGGCTATCTGGAGCTTGCCCGTCGCCCCGAGCTTTTACAGGATAGTGATCATCTACTGCTGCTTTACAGTCAGCCCAGTGCCTTTGTCAGTCAGGATCGACTGGCACCGCTGACGGCGGAACTTGCCCGTACCGGCCGCTGGCCCGAGCAGCACATCGTGCTGGACGGTTTGAAGCCGTTTCAGCGACGACATCTCAAGAAACGCTGGGCGTTGATACAGACATTGCCCGCCATGCGCGATCAGGCACCGGCCGATCTGTTGTCGCATGTGGTAGAAACTCTGGAAGCTGAAAAGCTGCTGCGTCGCGCCGCGGCAAGGCGGGACAAGGGAGAAGAGGATATTCGCCTGCTGGATGTTTTGATCGAGCAGGCCGGCGAGCTGGCCGATGACCCGGATGCCTTTATCGCCCTGCTCAAGGATCCGGTCATCAATCAGGAGCAGGGTGTTTTGCTGTCGACCATTCATGGTGCCAAGGGGCTTGAATGGCCTCTGGTGGCTCTTGCCGGGCTCAATGAAGAGGACTTTCCCCTTTATTCCAGAGAAAACCCGCTGACACCCCAGGCACTGGAAGAGGAGCGGCGTCTTTTTTATGTGGGGATTACCCGCGCCCGAGAGCGGTTGCTGCTGATGTCTGATCCAGCGCCCCATCGTCTTAGTCGCTTCGTGGAAGAGGTTGCCTGGGAGGACAGCGTCAAACTGGCCCGCGCCATTGTCTCGCGGCAGGGCGGTGCGCCAGGCGTGCGTGACCCATCGCTGGCCAACCGCTACCTTGAGGGAATCGGTGTTGAGGACTCACTGCGTGCCAGTGCCGGGCAGAAAACGCCTGCAGTGCTGTCGCAGGCCGGAGACTGGCGTCCGGGCGAGCAGGTGCGTCATGCGGTCTTTGGAGAGGGACGTATCGAACTGGTGGAAGGCGACCGCGAGCGCTGCGTGCTGGAAGTCATGTTTCATCGGGCCGGCCGCCGCCGGTTAATTGCTTCACGCGCGCCGATCGAGCGCGTTGGTTAAATTCAGGGAGTTTTCATGACCACTGCACTGACAGACGTCACAACCCTTCTGATGTGGCAGCGCGACAATACACCACTGGTGATCCTCGACTGTCGGGCGCGCCTGGATGACGCCAGAGCAGCGTCGCGACTCTATCAGGAGGGGCACCTGCCCGGCGCCCTGCTGGTCGATATGAATGAGGACCTCTCTGCGCCCTCCGGTGGCGCCAAAGGGGGGCGCCATCCGTTGCCTGCGCCTGAAACATGGCAGAAAACGCTTCAGGGGTGGGGGATTACGCCCGAGACCCGAGTGGTCGTCTATGACGACCTGGGGGGGCAGCTGGCGGCAGCGCGTGCCTGGTGGATGCTGCAATGGGCCGGACATGACAATGTATTTGTTCTCAATGGTGGGCTTCAGGTCTGGCAGGCCGTCAGTGGCGCGCTTGAGCAAGATACCCCCTCAATGCCAGCGCCGAGCGATTGGGTCTGTGATTTTCAGCATCAGATGGTCGCCAGCGCCGACGACGTGGCCGAGGGTGATGCGCTGCTGCTCGATGCCAGGCCGCCGGCGCGCTATCGCGGTGAAAGCGAGCCGATCGATCAGGTGGCGGGCCATATTCCCGGTGCCGTCAACGTCCCGGGCGCTTCGCTTCTGGGAGAAGATAACTGCATGGCAGAGAGCGATGTTCTGGAAAAGCTGATACCGGCCACCGGTCAATCGAGTATTGCCTACTGTGGGTCCGGTATTTCTGCCTGCATGATCATTCTGGCGCATGCCGCCCTTGGCAAACCGCTGCCCAGACTCTATCCCGGATCATGGAGCGAGTGGAGCCGGGACCCGGCGCGTCCTGTCGCTACCGATACCAGTGCGCCGATAGCCTGATCGAGCAGTCCTTATGACAAGGGTCCCGATGTTGCCAGGCATCGGGGCCCTTTTTTATATCACTACATGTTGGGATAGCCGGGCCCGTTACCACCTTCCGGCGTGACCCAGCGAATGTTCTGGGAGGGGTCCTTGATGTCGCAGGTCTTGCAGTGAATGCAGTTTTGGAAGTTGATCTGAAAGCGCGGCGTCCCCTCGCTATCCTCGACCACCTCATAGACACCGACCGGGCAGTAACGCTGGGCGGGCTCTGCGTAGCGGGGCAGATTGACGCCGATGGGAATGCTCGGGTCTCGTAGCTGCAGATGACAGGGCTGGTCTTCCTCGTGATGTGTATTGGAAAGATACACCGATGAAGGCTTGTCGAATGAGAGCACCCCGTCGGGGCGTGGATAGTCAATCCTTTCTGCGGCGTCAGCGGTTTTCAGGCGGGCATGGTCTGCGGTGGTGTCATGCAACGTGGGTAACGGCAGACGCAGTTTCTGCTCGAGGAAGTTCCACGCCCCGCCCATGACCATCCCGAAACGGTGCATCGCCGGGCCAAAGTTGCGGTGTTTGGCCAGTGCCTCATGCGCCCAGCTGCCTTCAAAGCGCGTGGTGAAATCATTTAGCGTGCTGCCACCTTCATCGCCACCGGCAAGTGCTGCAACCACGCTTTCGGCGGCCAGCATGCCGGACTTCATCGCCATGTGAAGTCCCTTGATGCGCGCAAAGTCCAGTGTGCCGGCATCGCACCCGATCAAAAGGCCACCCGGGAAGACCATTTTCGGCAGGCTATTGAGGCCCCCCTTGGTGAGGGCGCGCGCGCCGAAGGCCAGACGTGTTCCGCCCTTGAGATGTCGTGCGATTTCCGGGTGGTGCTTCATGCGCTGGAATTCATCAAAGGGGGAAAGCCAGGGATTATCGTAGGCCAGATCCACGATAAGCCCCACCATGACCTGACGGTCGCTGCCGTGATACAGAAAGCCCCCACCGTGTGCTCTGGCAGACAGGGGCCAGCCGGCGGTATGCACGACCAGTCCCGGCTCATGCTGCTGGGCAGGGACTTCCCAGAGCTCCTTGAAGCCGATGGCGTAGTGCTGCTCATCACGACCGGTGGCCAGATCAAAGTGCTTGATCAGCTCCTGCCCGAGGTGGCCGCGTGCGCCTTCGGCAAAGAGGGTATAGCGTCCGTAAAGTTCGATGCCCGGTTCATGCGAGGGTTTGGGGTTGCCCTCATGGTCAAGCCCCATGTCGCCGGTAATGACGCCGGTAATCTCCCCGTTGTCACCAAACATCAGTGACTGGGCAGCAAAACCCGGGAAAATATCGACGCCCAGTGCTTCGGCCTGCTCGCCCAGCCACCGGCACAAATCACCGGCGCTGATCAGGTAACTGCCGTCGTTGAGCATGGACGGCGGGATCAGTGCCTCCGGAAAGCGCACGGCCCGTTCACTGTCACGTAGATACAGGACCTCATCGCGTGTTGCAGGAATCTGAAGCGGAGCGCCGCGATCCTGCCAGGCGGGGAAGAGTTCTTTGAGTGCGCGCGGGTCAAAGGCCGCTCCCGAGAGAATATGCGCACCGATTTCGGCCCCCTTTTCCAGCACGCAGACACTCAGCTCGCATTCCTGCTCACTGGCCGTCTGCATCAGACGACAGGCGGCGGAAAGGCCGGCAACGCCTGCACCGACGATCACCACATCAAATGACATGGACTCTCTGTCCATTGAGCAACTCCTTGCATGATTCATTCCCCCCATCCCGATGGAGCATGGCGTGTTACACTCATGCTTTTGGATAGCAATGATTCTCAGCCGCTTTCGGGGCAGCGCCGGGGGTTGGATAATGCCTGATTATCGCATCAAGTCGGGGTCCGGCCCAATTCGAACGCTTTTTTCAGCGTCGGCTTGTTGTCTTGAGACGCTCCGGTCCCCATGTAGGCTGACAGTCATCCTGCGAGAACCGCCTTGAAGCTTCCTGTGTGTCGATGTCAGGCGGTCATGTTCACGAATTTCGAGATTCCCACACCACGAGGAAGGCATGAAAGTACTCGTCGCCATCAAGCGCGTGATTGATCACAACGTCAGGGTACGCATCAGGGAGGACCACAGCGATGTGGACCTGACGCATGCCAAAATGGCCATGAACCCGTTTTGTGAAATTGCGCTCGAAGAAGCCGTTCGTCTCAAGGAGCAGGGCATCGCCGATGAGGTGATAGCGGTCTCCATCGGTGACAAGAGCGTGCAGGAGCAGCTTCGTACGGCCATGGCGCTGGGAGCGGATCGCGCCCTGCATGTAAGCAGTGACACTGCCGTGGATTCGCTGGGCGCGGCCCGGGTGCTGGCAGAAGTGGTCAAGCGTGAAAACCCCGGGCTGGTGCTGCTGGGCAAGCAGTCCATCGACAGTGACAGCAGCCAGACCGGCCCCATGCTGGCGGCACTGACACAGATGCCGCAGGCCACATTTGCCTCGAAAGTCACCATCGATGGCGATCATCTGGAAGTGACCCGGGAAATTGATGGCGGGCTGGAAACCATTGCCATGTCGCTGCCAGCCGTGGTGACGACGGATCTCCGCCTTAACGAGCCGCGTTATGCGAAGCTGCCGGCCATCATGAAGGCCAAGAAGCGCCCGATCGAACAACTTGATGTAGAGACACTGGGCATCGATATCACCCCTCGCCAGACACTGGTTCGGGTAGATATTCCCAGAGAGCGTCAGGCTGGAGTTCGCGTGAACTCCGTGGATGAATTGATTGATCGTCTCAAGAGCGAAGCGAAGGTGATCTGATGAGCGACATACGTATTCTGGTCATCGCCGAACAGGAAAAGGGCCATCTCTCCAGTGCCACCGCACGCGTCATGGATGCTGCTTCAAAACTTGGCGGGCAGGTCGATGTACTGGTGACCGGTAGTCAGGCCGGTGAGGCTGCCCAGCAGGCGGCACGTCTGACCGGGGTCGCCGGAGTGATCTGTGTAGAGGACAGCGCCTTTGACCACATGCTGGCGGAAAACATGGGCGCCCTGATCCAATCGCTGGCAGCCCCCTACACCCATCTGCTGTGCGCCTCGACCACCAGCGGTCGTAACGTCATGCCACGTGTAGCAGCGCTGTTGGGGGTTGGACAGATCTCCGATGTGATCGCGGTCAAATCCGATGACACCTTTGTCAGGCCCATCTATGCCGGCAGTGTACTGGCCACGGTACAAAGCCTGGATGACAAAAAGGTCATGACCATTCGCCCGACGGCCTTTGAGCCAGTAAGCGAGCAGAGTGCGGCCAGCATCTCAAATGCCGACAGCACCGGCGATCAAAAGCTTGTGACCTTTGTCGAGGAACAGCTGGCGGGCGGTGAGCGCCCCGAGCTGGGCGGTGCCCGCGTCATTGTGTCCGGTGGGCGTGGGATTGGCAGTGCCGAGAACTTCCGGCTGATCGAAGGCGTGGCTGATCGCCTCGGCGCCGCTGTGGGTGCATCGCGCGCGGCGGTCGATGCAGGCTATGTTCCCAATGACCTTCAGGTGGGACAGACCGGCAAGATGGTCGCGCCGGAGCTTTATATCGCTGCAGGCATTTCCGGGGCGGTGCAGCATCTGGCCGGAATGAAGGATTCCAGGGTCATCGTGGCGATCAATTCCGATGAAGAGGCTCCTATTTTTCAGGTAGCCGACTACGGTCTGGTGGCCGACCTGTTTCAGGCACTGCCGGAGCTGGAACGCAAGCTCTGAAAGAAGTGTCCATGAATTGCCACAAGCCGGCCACGTGCCGGCTTTTTTGTGATGGGTGGACACAAATGTACATTAGTAGCGACGTCGCGGCGATGTTAGCGATGATCATTTGATAATTGTTCTTGTTTCTATTAACTTGCCCTGGAAGTCCGGTGCGATGTCGTCGGATTGCTCCCATTATCATGTTTACCGTAGGCCTCTTGCTGGAGAACCATGTGAGGATCCACCGTCGTAACTGTTGCCTCAGAGGCGCGGCCCTTTCCCTATTGACGATAATGGCCTTACCGACGCTGGCAGACGCGTCGTCACTCCGTGATGAAACCGCTCAGCAACAGCAGCAGCAACAGGCCATTCAAACGCGTATTGATCAGGCGGATGACGAGACGCGTGAGCTTTTGACCCGCCTTCGCGACGCTCAGTCGTCGGCACAGCGCCTTGAGCGCTACAACGATCAGCTCTCTTCAACGCTAAGTGAGCAGCAGCAGCGGATTGATCGCCAGCAGCATGCCATCGAGACGCTGGGGGAGACGCGAGAGGCGCTGCCTGACACCCTGCAGGACATGCTGGATCGTCTGCGGGCGCTGGTGAAGGCCGATGTTCCCTTTCGCCATGCCGAGCGGATGGCCCGTCTCGACGGCCTTGAAAAAACGCTCGTTGACCCTTCCGTTTCCAATGAGAAGCGCATGGAGCAGCTGCTCTCCGTGTGGCGCACGGAGCTTGATTACGGACGCAGCATGGACAGCTGGCGTGGTCAGCTCAGCCAGGACGATCAGCAGCGCGACGTTCAATTCCTGCGCATGGGGCGAATCGGTTTTTATTACCTGACGCCCGATGGCGAGCAGGGCGGTGTCTGGAAAAATCGAGACCATCAATGGCATCCCCTGGACAGTGACGAGCGTACCGAGGTCAATCGCGGTATTCGCATTGCCAATGATCAGCGCGCGCCGGAACTGCTGTCTCTGCCGTTGTCCATCGAACTGGATCAGCCCTCCTCGGAATCTGCGTCGCAGGGGGCTTCATCATGAAGGTAATAACGCATATGACCCGACCTCTGGCGGGGGCGGCCCTGGCCTTGATGGTAGGCGCCTCCCTGCCGGCGTCGGCCGCCGAACAGTCTGCGCCGTCGCTTGAAGATATCGTCCAGAGCTATCAGCAGGGCGCAGCACAGGCGCAGCAGCGCGACCTGTCGCGACTCGACACCCTGCTCGATGATCGTGAAAAGCTGGAGCAGGCTGTGGCGCAGGCCGAAGCACGCCAGCAGAAAGCTCAGGCGCGTCGTGAGAACCTGGATAGCACACGTCAGCGTCAGGAAGACGCGATCGCCAGTATCAATGAGCGACGTAGCAGTGAGGGTAACGACCTTCAGCCGATGTTTGATCGCCTGCGTCATGAGATCGATGACACCCGCGATAGCCTGAAAAACGGCTGGCTGACGCTTGGCAGTGATATTTCCCTGCCGTCGCTGGACGATTCAAGCATCGCTTCTATCGATGACCTCGAGCAGTACGCGCAATCGATGAGTCAGCTGATCGCGCGCAGCGCTCAGGGTGAACACATGACGCTGCCGGTCGCCGGGCAGAATGGCAACATCACCCAGCGTGATGTGGTGCGTCTGGGGGCAATGAGTGCGTTTAGCGGGGGCGATCTGCTGCGTGCGCCAGACGATGGCCGGCCACTGGCCGTGGCTGCCCACACCCCGAGCAAGGTTTCAAGCGAGCTTGAAGCTCTGGTCGATGGGAATAGCGATATCATGGTGCTGGACCCGACCAATGGTGAGGTGCTGCAGGCGCTGGCCCAGCAGCCATCGCTGCTTGAACGGATCAAACAGGGCGGCGTGATCGGCTATATCACGCTGGCGCTGGGGGCGGTTGGTCTTTTGATCGCGCTGGCGCAGTTTGCATGGCTGGCACTGGTCAGCGCGCGCACTCGTCGCCAGATGCACCACTTCGAGCACCTGCGCGATGACAACCCACTGGGTCGCGTGCTCAAGCGCTTTGGTCAGCAGCAGCGCTATCACGAACCCGAAGTGCTTGAAGCCCGTATGGATGAGATGTTGCTGGCCGAGCAGCCGGGACTGGAGCGCGGTCAGGCGGTCGTCAAGGTGATCGCTGCCATTGCGCCGCTGATGGGACTTCTGGGAACGGTGACCGGCATGATCGGCACCTTTCAGGCCATCACGGTGTTTGGCAGTGGTGATCCCAAAATGATGGCCGGCGGTATCAGTCAGGCGCTTGTCACGACCGTGCTGGGTCTGGTCGTGGCCATTCCGCTGCTGTTTGCCAACACCGCGCTCAACAGCCGCAGCCGCAGCCTGATGAACCTGCTGGAGCGCCAGGCCAGCGCGCATCTCGCTGACCGTATGGATGAGCAACAGTCAGGGCTTGAGGCCGACACCCGACGTTATGGAAACGCATCATGATCGAGGCACTGGTGCATCCCATTGCACGGTTGGCCAGCGCCGGCGGCCCGGTGCTGGTCGTGATCGCGCTGGTGGCGGTTGTGCTGTTTATGCTGGCGCTCGAGCGTCTGATCTATTGGCAGTGGCGCTATCGACGCCAGCGTCAGGCGCTCATCATCCGCTGGCAAAAGCGCCATGAGCACGTTAGCTGGAGCGCGCGCACGCTGCGAGAGTGCTGGTGCGGCGAGCTGATCAGTGCACTGCGCGTCTCGCTGCCGTGGCTGAAGCTTCTGGTGGCCCTGTGTCCGCTGCTGGGGCTGGTGGGTACCGTCACCGGCATGATTCAGGTTTTTGACACGCTGTCTGTCACTGGTGTCGGACAGGCGCGAAGCATGTCGGATGGCGTGGCACGCGCGACGTTACCGACGCTTGCGGGTATGGCGGTAGCCGTGGTGGGCATTCTTTTTACCAGCCGTTTTGAACATATTGTCCGACGTGAGGATCAGCACCTTCACGATCGACTGACCCGAGCCACGGAGATCGATCATGCGTAGACGGCGCACTCGCATGGAAGAAGACGCCACTGGTATCGATTTGACGCCGATGCTGGATGTGGTCTTTATCATGCTGATTTTCTTTATCGTGACCACCAGCTTTGTAAAAGAAAGTGGTGTGGATATTGATCGTCCCGAGTCGAGCGAAGCCACCCAGCGCAATGATACGCAGGTGCTGGTCGCGATTACCTCTGAAGGGGCTGTCTGGGTGGATGGTCAGGCCGTCGACAGCAATGCCGTAGGTGATCGCGTCAGGGATGCCCTGTCGGGTAGTGACGGTAACGTGGTCATTCAGGCTGATCGCGCCTCTCAGACCGGACTTTTGATTCAGACCATGGACCTTATCCGCCAGGCAGGGGTTGAAAATGTGGCGGTTGCGGCATCTCGAGGGGGAAGCTGATGCGTCAGGCGCTTTCGCTGCTGGGCGCGCTGGCTCTTGCACTGCTGCTGTTCTGGGGTCTGGCCCTGATGGTGGCTCCGCCCGAGCCCCGTGAGACGCCCCAGGAAACCATGACCATGTCGATCGTTGACGATGTGGCCGCACCCGCCAGAGCGCCTGAAGCGTCGAAAGACATTGCCGCTGCGGCACCGCCACCACCGCCGCCGGCGGCACCAGCCCGTCCGGCACCGGCGCCACAGCCGGCTGACAATGTGCAAAGCGACATTCAGCTCAAGCAACAAAAGGTCAGCGAGCCGCAGGCACCGGACATCCAAATGAATGATGATCTGCCAGAGCTTGACGTCGAGCGGCCCGAGCCGGTAGCTGAACCAAAGCCCGAGCCCAGGCCGCGCCCGACTCCGACGCCGCCCAGGTCTCAGACCACGTCGACACCATCGTCTCAGGGGTCGCAGCAAAGCGAGCAGCAGGGTGAGCGCAGTGGTGGTACGCCGGACGGGTCAACGGCTCAGGGCGGCGGCACGGTGCAGGCACAGCCTACCAATCGGGTGCAGCCCGAGTATCCCATGCGGGCCAGGCGCCGCGGTCAAGAGGGCTCTGTGGAGCTGAGCTTTATCATCAATACCGATGGCAGTGTCAACGCAGGGTCCATTCAGGTCACGGCTTCAGAGCCCGACGGGGTGTTTGACAGGGCTGCCCGTGACGCCGTCGAGCAATGGCGGTTTCCGGCTCGCAATACTCCGGCACGTACACGCCAGCGGCTGGTCTTCAAGCTGAGGTAAATGTCATGTTTCGACACAATGACCGGCGTTCCGGGACGCATTGCCAGGGGCCCCTGAAAGCACTGATGACGATAGGGGTAGGACTGGCCATGCTGCTGAGCGGTGAACAGCGGGCCCTGGCCGCAGGCCCTGCACTGTCTCAGCAGAGTATCGACAAGCTTCAGGGGCTCGAGCGCGAGCTTTCAAACGGCCACTATCAGCAGGTGGTGGATACGGCAAGATCGCGTGCGGCCAGTGCCGGCAGCAGTCAGGCAGAGCAATGGGCGCGGGCGCTGTATCTACAAATGGCGGCCAGCGCTGCCCAGCGTCTGGACCAGCCCGGTCGGGCCGCCGATCTGCTCTATCAGGCACGTGCTATCGAGACGGCCCCGCTGTCTCAGCGTCTGCAATGGCTTGAGCAGGAAGCAAAGCTTCGGCTCAGGGCGGGGCAACTGGATCAGGCCTCTGCGCTCTTTGATCGCTGGCAGGGGCAGGCATCGCTTGGCAGTGATGATCTCTGGCTGGGTGCGCAACTCCATGCGCGGCTGGAGCAATGGGATGATGCGCTTCACTGGGTTCGGCTGGCCCGTCAGGGTAATGCGTCACCGGGCAGCGAGCATCTGGCGCTGGCTGCCAATATCTATCAGCAATCCGGACAGCTCGAAGAGGCTTCCAATGTGGTCGAGGCTCAGCTGGATCAGGACGACAGTGATCCGGCCCGCTGGCAGCAGGCGGCGGCGCTGTATCAGCGCCTTGGCCAGCCCGGCCGGGCTGCCGCCCTGTGGGAAGCCGGTTGGCAGCGTGGCATTCTCAAGGGTGAGGAGGCGCTGATGATGCGTGCCAAACTGCATATGGCCGGCGGCACCCCGGCTCGTGCGGCAGAAATGCTCACGACAGCGCTTGAAGACGGCAGTATCGAGGATAGCGAAGCGCATCGTCGCCTGCTGGCAAGCGCCTGGGCAGAATCGCGTGATCATCAAAAGGCGTTGCAGGCCTGGCAGGCCGTTGCCGAGCGCAGCGACGATGCGCATGACTGGTACATGCTGGGAGATCTCGCCTATGGCTGGGGTGTCTGGTCGCAGGCTGAAAAGGGTTTTGCAAAAGCGCGGGCCAGGGGAGCTGATAACCCGGGTCAGCTTCTGCTGATGGAGGGCGTGGCAGCGTACGAACAGGGCCGCCTCGACCAGGCACAACAGATTTTTCAGCAGGCCGAAGAGTTCGGTGACAGTGCCGACCAGGCGGAGCAATGGCTTGCCCTGATCGATAGTGACCGCCGCAGCCTGCAGCCCAGTTCCTCACGGATTTCGATGCGTTGAAAAAATCATGGCCCGCAACGAGCGGGCCATATTCTCATCACCTCGATCTTCGAGGCATTGAGTTCGCGTCAGTCAATGGATAACGAGGTCCAGACCGGTGCGTGATCCGACGGTTTTTCCATGGCGCGCAGCTCATAGTCGATACCAGCGTCCTGTACGCGAGGCGATAACCCCGTGCTGGTCAGGATGTAGTCGATACGAAGACCTCGTTTGGGCTCGCGATCAAATCCCTTTGAACGATAGTCAAACCAGCTGAACAGATCATCACGCTGCGAATGGCAGCGGCGATAGCTGTCTTCAAATCCCCAGCTGGTCAGGCGCTCTAGCCAGCTGCGCTCTTCGGGCTGAAAGCTGGTCTTGCCTTCTCTCAGCCAGCGCTTGCGGGCGGGCTCGCCGATCCCGATATCAATATCGGCAGGCGAAATATTGAAATCACCCATGACTGCGATCAGCTCATCAGGGCGATGGGCCTGTTCCAGATGGCGCGAGAGCTGGTCATAAAAGTGACGCTTGTTGGGAAACTTGGTCGGATGATGAATGCTTTCCCCCTGCGGGAAATAGCCGTTATAGACCGTTAACGGACCGGCAGGGGTGTCGAGCGTGACGGCGATCATGCGGCGCTGCGCATCATCGTCATCATCCGGCAGTCCGAGCTGCACCTGCGTTGGCGCTGCCCTGGTCAGCAGTGCCACGCCGTAATGCCCCTTCTGGCCGTGGTAATGCACGTGATAGCCGAGACCAGCTACGGCATCGAGGGGAAACTCGCTGTCCTGAACCTTGGTCTCCTGCAGGCCGATGACATCAGGTGCATGAGCCTGGACCAGCGCTTCAAGCTGGTGCTGGCGGGCGCGAATACCGTTGATATTGAATGAAACCAGGCGCATGTCAGCTGTCTTGTGAGTCGGTCGGAGTAGGGTCGTTCTGCGGATGCAGGGGCAGGGTTGTGCCCTCACGGCGCTGGCGTTCCAGTTTGCTGGCGGCCTGGCTCTTGCGCTGGTCGCGTTTTTTGGCCGCAAATCGCGGCGTGGACTGTAACTGGTCCGGATTGTCATGCCGCCAGCGGCGGTAATCCTTGCGCTTGCCGGTACGGATGGTCACCTTGTCGGCCAGCGAGCGCGTCTTCTTGCGACGGGTCATAAAAACCTCTCGTGTCTCGCCTGAAGCAGTGTGCTGCAGTGGCGTGCAGTTTAACAATTTGTGCGCGTGCTGGCTTGTCCCCGAGACGGTTGATACACAACTGGGTCGGCGGTGCTGATACAATGCCCCGGTATCTTGTCTATTCATCTCAAGCCAAAGTGATCGCAGCATATGAGTGAGTCGGAAAACTCTCAGCCGGCACAGACGTCGGCTGAGGCTCCCGCCAATGCCAACCGTCGGCCCAAGCGCCGTCGTCGCAAGCCCCGGCGCAGCCAGTCCCGCAACACTGCTCAGACCAGTAGCGTTCAGGACAATCAGGCATCCGGGAGCGACAACCATAACGCTTTGCCGGACGTCCCTGCCGTGGCCGGCAAGTGGCGTTTCCAGGATTTCAATCTGCCGATGCCGCTGATGCGCGCCATCGCCGATCAGGGGTTCCATTACTGCACCCCGATCCAGGCCGAAGCGCTGCGTCACACGCTGCTGGGTGGCGATGTGGTGGGCAAGGCGCAGACGGGGACCGGCAAGACAGCTGCCTTTTTGATCTCGATTCTGGCCTACTTTCTTGAAGAGCCGGCACCGGACGGTCAGAAGCCGGGTGCGCCCCGTGCACTGATCATCGCGCCGACGCGTGAGCTGGCCATGCAGATTGAAAAGGATGCCAAAGCGCTGATGACCCATACCTCGTTGAGGGTGGCCAGTGCCGTGGGTGGGATGGACTACCAGAAGCAGCGCCAGAAGCTTGAAAAGCCGCTGGACATTCTGGTCGCCACGCCCGGGCGCCTGCTTGATTTTCATCAAAAGCGCGATGCGGATCTTTCTCAGGTGGAAGTGCTGGTGCTGGATGAGGCCGATCGCATGCTGTCTATGGGCTTCATTCCTGACGTCAAGCGCATCATTCGGGCTACACCCAAAAGCACCGAGCGCCAGACCTTTCTATTCTCGGCCACGTTCACCCAGGACATTCTCAACCTGGCCAGCCAGTGGACGCATGAGCCGGCGCACGTCGAAATCGAAGTTGATGCCAGTGCGGCTGCCAACATTGACCAGCGGGTTTATCTGGTCAGCGATGCCGAGAAATTTACCATTCTCCGGCGCCTTATCGAGCGTGAGAAGCTGGAGAAGGTGATGGTGTTCGCCAATCGGCGCGACCTGGTGCGCAAGCTTGATGATCGTTTGCGCAAGGCAGGTATCAATGTGGCCATGCTCTCCGGTGATGTGCCGCAGAAAACGCGTGTCAGCACGCTTGAGCGCTTTCGCGAAGGCAAGGTTGCCGTGCTGGTAGCCACCGATGTGGCCGGCCGCGGCATCCACATCAATGACATCAGCCATGTGGTCAATTACACGCTGCCTGATGATCCGGAAGATTATGTGCATCGTATCGGCCGAACCGGCCGTGCCGGGGCACAGGGCACCTCGATCAGCTTCGTGGGTGAAGAGGACGGCTATGCACTGCCGGAAATTGAAGCCTACATCAAGGATCGGCTCCCCTGTCAGCAGCCGCCGGCCAACCTGCTCAGCGATGACTGAGCGCGCCGTGTACCAGCAGGCGGAGAAGACATTTGCTCGACGACGCGCTTAAAAGAGATATCCAGACAGCCTATCGACGCGTGATCGAGGCGCGCTCATTGAAGCCGCGCTACGGTCAGCGTCTGATGATGGCCGAAATTGCCCGAACGCTTGGGGATATCAAGACCGACGAACAGGGCAAACGCGTCAGTCAGGAGCATGTCTGTGTTCTGGAAGCCGGTACGGGGACGGGCAAGACGCTGGCCTACCTGCTCTCGGCGCTTCCGATTGCGAAAGCGCAGGGCAAGCGTCTGGTGATTTCAACGGCGACTGTTGCCCTGCAGGAGCAGGTTCTGCACCAGGACCTGCCGATGCTCAAGGCCAGCAGCGGGCTCGATTTCGAGTATGCGCTGGCCAAGGGGCGCGGACGCTATGTCTGTGTGGCCAAGCTCGATCAGCTGATGGACGGTGCGGAAGAGAACCCGACCATGTCGCTGTTCGAGCAGAGTCTGGCAAGCAGTCAGGAAGATATCGGCGAGCTGGCTCGTGAGCTGGCCGAAGCCTATGGCAGCGGGGAATGGCAGGGCGATCGGGACAGCTGGCCACAGGCCATTGCCGACCCGCAGTGGCGTCGACTGACCGTCGATCACCGTCAGTGCACCAACCGGCGCTGTGGGCACTTTGGTGCCTGTGCCTTTTTCCGGGCGCGGCGCGGCATGGATGAGGCCGATATTATCGTTGCCAACCACGACCTGGTGCTGGCTGATCTGTCGCTGGGCGGAGGCATTGTGCTGCCCAGCCCGAAGGACACGATTTATGTCTTTGACGAGGCGCACCATCTGCCGGACAAGGCACTGGAGCACTTCTATCATCGCCAGGGTGTCAATGCGGCGATGCGCTGGCTGGGTCAGCTCAAGAAATCACTGACGGATCTCAACACGGGGCTTGGCGCGCAGCACACCATCGCGCGCTTGCTGGGACAGTTTCCGGAGCTTCTGGCCAGCATTGAGCCTCGGCTTGGCGATGCCTTTCGACTGGCTCAGCCCCTGGCCGAGCGCACGCCGGAAGACAATGAGCGGCTGCACTATCGCTTTACCATGGGCAGACTGCCGGCCGCCTTTCGTGATCTGGCTCAGCAGCTGGTCACGCCCTTTGCCGAGCTGTCGCGGCACCTGGAAACCATTAGCGATATTCTTCGGGAAAGCCTTGATCCGGACAAGTCCACGGGCCTGGCCCGCGAGCAGGCAGAAGCCTGGCTGCCACTGATTGCCCTGGTCCACGGACGTGCCCTTGAGGCACATGCGCTCTGGCAGGCCTTCGGGGCCGATGAGGTCGAGGATGCGCCCCCCCAGGCGCGCTGGCTGACGTTTGAGCAGCGTTCGGGCGAGGCAGAATTGACCTTTTCAGCCAGCCCTGTCAGTGCTGCCGAAACGCTGGCCCGCTATCTCTGGGGCAGCTGTCATGGTGCGGTGCTGACATCGGCGACCCTGACGGCACTGGGCCGCTTTGACCGCCTTCAGGAGCGAGCGGGTCTGGCCAACCGCTATCGTTATCAAAGTCTGCCCAGTCCGTTTGACTACTCGCGCGCGGTATTGTCAGTGCCACGCGAGGCCGTCGACCCGGGTGATCGCGAGGCCCATGAAAATGCCATCGTCCACTTTATCGAAAAGCTGAGTGAGGACGAGGCGGCACTGGTGCTCTTTTCATCGCGCAAGCAGCTTCGCGCCGTAATGGCCAGGCTCGAGGCAGACGTGGCCGGTCGTACGCTGTCTCAGGATGACATGCCACGACGGGAACTGATCGAGCGTCACAAAAAACGCGTTGATGACGGGCAGGGCAGTATCATTCTGGGGCTGGCCAGCTTTGCCGAGGGGATCGATCTGCCGGGTGACTATCTGACCCACGTGGTGGTCACGCGCCTACCCTTTGCCGTACCTGATGACCCGGTGGGTGCCACGCTGGCCGAGTGGATCGAATCCCGGGGTGGTAATCCCTTTATGCGGATTTCGGTGCCCGATGCCTCGATCAAGCTGGTGCAGGCCTGTGGACGCCTGATTCGCAAGGAAATCGATAGTGGCCGTATTACGCTGCTCGACCGTCGCGTTCTAACGCGTCGCTACGGTCGTGCATTGCTGGACGCACTGCCGCCGTTTCAGCGTGACATTGAAGGCGTGGCTTCACCTGCGCCTCTGACTTCCTGACTTTTGGCGCCAATGTTTACCTCATAGTAAAAAACCCCGCCATGGCGGGGTTTTTCATGTGAGCCGTACACCCGGGTAGTGGCGCTCAGCGCTTGCGCGTTCTCAGTGACTCGCTCAGCTTGTCGTTGAGATCTACCAACAGCTTCTCGCTGGTGTCCCAGTCGATGCAGGCGTCAGTAATTGACACGCCGTATTCAAGCTGCGAGGGATCGCTGGTCAGCTTTTGAGCACCCCAGTTGATATGGGACTCGATCATCAGACCCATGATGGAGGTGTTGCCCTCAAGAATCTGCTGGGTGATGTTTTCAACCACCAGAGGCTGCAGGGCCGGATCCTTGTTGGAGTTGGCGTGAGAGCAGTCGACCATGATGTTGGTCTTGAGGCCTGCCTTTTCCAGTTCCTTCTCGGCCAGGGCTACGCTGACGCTGTCATAGTTGGGCCGGCCATTGCCGCCACGCAATACAACGTGGGCATTGGCGTTGCCACGGGTCCGAATAACGGCAACCTGGCCCTTCTGGTCGATGCCCAGAAAATTGTGCGGCGAGGCGACCGAGCACAGCGCGTTCATGGCGACATCCAGACTGCCGTCGGTACCATTTTTGAAACCGACCGGACCCGAAAGCCCCGAGGCCATTTCACGGTGCGTTTGTGATTCGGTGGTGCGTGCGCCGATCGCCGACCAGCTGATGCAGTCCTGCAGGTACTGCGGCGAGATCGGATCCAGTGCTTCGGTGGCCAGTGGCAGACCCATTTCGCAAAGCTCAACCAGCAGATTGCGAGCCAGATGAAGGCCGTTCTCGATGTCAAAGGAGTCGTTGAGATGCGGGTCGTTGATCAGCCCCTTCCAGCCGGTGGTGGTACGAGGCTTTTCAAAATAGACGCGCATGACGATAAACAGCGAGTCGCTGACACGCTCTGCCAGAGTCTTCAGGCGTTTGGCATAGTCCTGTGCAGCTTTGGTGTCATGGATGGAGCAGGGGCCGATGACGACCAGCAGGCGAGGATCTTCACCGTTGAGAATGCGTTCGATGGTGCGACGGCTCTCGATAACGGTACTTTCAGCTTCTTGTGAAAGGGGAATCTCGCGCTTGAGCGCTTCGGGAGTAACGAGTACGTCCTGTGAAAGAACGTTGAGATTGTTGACCTGTTGCTGTGACATGAGCGTGCAATCCGGCAGTACTTGGAAGTCGAAACGAAATGTGATCTGCATGATACGCGGCTGGCAGAGAATACTACCATGGAACCACGACACTTTTTCGTGGTCTCAATACTTTACAGTTTCCGGGGGCGAATGTTCGATGGATGGATGTCGACTTGATGAGGCGTCGATAAAGGGGAACACTAACGCCATGGATCAAGGCCCGGAGATTTCAGGTTATCACTATGATTTTAATTGTTTGTTACTTTCCTGAAGGGCCTGAAAAGACAGGTTCGAAAGGTTTGAACCCTGTCGTTGTGGGGGATCGCGAATGGGGTTAAAGGAAACGGATCATCAGCTGGTCGAACGGGCACAGAAAGGAGATAACCAGGCCTTTGACCTGTTGATACGCAAGTATCAACACAAGGTAATCGGTCTTGTCAGCCGCTATGTGCACGACCAGGCAGAAGTCCATGATGTGGCGCAGGAAGCCTTCATCAAGGCCTATCGGGCGTTGGGGCGATTTCGTAACGAAAGCGCCTTTTATACCTGGATGTATCGTATCGCGATCAATACGGCCAAAAATTACCTTGTCGCACGAGGACGGCGTCCGCCCAACAGCGACATGGATATCAGCGATGCAGAAGTACTGGATCAGAGCGGGCGGCTGGCGGATATCGATACGCCCGAGTCGGCCATCGCGCGCGACCAGCTTGAAAAGGCGGTGTTCGAGGCGATCGAGAATCTGCCAGAGGATCTGAGAACGGCCATCACGCTTCGTGAGTTCGATGGCCTCTCCTACGAAGACATCGCCAGCATCATGCAGTGTCCGGTCGGTACGGTACGATCCCGTATTTTTCGCGCCAGAGAGGCGGTGGACAATCGAATCAAACCATTACTGTACCCGGAGCAGCAGGACAACATGGTGCACGAGCAGTGACATGAATCATGAAAAGGAGGGTTGCCGATGAGAAGTCAGTCATGGGTAAAACTTAATCGATTTTGGGCTGTCTATCATACCGTGACGATGCGTCACGACAGGTTTGAGGGTGTCTGGGTATGAATCAGAAAGTACGGGAATCCCTTTCGGCATTAATGGATGGCGAGTGCAGCGAGTTCGAGACTCGTCGGGTGCTCAAGTCCCTGTTTGAAGACGCTTCCGAAGAGGCCGATACCTGGCGTCGCTATCATCTCATGCGCAGTGTAATGCAGCGTGAGAGCATTAACGGGGCGTCAACCGATTTGTCTGCCTCCATCCTTGCCCGTCTTGAGCATGAACGCATGGAAGATGTCGTCTCGGGACATGAGACACACCGGCGTACCGTACCGTTCTCCTTTATGGGCAGCGCTGCCATCGCAGCAGCCGTAAGCCTTATGGTCATGACCGGTGTTCAGGTCTACCGGGCCAATACGGGCGTGGACAGCGTACCAGGCAACGGCGGTACGAGTCTGGCATCAAGCGATGCGACCATTGATGGCACGGGTACCATGGCGGGCAGTAATGGTGCCATGGCGTCTCTGGCATCTTTCCGTTCGACCGGTCAGGAAGGTGGCAATGTGATGCCTATCGGCGCTCAGACTTCCTGGTTCATGGCGCCGGGAGAAGAAGATGCGGCACGTAATGATCGTCAGCAGGCGGAAGTGCTTCAAAACTATCTAAACCGACATGTCGAGCAGGCAGGCTATCGCAGCAATGTCTGGATGGCGAACATGCAGGGGCTTGCACCTGCAAGTGGCGAGTAAGGCGGACCTTCAAGCGATGCGACAATGGTTTTGTGCTTCTTTGATGGGTGCCATGCTGTTTTCGCCCCTGTCTGCCGTTCAGGCCGATGCCGGTGAAGCGGACAACAGCAGCGTGGCGCAGATTTCCTGCGGTCAGTTGGACCAGAAGGTTGGCGACGACGGTGAACAATGGTTCAGGCGCAGCCTGCTGGCAGAACGCTGTCATGCCTTTCAGGCGGTAGCATTGAAGCTGGGCATGGGCTCTCTCAGGACTTTCCTGTTTGAGCATCGTATCGATGATGGGCAGGAGCAGGAGCGTATACAGTTTCTGGATGGTCCTGCCGAAACCATCGAGCAAAAAGGGCACTCTCCCGGGCTCTGGTGGATGAAAGGGGAGGACCATTCTCCGCATCTGGCGTCCATCGACGATACCGTGGAACAGCTTCGGAAGCATTATGACTTCAGCCTGATTGCACGCGATGTTGTAGCCGGACGCAAGGCCGTTGTAATGGATGTCACACCGCGCGATGATCAGCGTTTTCCTCATCGGTTGTGGATCGACATCGCCAGCGGTCTTCCCCTTCGTCAACAGCTGTTGAATGCACAGGGTCAGGTCGTTGATACCGTACAGATTGTACGCATTGATTCACTGGTACGCTCCAGTGATACGCTTTATCTCCATGATTCCGGCGGTGCTGCCTTACCTGAAGCCGACTGGCACCCTGACTGGTTGCCGGATGGATTCTATCGCCAGCCTGCGTCACTTGAGGTCACGCTCAATGGCGCAGATCTTGAGCGCGAGCTGTACAGCGATGGGCTTGCGACACTCAGTCTTTTTGCAGGGCCGGCCGAAGATGGTACGGCGCTGAGAGAAGGGGTGCATCAGCTGGGCAACTTCCGCGCCGCGGCACGTCACCTGCAGCATGATGGTCAGACATGGCAGGTCATCGCCGTGGGTGCGATGCCGGCGCCCGTGCTTACTCGTGTGGTATCCGGGATGCGTCTGCCAAAAGACCCGGATCACGAGGGTGATGCCTCGATCGAGAGTGACACAACCTCCCATTAAGGTAGCCCTGTCAAACTACCTGCTCTGCGATGAACCTCATTGTTCATTGAGCCAAGGAAACTTGATTCATTCTTAAGGGTCTACAGGATCAGTCAGGAACAGCGTGTGCTCCCTGCCTGATCTCCCCACCTGCTATCTCCATAGCCAACAAGAGTATCCGGAGTCCGAAGATGGCCGATCTGTCATTTCATTACCCGCCTCTCAATGATACTTCCCTCAACCGTCAGTTTGCCCGTCGTTGGCAGGCTACGATTTTAATGTTGTTGATGGTCACCCTAACGATCATCTCTCTGCCCGCCAGAGCTGTTGAGCAGCGAAATGGCCTGCCGGATTTTACGTCGCTGGTTAAAAGCGCTGCGCCGGCGGTGGTCAACATTTCGACGACGCGTGAAGCTGCCGCTCGTTCCGGCATGATCGGTCCCAACCAGCAGTTGCCGGATATCTTTCGACACTTTTTCGGCGATCAGATGCCGCCAGGCTTTGGTGGGGTGCCCGATCAGGGGGGGAGCAGAACACTGAGTTCACTGGGCTCCGGTTTCATCATCAGCAAGGATGGCTACATTCTGACCAACGCCCATGTCATCGATGGCGCTGATACCGTGACGGTTCGGCTTAACGACCGCCGTGAGCTCAAGGCAAAAGTGGTCGGGCAGGATCAGAAAACGGATATCGCCCTGATCAAGGTCGATGCCAACGATCTTCCCACGCTCAGGATGGGTGACTCTGACCGCCTTGAAACCGGTGAGTGGGTGGCCGCGATCGGCTCTCCCTTCGGTTTCGATCACTCCGTCACGGCAGGTATTGTCAGTGCCATCAATCGTACGCTGCCTACCGACAGCTATGTGCCGTTTATCCAGACTGATGTGGCGATCAACCCTGGCAATTCGGGCGGGCCGCTTTTCAATCTGGAGGGGGAAGTGGTCGGCATCAACTCCCAGATCTTTACCCGCAGCGGCGGTTTCATGGGGGTCTCCTTTGCCATCCCGATCAATGTTGCCATGGATATTGCCGATCAGCTCAAGGATAACGGTCGTGTTGATCGCGGCTGGCTGGGCGTGGTCATCCAGCCCGTCTCCGAAGATCTGGCCGATTCCTTTGGGCTGGACCGTGCCCGCGGGGCCCTGATCGCTGATGTTGCACCGGATAGTCCGGCTCAAAAAGCGGGTTTGCGCTCGGGCGACATCATTCTCAAGGCCGGTGACAGCGATATCGAATCGTCCGATGCGCTGCCACGTCTCGTCGGGCGTGTCTCGCCGGGAGACAGCATTGATCTGCGTGTGCAGCGCGATGGTCACGAGCAGACGATCAAGGTCAAGGTAGGGCAGTGGCCCGATACCGACAGTGATGGCGGTAACGTCTCGAAGGCTGCCAGTGACAGCGTTGGTCTTTCGGTCTCGGAGCTGAGTCCCGAGCAGCAACAGCAGCTTGGTATCGATGCCGGTGTACTGGTTCAGCAGGTGGCGCCAGACAGTGCTGCTGCACACGCCGGTCTGCAACCGGGCGATGTGATCGTTGAACTTGCAGGCAAGGCGGTGGATTCCGTTGAAACGCTGCGCAAGCTCGTCAATCAACTGGATGACAAAAAAGCGGTGCCGGTGCGTATCAATCGCGATGGCGCCACGCTGTTTGTTCCGTTGCGGCCTGGTTCACATTGATCGAGTTGGCTGATAAAGGGGACCCGAACGGGTCCCCTTGTCGATTCCCTTGTGCGTTCTGCACTTTGGATGTCCATCATGGCATTGCCTATCACCTGATTCCCCAACACGCTACAATGCGCCCATTTTCGGCCATGGACAGCGCGCGGATTTCGTGTGGTGCTGATCTTTCATGGTTCACGATGCTTTAACAGGTGACCACCTCGAATGACGAATGACGCAAGCAACGGGACGCTGAAACACATCCGCAATTTTTCGATCATTGCCCACATCGACCATGGCAAGTCGACACTGGCTGATCGCATCATCCAGATTTGCGGCGGGCTGACCGAGCGCGAGCTCAAGGAGCAGGTGCTCGATTCGATGGATCTCGAGCGTGAGCGTGGCATCACGATCAAGGCCCAGTCGGTCACTCTGGATTACAAGGCCGAAGACGGCGCTGTCTATCAGCTCAACTTCATTGATACGCCCGGGCACGTCGATTTCTCGTATGAGGTGTCGCGCTCGCTGTATGCCTGTGAAGGAGCATTACTGGTGGTAGACGCCGGTCAGGGGGTCGAAGCCCAGTCTGTGGCCAACTGCTATACCGCCATCGAGCAGGGGCTCGAAGTACTGCCGGTGCTGAACAAGATGGATCTGCCGCAGGCCGACCCTGCCAAGGTCAGCCATGAAATCGAGGAAATCATCGGGCTTGAGGCAGACAATGCGCCACAGGTATCGGCCAAGACAGGGCTTGGCATGGAAGAATTGCTGGAGCGACTGGTCAGCTTTATCCCACCTCCTAAGGGAGATGTCGACAAGCCGGTTCAGGCGCTGATCATTGATTCCTGGTTCGATAACTATCAGGGCGTGGTCTCGCTGGTTCGTCTTTTCGACGGGACGCTTAAAAAGGGCGACAAGATCCTGATGAAATCCACCGGGCGTGAGTGGGAAGTCAGTGATATCGGCATCTTTACGCCGCGCCAGAAAAGCACCGGTATGCTGCGCGCCGGTGAGGTCGGCTTTGTCATCGCGGGTATCAAGGACATTCATGGGGCGCCGGTGGGCGATACCATCACTCACGCCAAAACCCCTCAGGTTGAGCGTTTGCCCGGCTTTCAGAAGGTCAAGCCGCAGGTTTACGCCGGCATGTTCCCCATCAGCTCCGATGACTACGAAGATTTTCGTGACGCGCTTGAAAAGCTGGCACTCAACGATGCTTCGCTGGACTACATTCCCGAGAACTCGGATGCGCTCGGTTTCGGCTTTCGCGTGGGCTTCCTCGGTACTCTGCACATGGAGATCGTGCAGGAGCGTCTTGAGCGGGAATACGGTCTCGATCTTCTCACGACCGCGCCGACCGTTATTTATGAGCTTGAAATGGAGGATGGGGAGCTTTTGTATGTCTCCAACCCGTCAAAGCTGCCCGATATGTCTTCGGTTCAGGAAATTCGCGAGCCCATCGTGCGCGCCAATATCCTCGTGCCGCAGGAATACGTCGGCAATGTCATCAACGAGTGTGTAATTCGCCGTGGTGTGCAGCTCGACATGCAGGTGCTGGGCAGTCAGATGCAGCTGGTCTACGAGCTGCCAATGAGTGAAGTCGTGATGGACTTTTTTGACCGATTGAAATCCATTTCGAGAGGTTACGCTTCACTGGATTACAGCTTTGAGCGCTTTGATGCCGCAAAACTTGCCCGTCTGGATGTTCTGATCAACGGGGATCGGGTCGATGCGCTGGCAACGATTGTCCATCGTGACCAGTCTCATCAGCGCGGACGCTCGCTGGTCGAAAAGATGCAGGAGATGATCCCTCGTCAGATGTTTGATGTGGCCATACAGGCAGCACTGGGTGGCCATGTTGTGGCTCGTTCCACTGTCAAGGCTTTGCGCAAGAACGTGACGGCCAAATGCTACGGTGGCGATGTGTCGAGAAAGCGCAAGCTGCTCGACAAGCAAAAGCAGGGTAAAAAACGCATGAAGCAGGTCGGCAAGGTCGAAATTCCGCAGGATGCCTTCCTGGCCGTATTGAAAGTCAATGATTGAGCGTAGCCCCGGCTACGCTCCCGTGAGTCGGGAAAGTACGTAATGGATTTTTCACTTCTGCTGGTGGTCGCCGTTTTTGTGACCGGGACGATCTGGCTACTCGACATTGTTGTATTGCGTCGTCGGCGCAGGGCTTCTGCAGGGGGCAGCCGGCCACCGGGAGAGGTTACTCATGATACGGCAGCGTCTGGTGCGCCGAAGGAGCCCTGGTATGTGGATTATTCCAGGGCCTTTTTTCCGGTGCTGCTGGTGGTACTGGTGCTTCGTTCCTTCGTCATTGAACCGTTCCAGATTCCGTCGCGCTCAATGGAGCCAACGCTTGACGTCGGAGATTTCATTGCCGTCAGCAAGTTTTCCTATGGGCTTCGTCTGCCGGTGATCAATACAAAGATTCTGGACATTGGCGAGCCCGAGCGTGGCGATATCATGGTGTTTCGCTTCCCGGGAGATCCATCGGTCAACTATATCAAGCGCGTGATCGGTGTCCCGGGAGATCGCATCCGATATCAGGACAAGCAGCTCTATATCAACGGACAGCCGGTTCGAAAGGAGCTTCTGGATGACAACAGCGTCAACGATACGCAAGCGCTTTACAGGGAATATCTCAAGGGCGTTGAGCATCATATCTTCAATAATCTTGATGCGCCCGGCCCGCAGATGAGTGAAGTCACCGTGCCGCCCGGTCACTATTTCATGATGGGTGACAACCGCGATGATTCAAACGATAGCCGTTACTGGGGCTTTGTTCCTGAAGAAAACATTGTGGGGCGTGCCTTTGGCGTCTGGATGCACTGGAACGGTGGTTTGCCGGATTTCACGAAAGCCAGATTGTTGCACTGATCCTTGCCGTTTTCTTTCCGTCAGAAGGTTCTGATGGAAAATCCCATCTGACAGAAGCTGTCAAAGGACAGCTTCTGTTATCATTTATGCCTGTTTCATTGAATAAAGCGACTATCTCGTGAGCAGTTCCCTCAACATCCTCAGCGACCGTCTCGGCTATCGTTTTGACGACAAGAGCCGCCTTGAACTTGCCCTGACGCATCGCAGCTACGGCGGTGCCAATAACGAGCGGCTCGAGTTTCTGGGCGATTCCATTGTCAACTTTGTCGTGGGCGAGGCACTTTATGCGCGCTTTCCCCAGGCCCGTGAGGGTCAGCTTTCAAGGCTTAGAGCGCGACTTGTCAAGGGAGAGACACTGGCTGAGCTGGCACGCGAATTCGAGCTTGGCCAGTTTCTGCGTCTGGGCTCCGGTGAGATGAAAAGTGGCGGTCATCGTCGCGATTCCATTCTCGCCGATGCCGTGGAAGCCATCATTGGCGCGATCTATCTTGATAGTGACATGGTTGCCGTCAGACGCTGTGTGCTGGCCTGGTACGAGGCGCGCCTCAAGGCGCTCAATCTTGAGGACACCCAGAAGGATCCCAAGACACGCCTGCAGGAGTTTCTGCAGTCTCGCCAGATCCCGCTGCCCCGTTATGAGGTTCTCAATATTGAAGGAGAGGCTCATGCCCAGCAGTTTACGGTCAGCTGCCATGTTGAGGTGCTCAAGGCGCCAACGACCGGTACCGGCGCCAGTCGCCGCCATGCCGAGCAGCAGGCGGCCGAGCAGGCGCTGTCGATGATTGAGTCAGCCCGACGATGAGTGCTCGTCCTGACACTCGATACCCGGAACACCACATCATCCCTTCAACACCGGACACACGTTAACGTGGAGCATTTCATGAACGATATCACCACGGACGACACTCCCGAATCCGGTGCGTCCACGCGCTGTGGATTTGTGGCCATTGTCGGCCGGCCCAACGTGGGTAAATCGACCCTGATGAACCGCATTCTGGGTCAAAAGATTTCAATTACTTCTCGACGTCCGCAGACGACCCGACATCAGGTCATGGGCGTCAAGACCGAAGCCGATACGCAAACCATCTATGTGGACACGCCGGGTATCCACATCATGCAAAAGGATCGCAACCGGGCCATCAATGCCTTCATGAATCAGGCGGCCACTCAGGCGTTGCGTGATATCGACTGCGTGGTCTTTATCGTGGATCGTACGAAATGGACCAATGAAGACGACGTGGTGCTCGAGAAGCTCTCTCATGTTCAGGCGCCGGTGATTGTGGCGGTCAACAAGGTGGACTGGATCGAGGATCGCTCAAAACTCATGGGCTGGCTGGCCGAGCTTGAAAAGCGTCGCAACTTTGCCGCCATCGTGCCGATCTCGGCGCGCCATGGCACCAACGTTGAGGCACTTGAAGCCGAAGTGGCCAAACACCTGCCGCAGAATGTCCATTTCTTCCCCGAAGACCAGATCACCGATCGCAGTCAGCGCTTTCTGGCCGCTGAACTGGTGCGTGAGAAGGTCATGCGTCAGCTCGGTGACGAGCTGCCCTATCAGATGACGGTTGAAGTCGAGCAGTTTCGCGATGAAGGCCACATCATCCATATTCATGCCCTGATGCTGGTCGAGCGCGATGGCCAGAAAAAGATTCTGATCGGAGAAGGGGGCGAGCGCATCAAGAAGATTGGTCAGGAAGCCCGTCTCGAAATGGAACGGGCCTTTGACTGCAAGGTCATGCTCAAGCTCTGGGTCAAGGTCAAGCGAGGCTGGTCGGATGATGCGCGCGCCCTGAAAAGCCTTGGTTACGATCTGGACTGATCATGGAATTGCAGCCGGCGTATCTGCTGCATCGCCAGGCCTGGCGTGAGACCAGTGCGCTGGCCGATATTCTGACCCTGCATGACGGCCGTATCCGCGCCGTGGCCCGTGGGGTCATGCGTCCGGGCAGCCGAACGCGGCATCGTCTTCAACCCTTCACACCGCTGCATCTGACCTGGCAGGGTGAGGGGGATCTGAAAACGTTAAGAGTTATCGAATCCCAGGGGCCGGGAGCCATGCTGGCAGGAGAAGGGCTCATCTGCGGCCTCTATGCCAATGAGCTGATGAGTCGTCTTTTGCCGCTGTCGATGCCGGTAGAAACCCTGTTTGCCTTTTATGCTGCGCTGCTTGAGGCCTTGCCCTTTCCCGAGCGACGCAGTGGTGCGCTCAGGCGCTTTGAAATTACGCTTCTTGAGGCACTCGACAGTGAGCCTGTCTTTCTTGATGAGCAGGACAGGCCGCTGGACCGTGAGGGGCGCTATCTTTACGACCCTTCCCTGAAGCGTTTTCGTCCTGCGCCTGCAGAGGGGCCGGCTTTCGAAGCGCGTGCGCTGGGCTGGCTGGCGCGTGGGGACTGGGATTCCTCGGGCCTTGCCGGCACCGCCCGTGTCTTGATGCGTCAGGCGCTGGCACCGCTGCTGGGAAGCCGTGAGCTGCGCTCTCGTGAATTGATGAATGAGCTGATGCGCCGCCGTCGAAACGGCACACGCTGAAGGAGAATGACATGTCCGATCAAATCGCCAACGCCTTGCCGCCACGGATTCTGCTGGGCGTCAATGTTGATCACATCGCAACGCTGAGGCAGGCGCGCGGCACACGTTTTCCTGACCCGGTAAAGGCTGCCCTGATCAGTGAAGAAGCCGGTGCTGATGGTATCACCATGCACCTGCGCGAGGACCGTCGCCATATTCAGGATCGCGACATCGAGCTTGCCACCCGAATGCTCAATACGCGCCTCAACCTTGAAATGGCCGTGGTCGAGGAGATGATCGCCCTTGCAGAGCGCCTCCAGCCGGCCAACGTCTGTCTGGTGCCTGAAAAGCGCGAAGAGCTGACCACCGAGGGCGGGCTGGATGTGGTGGGAGGTCTTGATCGTATTCGCAAGGCCTGTCAGCGCCTGAGTGCGGCCGGCTGTGAGGTCTCACTGTTTATCGATCCCGAACCGGACCAGATTCGTGCGGCCCTTGATGCCGGTGCTCCCGTGATTGAGCTGCATACCGGTGCCTGGGTGGAGGCATCACGTCAGGATGCCGATATCGAACTTGCCCGTATTGCCGCGGCCGCGGAGATGGCTCATGAGCTTGGCATGACCGTCAACGCGGGCCACGGCCTGCATTATCACAACGTGGAGGCCATTGCGGCCATGCCCTGGTTCCATGAACTCAACATTGGCCATGCCATCGTGTCGCGTGCGGCGTTGACCGGTCTGGGGGAAGCGGTGCGAGAGATGAAGCGTTTGATGGTGCAGGCACGCGCCTATAGCACGTTCGAGCGACCGGACTGAAAACAAAGCGTTAAGCGGGCCGCGCTATAATAGGCTCTTTTCTGGCATCCCGTTGATTCTGGAGCGCTGCATGGATTACCCCACAATTGAATCCACCATCGGGCATACCCCGCTGGTGCGTCTCAAGCGACTTCAGGTGGGCAGCAATACGCTGCTGGCCAAGCTTGAGGGCAATAACCCCGCCGGTTCGGTCAAGGACCGGCCGGCGCTTTCGATGCTTGCCCATGCTGAAGCCCGTGGCGAGATTGTGCCCGGCGATACGCTGATCGAAGCGACCTCCGGCAATACCGGCATTGCGCTGGCCATGGCCGCTGCCATCCGCGGCTACAAAATGGTTTTGATCATGCCGGACAACGCCAGCAGCGAGCGCAAGCAGGCCATGGCCGCCTATGGCGCCCGTCTGATCGAGGTGACCAGGGAGCAGGGCATGGAAGGTGCCCGAGACATGGCCGATGCCATGATTGCTCGCGGAGAGGGCAAGCCGCTCAATCAGTTTGCCAACCATGATAATCCGCTGGCCCATTTTGAGACGACCGGTCCCGAGCTCTGGGAGCAGACGCAGGGCAGGATCACTCATTTTGTCAGCTCCATGGGCACCACCGGCACCATCATGGGGGTGTCGCGCTATCTGAAATCCAAAAACGATGCGATCCAGATCGTCGGCCTTCAGCCCGAGGATGGGGCGAGCATTGCTGGTATCCGTCGCTGGCCTGAAGCCTATCGACCGAGCATTTTTGAACAGTCGCGGGTCGATCGAATCATCGATATCGGCCAGCAGGAGGCTGAAGAGCACATGCGACGTCTGGCGCGCGAGGAGGGCATTCTGGCCGGGGTTTCCTCGGGCGGTGCGCTGGCCGGTGCGCTTCGCATTGCTCATGAGGTCGATAATGCCGTGATTGCCTTTATCGTTTGTGATCGAGGGGATCGCTATCTCTCCACCGGTCTTTACGCGCCGGAGCATCACTGATCATGGCCATGTTGGGACAGCGTCGTCAGCAGCGATCCGCCACGCGCAAGCGTCTTGAATCACCGGGGGCCAAACGCGACGACGAAGGCAGTGTCGTGATCGAGCGTCTGGCGCACGATGGGCGCGGTGTAGCGCATGATCGGGAGGGCAAGATCCTTTTTATCGAGCAGGCGTTGCCCGGTGAAGAAATCGAGGTGGCCATTCATACCCAGCACGGGCGATATGATGAAGGACACGTGCGCCGTGTTCTCAAGGCCTCTGATGAGCGGGTCACGCCTGGCTGTGCGCATTTTGGTCGTTGTGGAGGGTGCGATCTGCAGCACCAGGCCACTGACGGGCAGCGTCGCCACAAGCAACAGGTGCTTCGTGAGCATCTGGCGCGTCACGACATTGCCTTGCCTGAACCGCTAACGCTTGCCGGACAGGCGTGGGGGTATCGCCGTCGCGCGCGTCTGGGAGTGCGTGTTGGGAGTGACGATCGCATCCATATGGGCTACCGGGTGCGGGGGCAGGATCGACTGTTCAACATCGAACAGTGCCCGATTCTTGATCCGCGCCTTGAAGCGCTGATCGAGCCGCTGCGTGCCCTGATCGAAACCCTTGAGGTGCCGCGGCGTCTGGGACATATCGAGCTGGTGGCCGGAGACGATCACGTCATGATCACCCTGCGCCAGCTGCGGCGTGTGCCCGGCGATCTGGCGCGCTGGCAGGCCTTTGCCAGAACGCATGAAATACTTTTGAGCGTTCTTTGTGGTGAAGGGGATACGCCGGTTCTGGAGCGTCTGGATGATTACCCTGACACGTGGCCCCATTATCGTGCCCAGCCCGGAAACGAGGTTTTGAATATCCATGTGCGAAGTGGCGATTTTTTGCAGGCCAACGCCGAGGTTAATCATCAGCTGGTAGCGCAGGTGCTGGCATGGGCTGAAGTGAGTGAGGCAATGCCGGTCGTGGATCTTTTTGCCGGTGTGGGCAATTTTTCGCTGACGCTTGCAGCTGCAGGGGCTCGAGTCATCGCCTACGAAGGTCGGGAATCAATGGTGCAACGCCTGCGCGATAATGCAGAGGCAGCAGGTGTGTCGGATCATGTTGAAGCACGCCGTGCGGATCTGGCCAGTGCGCCTGCCGGCCTTGAGGACGCCGCGCTTGTCGTGCTTGACCCGCCGCGCGCCGGTGCTCAGGGGATCTGTCAGTCGCTGGCCGTTAAAGGGCCCTCACGTGTGCTGTATGTGTCCTGTGAGCCGGCCACGCTGGCACGCGATGTGCATCTTTTAATCAGCGGGGGCTATCGTCTGGTCAGGGCAGCCGTAGCTGACATGTTTCCGCAGACGGCACATCTGGAATCGCTGGTGCTGCTCGAGCGTCAGCCTACATAAAAGACATGATGGGAATCGCGTTACATGGTCAAGGTTCGTGAAGATCAGCCGCTCGATGCCGATGGACGGGTCGATATCACGACCTGGATGACACATCTTCAAAGCGAAGTCGCGCTCAAGGACCCGGCCGAGCTTGAACGTGCGTGTCGATTTGCAGCGAAGATCAACCAGGAGGCGGCCAGCCAGCAGCCTGCCTGGCGTGATATCTACTCCGCCTTTCGTATCGGTCTTGAAATGGCCGATATCCTCAGCGAGCTCAAGCTCGATCAGCAGGCCATTACAGCTGCGGTTTTGTACCGCAGTGTGCGAGAGGGCCTGACGCGTCTGGAAGTCATTGAGCGCGAGTTTGGAGCAGAGGTCTCAAGGTTGATCGACGGTGTACTGCGCATGGCGGCCATCTCGCAGTTGCAGGCGCCGGATCATCAGGGCATGACCCAGCACAATCAGCAGGAAAATCTGCGCAAGATGCTGGTGGCCATGGTCGATGATGTTCGAGTCGCCCTGATCAAGATTGCCGAGCGCACCAGCATGTTGCGTCAGGTCAAGGATGGCTCGCGTGAGCGGGCTCTGCGGGTGGCACGCGAGGTCTTTGATATCTATGCGCCTCTGGCGCATCGGTTGGGCATCGGTCAGATCAAGTGGGAGCTGGAAGACCTTTCCTTTCGTTACCTGCATGAAAGCGATTACAAGACCATTGCCAAACAGCTGGCGGAGAAGCGGCTGGATCGCAACCGTTACATTCACGATGTCGTGGATACCCTGAAGCGTCTTCTCGAGGCGCAAAACATCACACGCTATGACCTGTCCGGACGTGCCAAGCACATCTATTCGATCTGGCGAAAGATGAAGCGCAAGCACATCGATTTTTCACAGGTCTATGATGTGCGTGCCGTTCGGGTGCTTGTTCCCGAGGTGACCGATTGCTACACGGTACTGGGCATCGTGCACTCGCTCTGGCATCACGTGCCCAACGAGTTTGATGACTATATCGCCAACCCCAAGAAAAATGGTTATCAATCCCTGCACACGGCAGTTTTCGGCCCGGAAGGCAAGGTGCTGGAAATCCAGATTCGAACCTTTGCCATGCATGAGGACGCCGAGCTTGGTGTATGCGCGCACTGGCGCTACAAGGGCACCGATGTCGACTCCAAGAGTCGCAGCTATGAGCAAAAGATTGCCTGGCTGCGTCAGGTGCTTGAGTGGCAGGAAGAGGTCGGTGAGCTTACCGACCTGACCGAAGGGCTCAACTCCGATATCGCCCCGGATCGCATCTACGTCTTTACGCCCGATGGTCATGTCATTGATTTGCCGCGGGTGGCCACACCGATCGACTTTGCCTACCGCGTCCATACGGAGGTCGGTCATCACTGTCGTGGCGCCAAGGTGGATGGTCGCATCGTGCCGCTGACCTATCGTTTGAAGACCGGCCAGCAGGTAGAAATTCTCAATGCCACCAAGGGTGGGCCAAGCCGAGACTGGCTCAATCCCTCGCTTGGATATGTATGCACCTCCCGGGCCCGTGCCAAGATCCAGTCCTGGTTCAAGCAGCAGGCGCGAGAACAAAACGAAGAAGAAGGGCGGGTTCTGCTGGAGCGTGAGTTTCGTCGTCTTGATCTCGAGCGTCTGGATCGCGCGCGCCTGGCTCAGTCGGTCAATTACAACAATCCAGAGGACATGTACGCCGCGATTGGTGCCGGCGATCTGCGAATCGGGCAGGTGCTTTCCCAGGCGCAGCACCTTTTTGGTGAAACCGAAGACGTTGATGAGCTGGATCGTCTGCTCGCCCGTCCACGTCGTCAGGGCGTACGAGAGAATACCGATACCATCACCGTGCTGGGGGTCGGCAATCTCAAGACCCAGATGGCGAACTGCTGTCATCCTGTCCCCGGCGATGACATCGTGGGCTTTATCACTCAGGGACGGGGTGTGACCGTTCATCGTCAGGACTGCCCCAATATACTGCAGCTTCAAAGTGATGAGCCGGCCCGTATTGTCCAGGTCGAATGGGGACAGCAGCAGCCGATCCAGTATCCGGTCGATATTGAAATCAAGGCCTGGGATCGCTCCAATCTGCTGCGCGATGTGACCGGCATCCTCTCCAATGAAAAGGTCAACGTGCTGGGGGTCAATACGTCGACCAATCGTGATGACCATATGGCGACACTGAAAATCACGCTGGAAGTATCCGGTCTTGATGCACTGTCAAAGGTGATCAACCGGATCGGTCAGTTGACCAATGTGACCGATATTCGTCGGCTGCGTCAGGGCGGTGGCAGCCTGCAGGACCCCCTGTAGACAGTGTTTTCAGTGCAAAAGGGTAATTTGATGGAAGCATCACCGCGCTACACGCTGGATGATTTATTACTGCTGATGCGGGTACTTCGAGATCCGCAGCAAGGATGCCCCTGGGATGTGACCCAGCACTGGGATTCGATCGTCCCCCACACGCTTGAGGAAGCTCACGAGGTCGCTGATGCCATCGAGCGGCGCGCCTTTGACGAGCTGCCCGGTGAGCTGGGCGATCTGCTGTTTCAAATCGTCTACTACGCCCAGTTTGGTAGCGAGGAAGGGCGCTTTGATTTTTACGATGTGGTGGATGTATTGACCACCAAGATGATTGCTCGCCATCCGCACGTGTTTCCAGAGGGACATCTCGGTTCGCGCCGTCAGGATGTGGCAGCGGCCGATGTAGATACTTCCGAGGTCGGGCAGCGCTGGGAGCGTCGCAAGGCTGACGAGCGCAAGGCGCGTGAGGCAAGATCTCTGCTTGATGATATTCCGCTGGCACTACCGGCGCTGTCACGAGCAGGCAAGCTTTCAAGCCGTGCCGCACGAGCGGGTTTTGACTGGCCGGACCATCGTGGTGCCCTGGAGAAGGTGCGAGAAGAACTGGCCGAGCTCGAAGTCGAGATTGAGGCCGGCCATCAGGAAAACATGAGCGCCGAGCTGGGGGATCTTTTGTTCGCAATGGTCAACCTGGCGCGTCATCTGGACATCGATCCGGAGCAGGCACTGCGCGGTACCGGAAAGCGTTTTGAAAGTCGTTTTCGTCACCTTGAAAATGCCGTGCAGGCCAGTGGCCAGGCCATTGGTGATACCGATCTCGATACCCTGGAGCGTCACTGGCAGGACGCCAAACGCATTGAGCGCGAATAGCCATCATGACTCGTTAGCGCCTTCGACTTTGGTCGCAAGTCATTGTTGTAGTGTTGTTGTTGTCTCTCGTCCGCGTCAGGCTCTTGCTTCCTGTCATGAGCCTCGCGGAGTCTTTCATGCAACACGTTTCTTCTTCTGCCCCTGAAGGTACCTCTTCAGGGGAGGTTCCCAATAACGATAATGCGCTGGAAGACAATGTGCTTCATGCCTCCCTGCGTGAGCATGTGCGTCTGCTCGGCGACAGTCTGGGACACACCATTGCCGATGATCTGGGCACCGATTTTGTTGACCAGATCGAGAAAATTCGGGCACTGGCCAAGCAGGGGCGCAAGGATGCCGGTGCCCGTGCTGAACTGATCGACTATCTGCGTGCGCTTCCAGAGGAGCGCATGCTGCCGGTGACGCGGGCCTTTAATCAGTTCCTCAATCTTGCCAACCTGGCCGAGCAGCACTATCGCGGTCGCTTTCGGCGAGTCGAGGATTACCGCCCCGGCACTCAGCCACGCCTGGATGAGCTGCTCGAGCGTCTGACCAGGGAAGGGCATGATGGAGAAGCGCTTCTCGAACGGATTGCCTCGATGCGCATCGAGCTTGTCATGACGGCGCATCCGACCGAGGTGGTCAGACGAACCCTGATTCGCAAATACGATGCCATCAATCTCTGTCTGGCAGAGATCAACGGCAGCGAAGAATATCCCGAGCGTTTGGAGCAGCTCCAGGGTCGGCTGAATGAGCTGGTCAGTCAGGCCTGGCACACCAGCGAAATACGGGCTGAACGGCCGACGCCGGTCGATGAGGCCCGCTGGGGGCTGGCGGTGATCGAGCAGTCGCTTTGGCAGGCCGTACCGACCTTCTATCGTGAGCTGGATCAGATGCTGCTGGCGCGTGCAGGCCGCAGACTACCGCTGGAAGCCGCGCCCATCCGGTTTGCCTCGTGGATGGGCGGCGACCGTGATGGTAATCCCAATGTCACCTCAAAAGTGACCCGCGAAGTACTGCTGCTCGAGCGCCATCGTGCGGCAGAAAGCTTCCGGCGTGACGTTCAACAGCTGCGCCTTGAACTGTCGATGTGGAAGGCCACCCCCGAGCTGATCGAACTGGCCGGCGGACCCTGCCCGGAACCCTATCGCAAGGTGCTCAGCGATCTTGAGCAGCGTCTGGCAGCAACCCGTGACAAGGCTCAGATGATCTGGGAAGGGCACGGCTGGAGCGGCGAGCGACCCACGGTGGACACCCGCGAAGCCCTGCAGGCGCCACTGGAAGCCTGTTACCACTCACTGATGGCCTGTGGCCTTGATGTAATCGCCAACGGGGCGCTGCTGGACACGCTACGCCGCGTGGCGTGTTTCGGCACCACCATGACCCGTCTGGATATCCGTCAGGAGTCCACGCGCCATACGCAGGTGTTCGAAGAGCTGACCCAGTATCTGGGGCTGGGCAACTACGCCGAATGGGATGAGTCCGCCCGCCGCGAATTTCTGCTCAAGGAGCTGGGGTCGCCGCGTCCGCTGATTCCGTCAAAATGGCCCTGCTCGGATGAGGTACGAGAGGTGCTCGATACCTTTGAGGTGATCGGCTCCGAATACAGCGAAGCGCTGGGCTCCTATGTCATTTCCATGGCCGGTCAGGCCAGTGACGTGCTGGCCGTGGCGCTGCTCATGAAGGCGGTTGGCGGCCGGGTCAGCCTGCCCATTTCCCCGCTTTTTGAAACGCTGGACGATCTGGATCGTGCCGGCCACGTCATCAACGACCTGTTGGGCATGCCGGAGTATCAGGCACTGATCGATGCTCGCCAGGAAGTCATGATTGGCTACTCGGATTCGGCCAAGGATGCCGGGCAGCTGGCGGCCGCCTGGGCGCAGTATCGTGCTCAGGAACGCCTGGTGAATGTGTGTCATGAGCATGGTGTGACGCTGACGCTGTTCCACGGCCGTGGCGGCACGGTGGGCCGTGGGGGCGGCCCGGCGCATGCGGCCATCCTCTCCCAGCCTCCCGGCTCGGTTCAGGGCAGTCTGCGCGTTACCGAGCAGGGCGAGATGATTCGCTTCAAGTTCGGCCAGCCTCGAATTGCCGTACGCTCGATGGAGATCTATCTCAGCGCCGTACTTGAAGCCACGCTGCTGCCGCCGATCGAGCCGAAGCAGGAGTGGCGCGAGGAAATGGATCATCTCGCCGCACGCGCCCATCAGGTGTATTCGGGAATCGTGCGGGAAGATCCAGCCTTTGTGCCCTATTTCCGCTCCGTGACGCCGGAGACGGCGCTGTCCGGTCTGCCGCTCGGATCACGTCCGGCCAAGCGTCGCGCAACGGGTGGCGTTGAAACGCTCAGAGCCATCCCCTGGATATTTGCCTGGACGCAAACGCGTTTGATGCTGCCGGCATGGCTGGGCAGCGATGCTGCCTTTGCCGAGCGCAGTGACAGTGAAGAAGGCATGGCGCGTCTACGTGAGATGATGAACGAGTGGCCTTTCTTTGGCACTTTCCTGGATATGCTCGAAATGCTTTTGGCCAAGGCTGATGCCGACATCAATGCCTACTACGAAGAGCGTCTGATCGAGGATGAAAACTCCAGGGCGCTGGGCACTTCCTTGCGTGAGCGTCTGGAAGGGCTTGAGGCCACACTGTTGCGCATTCGTCAGCAGGATCATCTGCTTGAACATGCGCCGCTGATTCGCCAGGCCGTCGATGTGCGCAATCCCTACATTGACCCTTTACACGGCCTGCAGGCTGAACTGCTGTACCGAAGCCGTGAGCATGAAGGGGCAATATCACCGGATCTTCAGCGCGCCTTGATGGTGACCATGGCAGGCATTTCAGCCGGGCTTCGCAATACCGGATAGGCCTGGCAAGAGAGGCAACGACACGAAAGGCGAAGAAAGAATTGTGTCGTTGGCCTTGAAAAGACAGCGTTGGCGCCTAATGTCTTATAGGACGCACGCGGAGGTGGTCAGCCGCCTCATTGTGTCCTCAACTTTCATGACGATTGCAGGGAGAAATGCAGTCGTCGGTTTAAACCCGCTCAGCGAGCGAAAAGGAGTTTGACCATGGCTTATAAGCTTCCCGAACTGCCCTATGCATTTGATGCACTCGAACCCCATATCGATGCGCAGACGATGGAAATTCACCATGGCAAGCATCACAACACCTATGTGACCAATGCAAACGCTGCGCTGGAAAAGATTCCTGAAGATCTGGCAGGTCTCGAAGCGTCCGAACTGCTCAAGCAGCTCGACCGCGTTCCCGAAGAGCAGCGCACGGCGCTTCGCAACAACGCCGGCGGTCATGCCAACCATTCCCTGTTCTGGGAAATCCTGACGCCCAACGCACGGGGTCTGAAGGAATTCCCGACGCTGATGAACGACATCGAAAAGACGTTCGGTAGCGTTGAAGCCTTTGCCGAGAAGTTTGAAACTGCCGCCAAGGGTCGTTTCGGTTCTGGCTGGGCATGGCTGGTGGTCAAAAACGGCAAGCTGGACATCGTGTCCACTGCCAATCAGGACAACCCGGTCTCTTCCTCTGCCTACGGTGGCTGTGACGCCACGCCGATTCTGGGCGTGGACGTATGGGAGCATGCCTACTACCTGAACTATCAGAACCGTCGTCCGGACTACCTCAAGGCGTTCTGGAATGTCGTGAACTGGGCAGAAGTCGAAAAGCGCTACAACGCTGCCAAATAAGCACGTGTCGCGCTGACAGAGTGTTCTGTCTGATACCCGCATCAGCGATGGCTGATGCGGGTTTTTTAATGGCCTGAACCACTGATAAAGACAGACACTCTGATCAGACCGTTGAAGTCAGGAGGTGGTATTGCCGGCTTTTGAGGTGCTTTTTCCGGTGCGCTTGCGCGAGCCCGAGGAGGTTCGCCTGGTGGCCTTGCCCCGGCGGGTGGTGGCTTTCTTACGACCGGTACTCGCCTGTGGCTGTTCGCCGCCGGCCTGCTGCATGGCGCAGGCAAGGCGTGCGGCATCAACGTCGCTGACCAGCGTTTTGAGCTCACCTGCCATATCATTGAGAAAGGCGCTCAGCGAATCGTTGCCTTCCCGGACGCGTGAGAGTCGCTGTTCCCAGAGTGCTGTTCGCTCGGGGCCGGAGAGGCTCTCCGGCAGGGCATCGATCAGCCCGCGGCCTCGTCGTGTGGCGCGGATGGTGCCTGACTGTCGGTATACGTAGTCGCGACTTAACAGTGTCTCGATCATGCTGGCGCGGGTGGCCTCGGTTCCCAGCCCGTCCGTCTCCTTGAGTGTGGCCCGAACCGCATTGTCGGTGACATAGCGCGCCACATGGGTCATGGCATTGATTAAACTGGCGTCGGTGAAGGGCTCGGGCGGGCGCGTCTGGCGGGTTTGTACCTCGCACTGAGTCACCCGGGCGCTATCTCCCTGCGTCATGGCCGGCAGGATGGCATCTTCATCGGGCGTATTGAACAGCACACGCCAGCCCGGCTGCAGGATTTCACGGCCTTTGGTCATGAAGCACTCTTTCAGGGCGACCAGCGTGACGCGAGTATCCCGATACTCAAAGGCTGGATAAAACTGGGCCAGTACATTGCGCGCCACCAGCGTATAGACGTTTTGCTCCTCTCTGCTCAGGGTTTGCCAGCGCGGCGTCTGGCCGGTGGGGGCAATGGCGTGGTGGGCACCAATCTTCTTGTCGTTGAAGGCGCGCGACTTTTGTGCGGTATCGATGCCGGCATGCCAGTGCTCGAGCGTGTCGTCGCCCTGACAGGCGTTTTGCAGTGTGGTGCCGACGCCCTTGAGATAATCGCCTGGCAGGTAGCGACAGTCCGAGCGCGGGTAGGTAATCAGGCGATGTCGCTCATACAGGCGCTGGGCGCAGTCGAGCACGGATTGAGCCGACATTTTGTAGCGTCGGGCCGCATCGATCTGAAGCGTTGAAAGCGAATAGGGCAGCGGTGCGCTCTGCCTTTGATGTTTCTGCTCGACCGCCTGAATGACGGCAGGCTGATCGGGCAATCTTGCCGCCAGCGCCCGGGCGGGTTCGGCGTCCAGAAGACGTCCCTGATCATCCTGACGGTGTTGATCGCCCGGTTGCCACCAGGCGCGGACAATGCCGTGGCGAGTCTCGAAATCCGCCCATAGCGGATAGAAATCTACCGGCTGAAACTCTTCGATGGTTCTGTCACGGCGTACGATCAGCCCGAGCAACGGTGTCTGCACGCGTCCGATGGAGAGTACACCCTTGAGGCCGGCCTGCTGACCGGTCACCGTCCAGGCCCGGGTCAGGTTGATACCATACAGCCAGTCTGCCCTCGATCGGGTCAGTGCGGCCTGATAGAGCGGCTGGAATCGGGCATTGTCCTCGAGCGATTGCCAGGCGCGCTTGACGGCCGGCGTGTTCATGTCGCTGATCAACAGGCGCTCGACCGGCCCCTTCCAGCCCAGATATTCAATGGTTTCCTGCACCAGCAACTGGCCTTCGCGGTCGGGGTCGCCGGCGTGGATGATCCTGTCGGCGGACTTGACCAGACGGCGCAGGATGGCCAGCTGACCTCGCGCTTTCGGGCGGGGCACCAGCTTCCATTGGGTGGGAATTATCGGGAGGTCATCCAGTCGCCAGCGCTTTAAGCGCTCGTCATAGGCTTCCGGGGCCGCCTGCTCGAGCAGATGGCCAAAGCACCAGCTGACCGTAATGTCGGGGCTGATCAATGCGCCTTCCGACTGGCTGAAGCGCCCGGGTAGTGCCGAGGCAATGGCGCGACCCAGTGACGGCTTTTCGGCAATAATCAGTTGCATGTCAGTTCAATGCTCTCTTGGCCTTGATCAGCGCCCTGTACCAGCGTCTTGGTATGGTACCGATACCGGCAGGCCGCTGGCTGAGAAGGCTGATGTTGCGATGCGCGGTCTGGTCAATGTTGGACAGGATGTTCAGCGTTGAAGCACGAGCGCCGTATTGGCGGATCAAAAAGTCGATCGCTTCGGGTTCAAGTGCTACGCGATAGTGTCGGACCAGAGCGATAGCCAGCGATTCGGCGCTGCGAGACAGGTCGTCGTTGATTTCGTTGACCATGGCTGCCCCCAGTGCAGCCTTGGCCGCCGCAGAAAGATCCGGCTCGAGATGACCGAAATAGGCCGCATTGGTGGCATTAATGGCGCGCTGCACTTCCGGGCGCGAGAGATGAACATGGGGCTCGAGCGCGAGAGCAATTTCGATGGCCAGATGTTTGGCCATTTCGATATGGCCGCTGGTGGCGGTGCCATGAGTGCCATGATCCTGTTGATGATAGCGATAGCGATCGCGATCAGCACGTGTTTCATTGAGATAGCGAGCCAGATGGCGGCAGACGCGCGCCTTTTCACCGTCGGTCAGCTCGATATGGTTTTCGTGGATGCGAAGTCCTCGCTTGCCCGGCCCGACCTGTAGATGGGTGGCCTTGTCATTCATCTGCTCGGTAATGGCCTCCCAGCGCTGGGAGTGACGAATCAATGTGGCGTGGCTGCGGGCAATCTGGTCGTGGTTTTCCTGCACGCTTCGAAACAGCTTGATGGCGTTGGTCAGAATTTCGGCGCGCTCACGCAGTTCAGGCCGTAGATCGCTGCGGCCCTGTTTAACGCCGCTGGCCAGATGTTCGATCTGTTCGGTCAAGGCATCCATGGCCTGACGGCATCGGGCCGTCAGGGTCTCGGCGCGCAGGCCGGCGGCGGCATCTTCGACCAGCGTTCCCGACTGTTCTGCTAGATAGACGGTCAGGGCCTTGAGGCGGGAAAGTCCGGTGGCCTGCTGAATGCGATAGCGTGAGCGGGTCTGTTCAAGGGCATCGAGCGTACGGGCCAGATGCCAGCGTCCGCGATACTCGAAGGTCAGCATGGGAATGCGGCGACCACAGAGCAGCTCAAAGGCCAGAATGATCATCTCCTCGACGTCCTGCAGCGTCATGAGCAGCGCACTGTCCTGCTCGATGGCTGCCAGCACACGCTCGATGAAGTTTTCATCCCGCGCTACGCCCTGGTGCAGATCCGGGGCGCGTCCGGCAAAACGGTCGCGCAGTAGCGAAATGGCTTCTGGCGCCACGTCAGCAAGCTCATTGAGCCTTGGATCGATATGATCGCGATAAAGCGCCACCAGATCGCGAATGCGTGACTGCATCCCGACGCGCCGGTAGACATCGATCTGCGCAATGCGTCGGGCGCTTTCTTCATCATCCAGCAGTTCAAGCGCTGCAAGCTCCACCCCCTCGGGCGCCAGATCATGCTTGCGCAGCAGCATGGCGGCGGCCTCGCGTCGGCGAGCATCACCTTCAAGACTTTCAACGATCAGATTGCGGGTGATGAGCACCAGTTCCGGCAGGGTATCGAGGACCTGAGACACTCGGGCGGCCGAGCGCTCATGCTTGCGTCCTCGGGTCAGGTGATGGGCAAAGTTGGCGATGATCCCGGCCAGACCCGTGATCAGGGCATAGCTGATGAAAAAAACATAGTTTTCCATCGAGGGGCCGCGGCCATAGCCAAGCAGGTAGCCGACCCAGGCACCGAGCAGCGTGACCGGGCCGCTGACCCAGAGAATCTGCATGGCGCTGTTGGTCCATGGAACCTTGTTCATCGCCTGAGTAATGCGTCGGATGCGGTCGCGTCCTTCGCGTTCGAGACGAACGCGGGGCTCATCGGGTTTTTTACGTCGACGAAGGAGTAAGCGTGCTGAAAACAAGCGGGTATTTCCGGAACTAGAATGGGCGTAATGACGCAAGGGCTGCTGCAGAGCATGTATGGACAGCTCGGCTGATCTCTGGAAAGAGGATCAGTGAGACAAACATGATGGCGTTATCATGAGACGCAGGCAGTCAGCGTGCTAGCATAAGCGTGATCATGGTGGAGGAACAATATGCTGGCAGCCTGGGTGGACCAACTCCTTGGGTTTTCGACGGGAGCGCTTGACGCCATTCGTCGTGAAGAACGTTATCCTTCATTGATGGTGTGGGCAAGAAAGGAGGGCGCCGAGCTGCTTGGAGGCGATGTGGGGCTGGCGCAGGCGCTGGCCCCGGTGCTCTGGAATCAGATGCCTCTTGAGCGTCTTGGCTATCGGATCGAAACGCTGGCGGTGCCTGCTCCTCAGGAACCCTGCTGGTGTGATTCCGGCCGGCGCTATAACGACTGCTGTGCCCGCGTGATGCTGCCGGGGCAGGTACCGCCACATCTGATGTGGATGCTGCTGCTTCAGCGTCTTCGCGGCAAAACGCTGCATGAGGCACTGTCATCGCATCAGGCGCCGGCTCAGGCCCTGCTGGAAGCGGGTATTGTCAGTGCAGAAGGGGGCCAGCTCGGGCGGGCGCAAACCATTCTTGAGTCGCTTTTCAATAACGCTGACTGGGAGGGTCTGCCGCAGGAGAGCGAGTCTGCCTTTGAGCTTTTAAGCGATGTCTATCAGGAGCGCGGCTTTATTCGCAAGAAGGCGGCCCTGATGGACAGTGTTGTCGAGCATGGTCCCGGTTTTCTGCGCGGTGCGGCATTGAAGCGATTGTGCCTTCGCTATCTGGACAGTGACGATCTGCCCAGTGCTCGCGAGACCTTTATTCGCACGCTTGAGACCATGCCCAACGAACCGGCGCTGGCCTACCTTGAAAGCATGCTGCTGCTTCACGAAGGCCAGCCCGAGCAGGCCCGTGCACGCGCCGATTTCTGGCGCCGTCGATTGATGCATCGCAGTGATCTTGATGAGGATCAACAGGCCTTTCTCGAGCAGCTCGCAGAAGATCCCGAAGCGACTCTGGCCGAGCAGATGATTTATGCCGATGAGGAGCTCGCTGAGCCGCTGGATACGCTGACCCGGCTGTTGCCGATGTCCAGTCATGGGCCACGGTTGTCGCTTTTCATTAATGCCGATGGACGGCTTGAGTATCAGCAGGATGACCTGGATCATGCCCGCTACGAGATGTGGCAGCAGCACTTCACCACTGAGAATGAAGAAGCGCCCGGCAGTGGCCTCCAGGGTGATCCCTGGCGCGACGCCCGGCCATGGCTGGATGCCCTGTGTTTACACCCCGAGTGGCTGTCAACGCCTGCAATACTTCAGGAGCTTGCCATGGCGCTGGCCGGGCGCTTTGGTAATCTGCCATGGATGTTTCAGTCGATTTTCTCACCGCTGGCGCAGCGTTTCGAGGCATGGCTTGCTGCTGTCGAGCGGGCTGAAAGTCCCTTCGTTTGGGGAGATGGCGACAACCATATTCTCTTCAGGCTGGGTCTGGGACTGATTATCGGCATGGAGCGCGGCGCCCGTGAGCAGTCACGCCAATTGGCCGAGCGTTTGATCCGTCTGGACGGCGAAGACAGCATGGGCCTTCGTGAATTGTTGCTTGAGCAGCTTTTAAGTGATGGTCAGGACGTCAGAGCCCTGTCGCTGATTGAGGAAATCGAGCACAGCAATGATGACGGCGAGCCGTGGCTGGGGCTTTTGCTGGGCAAGGCGCTGGCGCTGTATCGTCTGGCGCGACTGGAGGAGGCCCGTCAGGCGCTGGTCATGGTCGAGCAGGCCAACCCCTGGATGCTCAAGCTGCTGGTACGGGAAAACCCGCGGCGAGAACCGGTCACCGGCAATTCTCCGGTACCTGGCTCGCGCGCCGAAGCCTGGCAGTATCGCGTTCTCATGCGGCCCCACTGGGTGGCCACTCGAGGGGCGCTACACTGGGTGGATGCCAGACTGCGATCCAGCGTCGAGTAACGCCATGGTGGTCCATGGCGTCTCGTCATCGTCTTGCCTACTGACGATTGGGAAGAAAGACCCACATCTGCCCGGGCTGCTTCATGCGTCCGGCATTGAGGCTGGCCTCGTCCCCGTGGCCCCAGAAAAAGTCGGCGCGCACGATGCCCTTGATGGCACTTCCCGTATCCTGTGCCAGCATCAAGCGTTGCATGCGCTGATTGGACAGCGGGCGAGTCGTTGAAAGAAAGACCGGCGCGCCCAATGGAATCTGATCAGGATCGATGGCGATGCTTCGCTCGGGTGTCAGCGGTACGCCTTGCGCGCCGATGGGTCCGTCACTGTTCTTGTGCGTGCTATCAAGCTCTCTGAAAAAGACGAATCTGGGATTGACGTTGAGCATTTCCTGCACGCGGCCCGGGTTGGCACTGGCCCAGGCCTTGATGCCCGGCAGAGTGGCCTGGGCCGGTGTGATTTCGCCATGATTCAGCAGCCAGCGGGCAAAGGATTGAAAGGGCTGATCCGTGGCTCCGGCAAAACCGACGCGCATTTCACCGCCTTCTGCCAGCTTGATCCGACCTGATCCCTGAATCTGCAGGAAAGCGGCTTCTACAGGATCATCTACCCACACCAGTTCGCGACCCCGCAGTACGCCGCTTTTGATCAGCTGACTGCGGCTGGCGGCCATGAGGCTGCTGCTGCCGATGTTGCGGTACAGTGGCACCTGATAGGGGCCATGACGCGTTCTTGAGCCCCTGAGTACCGGTTCGTAGTAGCCTGTGATGGTACCCACCGTCGAGCCATCGCTGTTGCTCAGGGTAAAGGGTGTAAAGCGATGCTCGAAGTAGCGCCGTATCGCGCGACTGTCCAGAGGATCAACGTGGCGTGCGTCGTTGCAGACCGATGCCCAGTCCGGCTTGCGTGCGAGCTTTTCACAGCTGGTCTTGAAGGCGCTCCAGGCGCTCAGGAGGTTATCGTCCTGCCAGCCGGGCAGTTGTTGCCAGCTGGTAGGATGCATGGGAGTGCTTGAGTCGTTGTAGTGGGGCGTTTTGGCCGGTTGAAAGCCGGTTTGACCGGTGGAGCAGGCGGTGAGAACCACGCCTGTCAGGATGACACTCGTGGTTCGGCGTGCCAGTCGCAAAAGGCCCTGAGGGCAGGATGTTTCAGCAGATACAAAAGACAAGATCAGGGTCTCTTCTAGGGGCGCGGCCAGGACCTTTCGCCCGTGGAACAGTAAAGGCGCTGAACCATATTACCGGTTGGATGAATCGGCAATATCGCGCCATTGGCGAAAATACCAAAGGATCATCAGACCAGGAATAGCCGCCAGAGTGCAGATCAAAAAGAAACCGTCCCATCCCACGGCCTCTGACAGGATGCCACCAGGGGCTGAAATCACGACTCTGGGCAGGCCCATGATCGAGGACAGCAGGGCATACTGGCCGGCTGTGAATCGCTTGTCGGTCAGGGCGGCCATGAAGGCCAGAAAGGCCGCTGTGCCCATACCGGCTGCGGCGTTTTCAAAGCTGACCACGGTGGCCAGTGCCGTGATCGAGTAGCCGACATGATTGAGCCAGATAAAACCTGCCGTGGAAGCCATCTGTAACAGCCCGAACCACCACAAAGACCGATAAATGCCGATGCGAAGGATGACCAGGCCGCCGAGGAAGATGCCGCCCAGCAGCGGCCAGAAGCCAAAAATCTTGACCGTGGCGCCAATTTCGGCGTTGGAAAAGCCGATCGATTTGTAAAAGGGCGTGGTCAGGTTGCCGGCCACCGAGTCACCAAGCTTGTAAAGCAGGATAAAGAGCAAAAGCCAGAGCGCGCCCGGTCGCATTAAAAAGTTTCGAATGGGATCAAGAAAGGTATCTCGCCAGTTCTGTGGATGCGTGGGACGCTGGGCGCCTGGTTCGGGCGCCATGAGGGTCACCAGCATGCACGCACCCAGTACGACCGCCATGGTCAGATAGGTCGCGCGAAATCCGATGCTGTCAGCCAGCATCAGGCCGCCACCAGAGGCAAACAGCATGCCGGTACGATAACCGTAGGTATAAAGGCTTGAGCCGATGCCGAGTTCCTTTTCGGGGAGATGCTCACGACGATAGGCATCAATGATGATGTCCTGCGTTGCACTGAAAAAGCTGATACCCAGAGCCACAGCGCCAACGGTCAACGGGGCCAGACCCGGATCGGAAAGGGCGAGTGCAACAATCAGTGAGGTCAGCGCCAGCTGTGTCAGCAGCAGCCATCCCCGCCGCCGCCCAAGAAAGGGCAGCTCGAAGCGATCGAGCAAGGGAGCCCAGAGAAACTTGAGCGTGTAGGGAATGCCGATCAGCGCCAGCAGGCCAACGGCGTCAAGTGAGACGCCGGCATCGGTCATCCATGCCTGAAGGACGCTGCCCGTCAGCAGCAGTGGCAGCCCTGACGCGAGCCCCATGAGGAACGTGATACCATGGCGCGCAACGGCGGCCCGGGCTGTAGCAATCGAAATCAACGGTGTTATCCAGAAAGTCGCGGGCATTTAAATGGCGCGCCGATTCTCTCAGACCGGTGCGCTGACGGCTACTGACCGGGGATGGTTTTAATGAAGACGACAGGGCCTGAAGGACTGCGCTGGTACGCGGTCCAGTGCAAGTCAGGAGAATCCTTTCGTGCCGCCGAGCATCTGGAGTATCAGGGCTATACCGTCTTTCATCCCGTCATTCAAAGGGAAAAGCGTCAGCGCGGCAAGGCAGGGCAGGTCATTGAGCCCCTGTTTCCCTGGTATCTGTTTATCCGGATGAACCCGCTGCAGGATAATTGGGTGCCCGTACGTTCCACCCGTGGGGTAATCCGGTTGCTCGCCTTTGGCCGTGAGCCTGTGCCTGTACCGGATGCGCTGATCATGACGCTGCGCCAGCAGGTCAATGATCCATCCGAAGTTGAGCCCGAGCGACATTTTAGTGAAGGCGAACGAATTGAAATTACCGATGGACCTTTCAGGGCGCTGGAGGGGCTTTTCGTTCAAGGCAAGGAAGATGAGCGCGTTGTTGTCTTGCTCAATATTTTGCAGCAGGAGCACCGTATTACGCTTCAGGCCGCCCAGATTCAGGGCGCCCCGGAGCAGTGAAGCAGGTTTGTCTTCGTATGATCTAGCTGTCGACCCACCAGCGGGCCTCCCAGCTTTTCAGGACCTGCTCCGGATAGCGCGTTTTGCCGAGACTGCCGTTGTAGCGTGCCAGCGCGCGCGTGACATCCCCCTTTTCTACCTTGAGATACCACGCCAGAATCGTGCAGCCGTAGCGCAGGTTGGTCTCGGGGTCGAAGAGGTCGTCGCTGTCCCGGCCAATCTCGCTTTTCCAGAAGGGCATGACCTGCATGAGCCCCTGAGCGCCGGCACTCGAGCGTGCCCGTGGCACAAAGCGACTTTCGACATCAATGACCGAAAGCACCAGCTGCAGATCCAGCGAAGCGCGAAGGGATTCACGTTGAATGCTTTTCAGTAATGCAAGGCGCTGATGCGGATCGTCAAGATAGCGCGCCAGGCGCCGATTCATGTCCGTCATCCAGACTTCGGCTTCAAAATGATCATCAAAGCGTTGGTCGTTTGAGACGGCGCTGGAGAGTTGTCGAATCATCTGAGCCGAGACATGCGCCTCAGGCATTGCAGCAGCCAGAGCGACAGGCGTAAAAAGGGCGCCTGTCACCAGACAGGCGCCCCAAAGGCATGCTCGAAAACCGGCATCAAGCCAGCTTTTGACAAATAAACTCGACGGCCTCCTGCTGCGCCACCATCGTAACATCGTCGTCACGCCTTCCCTTGTACTCCAGTTCACCCGTTTTAAGGCCGCGATCTCCGATCACGATACGATGAGGAATGCCGATCAGTTCGAGATCGGCAAACTTGACGCCGGGACGCTCATCACGGTCATCCAGTAAAACTTCTATACCCTTTTCATTAAAGGCGTTGTAAAGACGCTCGGCTTCATCACGTACCGCCTGTGACTTGTGCGCATTCATGGGCACCAGCGCCACCTGATAAGGGGCCAGACTGGCTGGCAGCGTGATGCCGCGCTCGTCATGATTCTGTTCGATGGCAGCAGCGACCACCCGGCTGACACCAATGCCATAACAGCCCATCTGCAGCGGTACGCTGTCACCGTTTTCATCCAGAACGGTCGCCCCCAGTGCCTCGGAATATTTTGCTCCAAGCTGGAAGACGTGACCGACCTCAATGCCACGGGCAATCGAGAGCGTTCCCTGACCGTCCGGGGAGGGATCACCGGCGACCACATCGCGAATATCGGCCACCGTTGGCAGGGGTAGATCGCGTTCCCAGTTGATGCCGAAAAAGTGTTTGCCATCGATATTGGCGCCGGCGCCAAAATCGCTCATGACTGCCACGCTGCGATCGATGATCAGAGGAATCTCAAGGCCGACCGGTCCCAGAGAGCCGGGGCCTGCGCCGACGGCCTGGCGAATCTCTTCTTCATTGGCCATGACCAGAGGAGAAGCCACCTGCTCCAGATGCAGGGCCTTGATCTCGTTAAGCTGATGATCACCGCGCACCATCAGCGCAACCAGCCCGCCTTCAGTTCCATGAACCATCAGGGTCTTGACGGTCTTTTCGATCGGCAGGCCGTGCTTTTCTACCAGTGCGGCAATGGTCTTGGTATCCGGAGTATCGACCTCGCGCATGTTTTCTTGAGGAGCTGCGCGTTCCTGTCGATCAGGGATGGCTTCGGCCTTTTCGATATTGGCGGCATAATCGGAGCCCGTGGAAAAGATGACAGCGTCTTCACCCGAATCGGCCAGCACGTGGAACTCATGAGAGCCGCTGCCACCGATCTCCCCGTTGTCAGCCTGCACGGCTCGAAAATCAAGACCCAGACGCGTGAAGATACGAACGTAGGCGTCATACATTTTCTGATAGGAGGCTGCCATGGCTTCCTGATCAAGGTCGAAGGAGTAGGCATCCTTCATGATGAATTCGCGTGCTCGCATGACACCAAAGCGGGGGCGGGTTTCATCACGAAACTTGGTCTGAATCTGATAGAAATTGCAGGGCAGCTGGCGGTAGGAACGTACTTCATTGCGTACCAGATCGGTAATGACCTCTTCATGAGTAGGGCCATAGCAGAACTCACGATCGTGACGGTCACGAAGTCGCAGCAGAAGGTTGCCGTACTTGTCCCAGCGACCTGATTCCTGCCACAGTTCGGCAGGTTGTACCGACGGCATCAGCACTTCCTGTGCACCGGCAAGATCCATTTCCTCGCGCACGATCCGTTCAACCTTGCGCAGGGTGCGAAGCCCCAGCGGCAGCCAGGTATAAAGGCCTGAAGCCAGTTTTCGAATCATGCCGGCACGCAGCATCAGTTGGTGACTGACAACCTCAGCGTTGGCGGGCGTTTCCTTGAGCGTGGAGAGCAGCAGTTGACTGGCGCGCATGAATCGAATGTTTCCCTTGGCCGGATGAAATGAACCGCATTGTACGAGCATTCATTGCCTGTCGGCAAAATGCGTTTCCTGCCATGTGCAATAGTGGTATGTGTTTATTCATGATGCATGCTGACACAAGCGGAAAACGTGTTTCCCTGACCACCTGAAAATGACCAAAGCGAGGGAGGTATCATGCAGCGTCGATACCATGTTGTGACGATTGGCATCCTGATACTGATGATGGCGGGCTGTGCGAGCAGGGATGACACGGAGTTTGTCTGGCAGTCACCCAGAATCAACGATCAGGGAACCCAGCCAGGGCAGAGGGCCTGTATGCCCGGGCCGGATGGTCCGAGCAGCTGCAATCGTTAAGGTAACGATTTACTGTAAACAGATATAAAAAACGGCACCCGAGGGTGCCGTTTTTCAGACCTTTCGACCATCGTCGATCAGAACTGTACGCCGACAGAGGCCATGGCAGCATCGATCTTGTAATCGCTGTCCATGTCATAACGAGTGTACTCGGCACGAGCGAAGACCGGAACGGTTTCGAACTGGTACTTCAGGCCCAGACCATAAACCGGATCAGTGCCGTACTGGTTGCTGGCCGGACCTTCCTGGGCGTTGGCCTTCCAGTAGGCAGCACCGACGCGCGCGTAACCGGAAACGCCGTAGAACAGGGGCAGTTCACCGATGGCGCTCAGGCTGTAGGCCTTGGTCTGGTAATGACCGCTACCCTGATCGGCGTCATAGGCGATATCACCCAGATCCGCATAATTGATCTCGGTAGAGAACCAGTCGTTGAACTTGTAACCAACGAAAGCGCTCTGAGCAGTATCGTTGTTATCGGTGATACGGCTGCCTGATACAGTGTTGTTTTCGCTGAAGCTGCTGACGTCGGCGTCATGAACCTGCGCGCTACCTACACCAACACCTGAGTAGATGCCTGAGCTGGTGTCAGCCATGGCCATCGGGGCGGCAACCAGTGAAGAAGCGAACAGCGGTGCAGCGAAAAGTGCGAATTTTTTCATGATGATCTCCTTGCATGAACCCTTTATTGACTGGAGCATCCTGCTCCATGGTCAAATCGATTCGGTGAGCTGTTATTACTCGAACAGTGTTTTCAAAAACATTTTTAGCATGAGAATCGGTTCACGTAAAGATCAGAATGCATTAGTCCGTTCAAAGAGAACGTTCGCAAAAAACCTCTACCCGATAGGGCTGACAGTATAGCAACGCTTTGCATTTTAGCTCGGCATTGACACGTTTTGTGTCTCCAGATGTCAGGATGATGGGGAAGTCCTTCTTTCATCGGTACAATGCCCATCCTGACGATCATGCTCCATGGTCATTATATCTTCATGTCCTCTACTACCCGGTTTTAATATGTCCGATGACCTGATGCCTGATGAATTACTCGATTTTCTGCCCTGTCGAACGCCTAAAGCCTGGGTGGATGCAGCGCTTGGTAACGAGCGTCTCCTGATGATCGATCACGCGCAGTGTGAAAAGAAGGCAGCCTCCACTGCCATGAGCCTGATGTATCGATATACCAGTCGGGCCGATCTGTTAACCAAAATGTCACAGCTGGCGCGTGAGGAGCTTCTGCATTTTGAGCAGGTCGTCACATTGATGCGTGAGCGCGGCATTGCCTATGAACATGTTTCCGCTTCGCGCTATGCCCAGGGGCTACGTGAACATGTTCGCGAGCAAGAGCCGGGAAGGCTGATCGATGTTCTCATCGTGGGGGCATATATCGAGGCTCGCTCCTGTGAGCGATTTGCCTGTTTGATTCCTCACCTTGATGACACGCTGGCGAAGTTTTATCGCAGTCTGGTGAAGTCCGAGGGTCGCCACTTTGAAGACTATCTGGCACTGGCCGCTCAATATGCTGATGAGCCCATCGATGAACGGGTGGCCTTCTTTGGCGAAGTGGAGAAAGCGCTGATCGAGTCGCCGGATAGCGAGTTTCGCTTTCATAGTGGTATTCCGGCGGCTGCCTGAACAGGGGGACGAAAATCCTTCAGACAGGGACGCCCGCAATGGGGCGTACCTTGCCTACCCGTGACGTGACAATGCTGACAGGCTGAAAGATTCGAGCGTCAGAGTTGCATCCTCAAGACGAATTTCCCAGCCCCTGTCCTTTTGATGGCTCCAGTCACCCAGTACGTAGCGTTTGGCGGAGTCATCATCCTGCAGGTAAAAGTCATGCACATCGGGGCGATGGGTATGGCCATGAATCAGTGTGCTGACACGGTACTGCTGCATGATCTCTTCAACGGCCTCCTGGCTGACATCCATGATGTCATCGGACTTGCTGCCGTTGGCACTGCCCGAGCCTTCACGCATGCGATCTGCCAGCAGACGGCGCTGCTCGACCGGCAGTGCCAGTGTTTTCTGCTGCCACTGTGGATCACGCGTCATGGCGCGAAACTGCATGTATTCACTGTCCTGAGTGCAAAGGCTGTCGCCGTGCATCAAAAGGGCAGGAGCGTTTTCGCCAAGGGTAATGGTGGCCGGGTCATCAATCAGCACGGCACCGGTGAGTTCGGAAAAGCGTTCACCCAGCAGAAAATCACGATTGCCATGCATGACATACAGGTCTTTGCCGCTGTCACTGAAACGACGCATGGCATCAATAACCTGTTGCTCAAAGTCACAAATGGCATCGTCGCCGATCCAGCTTTCAAATAAATCGCCCATGATATAGAGCGTATCAGCCCCTCGGGCACGATGTTCCAGGTAGTCCAGAAATGCCCGGGTCAGCTCGGGAGCGTCCTGCTGCAAGTGCAGATCGGCAATAAACAGTGTCGTCATGACCTCTCCTGCTTGAAGGGCGCAGTATCTCACTGCGCCTGAAACATGGTTGTCCAGCGATCAGGCCTCGATGAGGCGAGCAGACTCAAGGACCACATCTTCTGCTGGAACGTCGGCGTGCCCATGACGACGGGTGGTCGCCACGCCCTTGATGCTGTCGACCACGTCCATGCCCTCAACGACCCTGCCGAAAACGCAGTATCCCCAGCCCGGAGGTGTCGGAGAGGTGTGGTTCAGAAAGTCGTTGTCGGCCACGTTGATGAAAAACTGCGCTGTGGCCGAGTGCGGGTCGCCTGTCCGCGCCATGGCGAGATGGCCGCGGCTATTTTTGAGGCCATTATCAGCTTCATTTTTAATAGGTTCATGAACCGGCTTTTGAGCAAACGTGGTGTCAAATCCGCCGCCCTGAACCATGAAGCCATCAATGACACGGTGAAAAAGGGTGTTGTCGTAATGGCCTTCACGAACATAACGCTCAAAGTTGGCGGCCGTTTGAGGGGCCTGGTCGTGAAAAAGCTCGATTTTGATATCGCCGGCACTGGTGGACAAGATAATCATGAAAAATTCTCTAAAAAGGCAACAAGGGGGCAGCTCAAGGGCAGCTACGCGGGCGTGGCGTGTATTGCGCTGCCGGTCATTCATGACGTCGGTACTGATACCTGCATGGCATGGTCCCGGGCGCTCACGCTATAATAGCGGCTTTGTCCGCGCAGGCGAAACCGCGCCAGCCGGTATCCGTTGTCAACAAGGCCTGATCACGCCCCATGAGCTCAGAAAGCACCAGCGCACCGAATTTCATTCGTACACAGATTCGTGAAGAGATCGAGCAGGGGCGCGTTGATACCATCGTGACGCGCTTTCCGCCCGAACCCAACGGCTTTTTGCACATCGGTCATGCCAAATCGATATGTCTTAACTTTGGCCTGGCCGAGCAGCTCGGAGGGCAGTGCCATCTGCGCTTTGACGATACCAATCCCGCAAAGGAAGAACAGGTCTACATCGATGCCATTCGCGAGGACATCGAGTGGCTTGGCTTTCAGTGGAGTGGTGATGTTCGTTATGCCTCCAGCTATTTCGATCAGCTTCATGAGTGGGCCTGCCAGCTGATTCGTGATGGTCTGGCCTATGTCGATGATCTCAACGCCGAGCAGATGCGTGAGTACCGCGGGACGCTGACCGAACCCGGGCGTCCCAGTCCCTGGCGCGATCGAAGCGTTGAAGAAAATCTGGCCCTGTTCGAGGGCATGAAAAACGGTGAGTTCGCCGAAGGCGAGAAGGTGTTGCGTGCCAAAATTGATATGGCTTCGCCCAACATCAATCTGCGTGACCCGACCCTTTACCGTATCCGTCACGCCTCGCATCACCAGAGTGGCGACAAGTGGAAGATTTACCCTTCCTACGATTTTACGCATGGTCAGTCCGATGCCATCGAGGGCATTACGCACTCGATCTGCACGCTTGAGTTTGAAGACCACCGCCCGCTCTATAACTGGTTTCTGGATAATCTGCCGGTGCCATCGCGACCGCGTCAGATCGAATTTGCTCGTCTCAATCTGAATTATACCGTTACCTCAAAGCGCAAGCTGAAATTGTTGGTGGACCAGGGCGTGGTCGACGGCTGGGATGATCCCAGAATGCCGACCATCTCCGGCATGCGTCGTCGCGGCTACACGCCGGCTTCCATTCGCAAGTTCTGCGATATGGTGGGCGTTTCTCGAGCCGCCGGCGTTGTCGATATCCAGATGCTTTATCACGCCATTCGCTCGGACCTTGAAGACAATGCGCCGCGGGCAATGTGTGTCATGAAGCCTCTCAGGATCGTGTTGACCAACCTGCCCGAAGATCATGAGGAAGTTTTTGAAGTGCCCGGCCATCCAGCCCGGGAAGATATGGGCGTGCGTCAACTGCCGCTCAATCGTGAAATCTGGATCGATCAGGACGATTTCATGGAGGCGCCGCCGAAGAAATTCTTCCGTCTTGCGCCCGGAAAGGAAGTACGTCTTCGCAATGCCTATGTGATTCGCTGTGATGACGTTATCAAAAACGATCAGGGCGAGATCGAGGCGCTGCACTGCAGTGTCGATCTGGACACGCTGGGCCAGAACCCGGAAGGACGCAAGGTGAAGGGCGTCATTCAGTGGGTCAGTGCCCGTCACGGTGTTGATGTCGAAGTGCGCAACTATGACAATCTGTTCCAGGTCGAAGCACCGGATCGGGACAAGGATGTCGACTTCCTCGAGCACCTTAACGCGCAGTCGTTGGAGACTGTGCGCGGGATCGGTGAGCCTTCACTGGCCGATGCCGCTGCCGAGCAGCGTTTCCAGTTCGAGCGAGTGGGCTATTTCTGTGCCGATCGCCATGAGCACGGCGCTGGCCGTCTGGTCTTCAATCGCACGGTCAGCCTCAAGGATGGCTGGGCAAAGGCGCAGAACAAGTCAAACTGAAGGGGAGTATCCGCGTGCAGATCTACAACACCCTGACGCGTCAGAAGGAAGTCTTTGCTCCCATTGATGCCGGTAATGTACGTATGTACGTCTGTGGCATGACGGTTTATGACTACTGTCACCTGGGGCATGCGCGCATGCTGGTGGCCTTTGACGTCATTACTCGCTGGCTGCGTGCCAGCGGATATGGTCTGACCTATGTACGTAACATTACCGATGTCGATGACAAGATTCTGGTGCGTGCACGTGATAACAATGAGCCAATCAATGCGCTGACCGAACGCATGATCGATGCGATGCATGAGGACGAGCGGCGTCTCGGCGTATTGCCTCCCGATCGGGAGCCGCGTGCCACGGCGCATATCGATGACATCATTGTCATGATCGAGACATTGATAGGGCGTGGCTATGCCTATCAGGCAGACAACGGCGATGTGTTCTACCGTGTGCGTCATTTTGAGCGCTATGGAGCACTCAACAATCGCAATCCGGATGACATGCGCTCTGGTGCAAGGGTGGATATCGACCAGGCCAAGGAAGACCCGCTGGATTTCGTGCTCTGGAAAAGCGCGACACCCGGTGAGGCGAGCTGGCCCTCTCCCTGGGGAGAGGGCAGGCCGGGATGGCATATTGAATGCTCGGCCATGTCGACCTGCTGTCTGGGCAATACCTTCGATATTCATGGAGGCGGACCGGATCTTGCCTTTCCTCACCATGAAAACGAGATCGCGCAAAGCGAGGCAGCGACCGGGCAGAAGTATGTCAACACCTGGATGCACGCCGGAGCGCTCAGGGTCGATAATGAAAAAATGTCCAAATCGCTGGGTAACTTCTTCACCGTACGCGATGTATTAAAGGAGCATGACCCGGAGGTCGTTCGTTACCTGCTGGTGGCCAGTCATTATCGCAGTGCGATCAACTACGCGCCTGATACGCTCAAGGATGCCAGACGTTCACTCGAGCGATTTTACAATGCGCTGGATGGTGTAGAGGCTGTCGAGGGGGGTGTCGGCGATGATTATGCGACGCGCTTCACCCGGGCCATGGACGATGACTTCAACACGCCTGAAGCGCTGGCCGTCATGTTCGAACTGGTGCGCGACATCAACCGCCACCGTGATGATGCCGTACGGGCCGGCGCCCTGGCGCATGAATTGATTCGTCTGGGCAACCTGCTGGGCCTTCTTGAACGCTCTCCGAGTGATTTCCTGCAAGGCGCGCAGCCCGGTCTCGACGACGAGGAGATCATGCGTCAGATCGAGGCAAGAAATGCGGCGCGTCTCAATCGTGATTTTGCTGAAGCTGATCGCATTCGTGATGCGCTTGCCGAGCAGGGCATTATCCTGAAGGATAGCCGGGAAGGGACGACCTGGGTTAGCGAAAGCCGCTGACATACGTGTCAGTCAGGCTTTGTGCTGCACACAAAAAAGGCCCCGCCAATGGCGGGGCCTTTTTTATTCTACACTCAGGGCAAGATAATATCAGCCATGCTCATGAAGCTCGGCCGCTGTAAGCGTATTTTCCAGCAACGATGCCACGGTCATTGGGCCAACGCCGCCCGGTACCGGTGTGATGTGAGAGGCGCGCTCCCGGGCGCCCTCGAACTCGACATCGCCCACCAGCTTGCCTTCGGCTGTGCGGTTGATGCCGACATCAATCACGATAGCGCCCGGGCGAATCCATTCACTCTTGACCAGATTCGGGTTACCCACGGCCACGATCAGCAGTTCAGCACTTTCAACATGCTGCTGGAGATCGCGCGTAAACCTGTGGCATACCGTGATGGTGCACCCTGCCAGCAGTAACTCGAGGGCCATCGGGCGGCCGACGATATTGGAGGCGCCCACAATAGTGGCGGTCATGCCTCGGACATCAAGCTGGTGCTCGTTGAGCAGTGTCATGACGCCCATGGGCGTGCAGGGGCGCAGTGTTGGCATGCGCTGTGCCAGACGGCCAAGGTTATAGGGATGAAAACCATCGATGTCCTTGTGCGGATGAATGCGCTCAAGCAGGGGGCGAGCATCAAGATGGCCGGGCAGTGGCAGCTGCAACAGGATGCCATCGACGCTGGTATCAGCATTGAGCTGGTCTATCAGCGCTTCCAGTGCGTGCTGGGAAGTATCTGCCGGCAGCTTGTGCTGAAAGGAAAGAATGCCGGCCTGTTCACAGGCGCGATGCTTGTTGCGTACATAGACCTCCGATGCAGCATCATCGCCTACCAGTACCACAGCCAGGCCAGGCACTCTCTTGCCCTCTCGGCGACGTTGGGCTACCTGCTGGGTAACTCTTTCACGCACCTTTTGTGCTGTGGCCTTGCCGTCTATCAACTGTGCACTCATCTATATTCTGTCCTAGTGACGATTCAAGTGAGCCTTGCTCATAAGTGCTGCAATTGTCGCATCCCGCCGGGTGCAGTCAATGAATGTTCTTTCGGTAGTAGAGGAAAGGCGCGAAAGCGCACATGACAAGTTATGCTTGACCCCGATCTGTTATCAGGTAAAATGCGCCTCGCATTGGCAGCGGCCTCGGCAGAGGTGCTGGCGTATCGGGGTATAGCGCAGTCTGGTAGCGCGCCTGCTTTGGGAGCAGGATGTCGGGGGTTCAAATCCCTCTACCCCGACCAACCTTTTGATTTTGATAAAGAATTTAAAATCAAAGGTTGACAGCAAGAGCCACGGTCAATAGAATGCGCCCATAGCTCAACCGGATAGAGCAACGGCCTTCTAAGCCGTAGGTTGCAGGTTCGAGTCCTGCTGGGCGTGCCAATAAAGCAAGTTTGGTGGACGTTGCCAGCAAGAAAGTAATGGTGGGTGTAGCTCAGTGGTAGAGCCCCGGATTGTGGCTCCGGTGGTCGTGGGTTCGATCCCCATCATCCACCCCATTATTTTTAGGCGCTGATGAATGTCGGCGTTTGTGTCGAAAAGGGCGGCCCTGTTGGGTCGCCCTTTTTGCTTTGCATGCCATCCGTTGGTGGCTTGTTCGGGAAGAGCGGTTTGCTGACATCCAGTAAGCAAAGAAATTCCACTTTTCCCCTTGAAATCGTATTAATCGGTGCCAATTAAGGCTTCGAGCTTGCCAGTATCTGATGGGGTTCTTAAAATCTGCGCCCTTGAGTTTTTTATTTCGAACACGCCACCTGAGTGGGTAGAGGATCATTCATGCAAGTTTCAGTCGAAACGACTTCACCGATCGAGCGTCGCGTAACCGTCCAGGTCCCGGCTCAAGAAGTGGACAAAAATGTCGATGAGCGACTCAAGGATACTGCTCGTCGTGTACGCTTGGATGGTTTCCGTTCAGGACGCGTTCCGATGAGCGTTGTTCGCCAGCGTTTTGGTCGTGATGTACGCAACGAAGTCGTTGATGAAGTGATGCGTCAGCATTATGTACGCGCCATCACCGAAAATGAGCTTAATCCAGCGGGCTATCCCTCACTGGAAGCAACTGTTAATGAAGCTGGCAAGGATCTCGAATTCGTCGCGACTCTGGAAGTTTATCCTTCCATCGAGTTGACGCTGCCTGAAGACGAGCAGATCGAGCGTCCTCAAGCCGAAATCAGCGATGCCGATATCGACGAAATGATCGATACGCTTCGCAAGCAGAATGCACAGTGGAACGATGTTGAGCGTGCTGCTGCCGATGGCGATCAAATCACCATTGATTTCGAGGGTTTCCTTGGTGATGAGCCCTTCGAGGGCGGTAGTGCCGAAGGTCATCAGCTGGTACTGGGTTCCAACAGCTTTATTCCCGGTTTTGAAGATCAGCTGGTCGGTGTCCAGGCAGGTGAGGAACGTGAAGTCACGGTCACCTTCCCTGAAGATTATCAGGCCGAGCATCTGGCCGGTCAGGAAGCACGCTTCAAGACCACTACACACAAGGTCCAGGCGCAGGAATTGCCTGAAGTTGACGCCGAGTTCATGTCCCGTTTCGGTGTTGAAGACGGCGACAATGACAGTTTCCGCAAGGAAGTGCGTAACAACATGCAGCGCGAACTGGATAACGCCATCGACAATCGTGTGCGCCAGCAGCTGATCGATGCGCTGAAAGCTCGTAACGAAGTATCTGTACCGAGCTCTCTGATTTCTCAGGAAGTCGAAGGGCTCAAGCGTCAGGCCGCACAGCAGTTCGGTCTGGGCGACGATTTCGATGTGTCTCAGCTGCCCGACGAGCTGTTTGCCGAACAGGCGCGCGGCCGTGTTGAAGTTGGCCTGCTTCTGGCAGAAGTGGTCAGCCATTTCGAACTGGACGCTGACGACGATGAAATTCGTGCCTTCATCGAAGAGCAGGCGGGTCAGTTTGAACAGCCCGAACAGGTTGTCGAGCAATATATGGGCAACGAGCAGATGAAAAACCAGGTGAAATCTGCTGTGCTTGAACGCAAGGCGATCGATAGGCTGCTGGATAAGGCCAGCGTCGTCGAAACGCCCATGAGCTATCAGGAAGCCCTTCAGGCCGCGCAGCAGCAAAATGCTGACGAAGCTGAAGAAACCGAAGAGCAGGCCGGCTGATATCCGGCGTCACAGCCATGTCCAGGCTGGCAGTCGGGGCCCGGCGAAAGCCGGGTTCTATCATTGGCCCACATCACTGTAAGGTTGCTACATGAGAAGCGAGTCTGATATTACCAATGCTGGTGGGCTGGTCCCCATGGTGGTGGAGCAGAACGCACGTGGCGAGCGGGCCTACGACATTTACTCTCGTCTGCTCAAGGAACGCGTCATTTTTCTTGTTGGCCCGGTCGAAGACTACAGTGCCAATCTGATCGTGGCGCAGCTGCTCTTTCTGGAGTCAGAGAATCCTGACAAGGATATCCATCTCTATATCAACTCTCCGGGCGGTTCAGTGACTGCCGGCATGTCGATCTACGACACCATGCAGTTTATCAAGCCCAATGTTTCAACGGTGTGTATCGGTCAGGCTGCCAGCATGGGGGCATTGCTGCTGGCAGGTGGCGCAGAAGGCAAGCGTTACTGCCTTCCTCATTCGCGCATGATGATTCACCAGCCGCTGGGTGGTTTCCAGGGACAGGCCAGCGACATCGAAATTCACACGCGTGAAATCCTGACGATTCGACAGCGTCTTAATGAAATTCTGGCGCATCACACCGGGCAGGATATCGAAAAAATTGCGCGTGATACCGATCGTGACAACTTCATGAACGATGAACAGGCTGTCGAGTACGGTCTGATCGATGCAACGCTGGCGCATCGCCCGGTATCCTGATAGCGTTGATTCAGAGTTTGACCATGATGGCGTGCCAGTGCGCCGCCATCTTCAAGAGGTACGCGAATGGCTGACGGCAAAGGCAAGGACGAAGGCGGAAAGCTGCTTTATTGCTCATTTTGTGGCAAAAACCAGAATGAAGTACGCAAGCTTATCGCTGGACCCTCTGTTTACATCTGCGATGAATGTGTTGATTTATGCAACGACATCATTCGCGAAGAGGTCGTGGAGTCCGAAGCGTCTTCCGACGACGAGCGTCTTCCTGCTCCACGGGAAATTCGCAACACGCTTGATGATTATGTCATCGGTCAGGACCGCGCCAAGATGGTGCTTTCCGTTGCCGTTTACAATCACTACAAGCGGCTAAAGGTAGGTCAGCAAAAGGGTGACGATCGAGTTGAGCTTGGCAAGAGCAATATTCTGCTGATCGGTCCTACTGGCAGTGGCAAAACGCTGCTGGCAGAGACCATGGCTCGCCTTCTCAATGTACCCTTTACCATTGCTGACGCCACGACGCTGACAGAAGCGGGCTATGTTGGTGAAGATGTTGAAAACATCATTCAAAAGCTTCTGCAAAAATGCGATTACGACGTAGAGAAGGCCCAGCGTGGTATTGTCTATATCGATGAAATCGACAAGATTTCTCGTAAATCGGACAACCCCTCCATTACACGTGATGTCTCGGGGGAAGGCGTTCAGCAGGCGCTTCTCAAGTTGATTGAGGGTACTACGGCTTCTGTTCCTCCACAGGGTGGACGCAAGCATCCTCAGCAGGAGTTCCTCCAGGTCGATACCGGCAATATTCTGTTTATTGTTGGTGGTGCCTTCGCCGGGCTGGACAAGGTCATTAGTGATCGTGCCGAGCGTGGCGGTATCGGCTTCAACGCCGTCGTCAAGAGCAAGGATACCAACAAGGGTGTTGGCGATATTCTTGCAAGCGTCGAGCCCGAGGATCTGGTCAAGTACGGCCTCATCCCCGAGTTTGTCGGCCGTCTGCCGGTCATTGCCACGCTCAATGAGCTCGATGAGCAGGCACTGATCCAGATTTTGACCGAGCCCAAGAACTCTCTGATACGCCAGTACGTTCGTCTGTTTGAAATGGAAGGCGTCGAACTGGATTTTCGTGAGGATGCGCTCAAGGCGGTTGCCAACAAGGCCATGGTAAGACGTGCGGGGGCGCGTGGACTTCGTTCGATACTGGAATCCGTCCTGCTGGATACCATGTATGAAATCCCCTCCGCCGAGAATGTTGTCAAGGTGGTCATCGATGAGACCGTCATCAACGGTGACAGCAAGCCGTTGTTGATCTATGCCAACCAGCAGGAAAGCAAGCTGGTCGTTGGCGACGATCGATAGTCAGCAAGATGATGCTTGATCGGGGGGCCATCATGGCCCCCCAGTCATATCAGACTCCTGCCCGGTAAACGGTTGTAATTCCTGCCGTCATCCCCATATTGATCCCATCAAAGTCGCTTCGTGCGGCCCACACACAAGATTCGAGGTTGTCTGCGATGGAGCGTAACCCCGCACAGACGTTAAACATACCCCTGTTGCCGCTGCGAGACGTTGTCGTCTATCCGCAGATGGTCATACCGCTGTTCGTGGGTCGCGAGAAATCGATCCGTGCCCTCGAAGCTGCGATGGAGTCGGACAAACAGGTACTGCTGGTCGCTCAGCGTGATGCCGGACAGGATAATCCTGAAGTGGAAGACCTGTTCGACATCGGCACCATCGCCAGCATCATGCAGCTGCTCCGCCTGCCGGACGGGACCGTCAAGGTGCTTATTGAGGGCAGTTCTCGAGCTGACATTGCTGAAGTTGATGACAGTGAAGACGAGAGCGGCTATCCGGTGGCCAGCGTTACCCTGAGGGAAAGCGAACCCCTCAACGAGCGCGAGCAGGAGTCCCTGGTGCGCGTACTGCTCGATCAGTTCGAGCAGTACGTCAAGCTGTCACGCAAGGTGCCCAACGAAGTGCTGAGCTCGCTTCAGGGGATCGAGGATGCCAGCCGTCTGGTTGATACCATCAGTGCCCATCTGTCGCTCGAGATCGGAGACAAGCAGTCTCTGCTCGAGATGGACAAGGTGCGTGATCGCGTCGAGCACCTGATGACGCTGATCGAGTCCGAAATTGATCTGTTGCAGGTAGAAAAGCGCATTCGCTCGCGGGTCAAGGAGCAGATGGAGAAGTCCCAGCGCGAGTATTATCTCAACGAACAGATGAAAGCCATCCAGAAGGAAATGGGTGAGCTTGAAAATACGCCCAACGAGGCGGATCAGTACGAACAAAAGATCGCCGAGTCCGGCATGTCGGCCGAAGCCGAGGAAAAGGCTCGTCAGGAGCTCAACAAGCTCAAGATGATGGCACCAGCTTCTGCCGAAGCAACGGTCGTGCGCTCCTATCTCGACTGGATCCTGGCAGTCCCCTGGAAAAAGCGCACACGCGTGCGTCATGACATCAGTCACGCCGAACAGGTGCTGGAAGAAGACCACTACGGCCTTGAAGAGGTCAAGGAGCGCATCCTTGACTATCTTGCCGTACAAAAGCGGGTGCGCAAGCTCAAGGGGCCTGTGCTGTGTCTTGTAGGGCCTCCTGGAGTGGGCAAGACCTCGCTGGGGCAGTCCATCGCGCGGGCGACCAATCGTAAATACACACGACTGGCGCTGGGCGGTGTGCGTGACGAATCGGAAATTCGTGGCCATCGTCGGACCTATATCGGCTCCATGCCCGGAAAGGTATTACAGCGCATGAGCAAGACAGGCGTGCGTAATCCGCTCTTTTTGCTCGATGAAATCGACAAGGTGGGCATGGATCACCGAGGTGATCCTTCTTCGGCGCTGCTTGAAGTGCTGGACCCGGAACAGAATGACAAGTTCAGCGACCATTACCTGGAGCTGGATTATGATCTCTCGGATGTCATGTTCATCTGTACCGCGAACTCGATGAACATTCCCGGTCCGCTGCTGGACCGCATGGAAGTCATTCGGATTCCGGGTTACACCGAAGATGAAAAGCTTGGCATCGCTCGGCGCTATCTGGCGCCCAAACAGCTCAAGGCCAACGGTCTGAAGAAAAACGAGCTGGTACTGACCGACGAGGCATTGCTTGAGCTGATTCGCTATTACACCCGCGAAGCCGGTGTGCGTGAGCTTGAAAGGCAGATTGCAAAGGTGGCACGCAAGGTGCTGCGTGAGCGTATCGGCAATGAAGTAGCTCAGGTTGATAGCCCAACGCAGCATCTGGAAGCGTCCGATATTGAGCGCTATGCTGGAGTCAGGCGTTTCAGCTATGGCTTGGCTGATCAGGCGCATCAGGTTGGTCGCGTAACCGGGCTGGCATGGACTTCAGTAGGCGGTGAAATACTTAATATCGAGTCGGTGGTCACGCCAGGCAAGGGGCGTGTTAACAAGACCGGTTCTCTTGGCGATGTCATGAAGGAGTCGGTCAGCGCTGCACACACTGTGGTACGCTCGCGCGCCGCTGCACTTGGTATTGATCCTGAGCGGTTCGAGAAGGAAGATCTTCATATTCACGTACCCGAGGGGGCAACGCCCAAGGATGGACCAAGTGCTGGTGTCGCCATGGTCACAGCCATGGTGTCGGCCTATACCAACCGTGCGGTCCGTGCTGATGTGGCCATGACCGGTGAGGTCAATCTCCGTGGTGAAGTCATGCCAATCGGAGGTCTCAAGGAGAAATTGCTGGCTGCCCGGCGCGGTGGTATAAAGATTGCACTAATACCTGAAGAAAATCGCCGTGATCTCAAGGAAGTTCCTGATACCATCAAGGACGCTCTTGATATCAGGCCCATGCGCTGGATCGATGAAGTTCTTGATGTTGCTCTGGTGCAAAAGGGTGATGACGATTTCGAGGATGCGCGGGTAGAAGAAAAAAATACTTCTCAAGCGTCTGTAAATACTCATTAGGGTTATTTTTGATTAATGTTGGCTAACAAAGCCTGAAATGACGGGCTTTGTTGCCAACATTGCTTGACGGTATTTATGGTCGTTGATATAAAATGCGGCTCGTTATGATTGCGTATGCAGTTCGATTGCCGCGCTTAATCCTAGCAACGATTGTTATAGTCAAGGGGTGAAGAGTGAATAAATCCGAGCTGATTGAGGCTATTGCTGCTTCTGCAGATATTCCCAAGGCAGCGGCCGGTCGGGCTCTCGATGCCATGATCGATTCCGTTACCGATAGCCTTAAGCAGGGTGATTCCGTAGCACTGGTAGGTTTCGGAACATTCAGCATCAAGGAGCGGGCTGCACGCACTGGTCGTAACCCGCAGACTGGCAAGACCATCGAAATCAGCGCTGCCAACGTGCCCAGCTTCAAGGCCGGCAAGGCGCTGAAGGACGCTGTCAACTGATAGCGGTGTTATCTGCAAAGGAAAGCGCGTTTCTGGAAGCTTTCCCTGTATGAAATAAACGCATCGTGAAAACGATGCGTTTTTTTATGCGCTGGCGCCGGCTTGTGACACCTTCAGTCAGATACTGGCTTATGGCATGTCGGTTTGTGTCATGTGTCGTTATAATCCTTCGCCAAACCTATCCATCATCCATCAATTTCAAGGGCCTGCTGCATGCTGCAAAAGATCAGAGATCGGGCACAGGGCTGGATCGCCAGAGTAATCGTGGCTCTGATCGCGCTGACATTTACGCTATTTGGCGCAGAGTCATTGCTGAGCTATTTCAATGGTAGTCAGCGTGACGAAGCTGCTTCTGTCAATGGTGAGAAAATCAGCCGTCAGACCCTGGACACCGAAGTTCAGCGAGCCGTCCGCTCGGGGCGTGTGCCGCCTGAACAGCAAAACGAAGCGCGGCGAGCGATTCTGGATGCTCTGATTACCCGTACAGCCATGGAGCAGTATGCCCGCGATGGCGGCATGAGCTTTTCGGATCAGCAGGTAGATCAGCTTCTGGTTAATCGACAGGAGTTTCAGGACAGCAATGGCCACTTTTCGGCCGAGCTCTTCCAGAGAAGATTGGGCAGTGCGGGATATACTCCTGAAGAGTTCAGGCGCCAGCTTCAGGAAGACATGCTGACGCAGCAGCTTCAAAACGGTCTGATTACAGGGACCTTCCTGCTGCCTTCCGAAGTCAGACAGCTGGCCAGACTGCGCTATCAAAAGCGCGACTTTCGATATGCCATGTTGAGTGATAGCGCACTTGAGCAGCCGGTCAAGGTGAGTGACGCTGAAGTGCAGGCCTGGTATGACGCTCACAAGCAGGCTTATCAGCGTCCTGAAGAGGTGAAGCTTGAATATGTTGTGCTTGACCGCCGTCAGCTGCCGGAAGACGACCAGGCTGTTGATGAGCAGCTATTGCGTCAGCGCTACGAGCAGCACCGTGCCACGGCGCCTCGTGAAGTGTCCGATATCGTGGTGACCTTTGGTGATCAGAAAACACGCGAGGAAGCGCAGCAGCGTGTTGACGACATCCTGGCGCGTCTACAAAAGGGCGAAAGCTTTGCCGATCTTGCGAAACAGTATTCCGATGATCCCTCCAGTGCTGCCAAGGGAGGAAAAATGGGTACCGTTACAGAGGGCATCTTCGGGCAGCCCTTTGATGACGCCGTAGCCTCTCTGGCCCCGGGCGAGGTTTCTCAGGGCGTCGAAAGCGATGGTGTCTTTCACATTATTCGTCTGGACAACATCGCCATCGACAGCTTCGGCGACATGCGCAGTCAGCTGGCCGACGAAGTACGACAGGATCAACGTGATGAGCGCTTCCAGCAGCTTGCCCAGCAGTTAAGCGATGAAAGCTTTTCGGCAGATGACCTCAAGGGCGTCGCCGATCGCCTGAATCTTCCGCTCAAGCGCACGGACTGGGTGTCACGAGACGAGCAGTTTGACGGTGAGAATGCCGTGCTGGGTGAAGCCGGTGTCATGGAGGCGGCCTTTAGCGATGATGTTCTCAATAATGGCTATAACAGTGAGCCCGTAGAGCTCGGACAGGACCGTCGTGTGGTAGTCCGCGTTACCGAGCATCGTCCTGCGACGACACTGGCTCTGGATGACGTCCGGGATCAGGTCAAGCGTTCGGCTCTGGAACAAAAGCGTCATCAGGCACTCGCCCAACAGGCCGAAAAGGTACTGGACTCTCTTCGTGATGGTGATACACCGGTCGGCCTTGATTGGCAGCAGGCCAGTGGCGTGACACGCGATGGGTCGGGAGATCTGTCTGCCGAGCTGATCAATGCCGCTTTCAGCATGCCGCATCCGCAGGATGGCACGCCAGGTTACGGTCATGCCTCGACCGGGAATCAGCAGGTGATTTTTGCCATCGATCAGGTCGATGATGAGATCAGCGATGACCAGATCTCATCAATGTCGGACGGCCTCTGGAATGCTCAGGCAGGTCAGACCATCAATATCATGACAGATGCAATTCGTAACCAGGCCGACATCTCGACAAATTAAATAGTCTGCTATCTTTTTAAAGGCGCAACTCCGGTTGCGCCTTTTTTTATTCCTTTCAACGATTCATTTTATTGTCGGCACCCTGTTGAGGGCCTGCAGGAGAATTTTCATGACCCAGTCACGCTACTTCACGATCAGCGAATATCCCGAAGGCCTGCCAGAGCGCTCTCTTTTTCAGCTTGAGACGCAGGAGCTTCCCGAACTGAAAGAGGGAGAAGTGCGCATACGTAACCAGTGGCTTTCGGTAGACCCCTACATGCGCGGCCGCATGAGTGGCGTCAAGACCTACGTCGAGCCCTTTGCGCTGAATAAGCCCCTTGAGGGGGGCGCGCTTGGTGAAGTCATTGAGTCGCGTCACCAGACGCTCAAGCAGGGCGATCGCGTTGTTCACATGGGCGGTTGGCGAGATGTCGCACAGCTCAACGGTGACCAGGTGCAATCGCTGCCGGACATTGATGTGCCGCCGCAGGCATTTCTGGGCGTACTCGGTATGCCGGGAATGACGGCCTGGGCTGGACTAACACTGGTAGCGGAGCTCAAATCTTCCGATACCGTACTGATTTCTGCCGCCAGTGGTGCCGTAGGGTCGCTGGCAGCGCAGCTGGCATATCAGAAGGGTTGCACGGTTATTGGTAGTGCCGGCAGTCAGGAGAAGCGGGAATGGCTTGAAGCTCACGGCATCAAGGCGATCAATCACCATCAGAGTGCCGAGGAGATCAAAAGCGCTCTCAGTGAGGTTGCCCCGCAGGGCATCGATGTTTATTACGAAAACGTGGGTGGCCCCATGCTTGAGGCGGCTCTTGATGCGATGAATGATTTTGGACGTATCGCAGTATGCGGCATGATTTCGCGCTACAACGAAGCGGCACCTTCTGCAGGTCCTGCCAACATTTCACTTGTGCTGACCAAACGTCTGCGCATGCAGGGCTTTATCGTACATGAATGGGTCAAGGGCCATGAGCAGACGTTCTATCAGCAGGTAGGGCCGCTGGTTGCTGATGGCCGAATCGAGTATCGCGAAACCGTGGAAGAAGGTCTTGAGCAGACACCGGACGCCTTTCTCGCCCTGTTTGAGGGCAGTAACCAGGGCAAGATGCTGGTCAGACTGGACTGATTGTCAGCGGTGTGACGCCCTTCATGAACCCGCCTGATAAGCGGGTTCATTGGTCTCAGGGCATGCTGCTCGCTTCAAGCAGGGCAATTATATGAAGTGCCTCCTGTCGCGAGTGGCCACAGATATCGTGATCGTAAGTGAAGTCGTGGCAGACCTTCGGTCGGCTCGGGTCACCAAAAAGCCGGCAAAGGTTATTGTCATCAAGCTGGATACAGCGTATGCCGGCGGGTTTACCCTCCGGCATGCCGGGTATTGCAGAGCTGATGGACGGCGCAATGCAACAGGCGCCACAGCCGGGGCGACAGCCATCCCGCTGGCTGTCTGTGGCAATCACGTCATGATGTCCATTTTCGGCATTCATGCACTATCCCGAGCGCCATGGGCGGTCGCGACGGCCCCCTTGTCGATGCCTTCAAAGGCCTGAACCCGGACGCTGCCCCCGTGAAGAGATGCAATCTCCTGCGCCATCCAGTTGGCAATCTGCTCAACCGTGGTGGGCGTTGGCAGAATCTCGGTACGTTCACGCGGCAGTCGTATTGAAAAACGGCCCTGGGCCGATTCATAGCCGACATGACAGGTCTCGTTGTCTGTACCAATCAGATCGGCCTGATCGATCAGGTAAATATCTTCAAGACGCTGTGACCACTGTGTTTCAAGCGTTTCGCTGCGCTGCCCGTTGTGCCAGATGGCCAGACGCGAGCGATGACCGTGTGCGATGCGCTGGCAATTGCCCTGGTGACGTCGAAGCCCGTGGCTGTAGGTATAGCCACCGGCATCATGCGCTTCCTCGCGCAGCGTCACACGTATCTTTTCTACCTGTGCGGGTGGACGTCGAGACAGTTCTGCAGAAAGGTATTCACCCAGACGTTCAGGTGTAATCTGCTGCCAGGGCAAAAGCGTATAGGCCTGGCGCGGTGCGCGCAGCTCCATCGGCCACGGGTGTCGTGTCTGCAGGCGCAGGCCCTCAACGCATTCACTGACCGTGATGTCGTGTGCTTTTGTAGGCACCAGCAGGGTGTGATCAACACTGGCGTCAATGCGTGACTTGATCCAGGGCTTCACCTCGCCGAAGTCAAACAGCATGCCATCCTCGCCCAGCTGACCTTCCAGCTCGACATCAATATGAAAACTTGCGCCCACCAGACCACGCTGTGGGCACCAGATGGACACATCCAGTGCGCTGAGAGCATTTACAAAAAGAATCATCAATCAATACCTGCAATCTTGTGTGTCTGCAGGGAAAGGCGCCACTGCGGGTTTTCCATACAGTAGGCGACCGTGTCGGCCATGGTATTGCCTGTCTGGCCACGCGGTGCAAGGTCCATGGGTTGCAGAAAAAAGTGATCAAACTCGAGCGCCTTGAAGCGCTCTGGCAGTGCCTCTGACTGGGGATAGACCAGCTTGAGCTCGTTACCCGAGAGCTGTTTGAGTTCGGCGCGTCCCTTGGGGCTGACACAAAGCCAATCAATACCGGCGGGCGCCGGCAGAGTACCGTTGGTTTCTACTGCAATTTCGAAACCGCGCTCGTGCATGGCATCAATCAGGTGGCTGTCCAGCTGTAGCAGGGGTTCCCCACCGGTAAAGACCACGTAGGGGCGTGCAGAATCCGTCTGTCGGGGCCAGAGTGCGGCAATATGCTCCGCCAGCTCGGCAGCTGTTTGAAAGCGACCGCCGTTCTGACCGTCTGTACCGATAAAATCGGTATCACAAAAACGGCAGATACTGTTGTCACGATCTTTTTCGCGTCCAGACCAGAGATTGCAACCGGTGAAGCGACAGAATACCGAGGCACGCCCGGCCTGACCGCCTTCTCCCTGCAGGGTGTAGAACGCTTCCTTGACGCTATACATGGTTATACCTCCCGGGTGTGAGAGGGATTACCACGATAGGGCAGTGGGTCGACAAGGCCCTGCAATGCAAAGGCCTGAAGACGTTCACGACAACTGCCGCATTCGCCACAGGCGAGTGCTTCCCCCAGATAGCAGGTCCATGTCTGGGCATAGTCAAGGCCCATCTGAAGCCCCTCGGCAAGAATGTCGTGCTTGCTTGCGTGGAGGTAGGGCGCGCGTATTTCCACGGGAGTGTAGTTGGCAATGGCCGCGACATCGTTCATGCGTTTGACAAACTCGGGGCGGCAGTCGGGGTAGATGGCGTGATCACCACCGTGTGCGCCGTAATAGCAGAGTTCTGCTTCCAGATTGACGGCATGGCCGATGGCCAGAGACAGCAGAATCATGTTGCGATTGGGTACGACCGTCGCCTTCATGTTGTCTTCGGCGTAATCGGCCCGTGGCATCTGCTGAGTGGTGTCGGTCAGCGCCGAAGCGCCTATGAGGCCATGAATGGCGCGTATATCCACCACCTGATGAGCTACCCCAAGGCTTTCACACACCTGGCGTGCAACATCGAGTTCGCGGGCATGACGCTGGCCATAATGAAAGGAGAGTGCGTGAACTTCATAACCTTCACGAAGGGCACGATGCAAAACGGTATAGGAGTCCATGCCACCCGAGTAGATGACGACGGCTCGTGATGCGGTCTGTAATGTCATGACGGAGAATTTCTTTGCCGATGAGATCGACGCCCGGGATCCGGTCCGGACGGATGAAGGGCGGCAGTTTAACGCCAAATCCGCGATATGTCAGCATTCAATTTTATACCGTTATCTTTTCCAAATCAGCAACTTGGTCGCAACAATCGTTTTTAATGTTGATTAAAAGTGAGCATGGAGATTCAGGAAAACCGTCAAAAGGAACAGGGTCGCTCAGCGACCCTGTTCCTGCGGTCCGAACGGCTACAGGTCGTGGCCCAGAACGACGGAACGAATAGCCGAGAAGCTGTGAGCTTCAGGAGGATGATCGAGATTAACGCCGAGAGCGTTACTGACCTCACGTGCAGAAATGACGCCGCGAATGCGAAGCCCGCCCTGCTCGTCATGATCGGTCACCAGCACATGGCGGTCACCTGACGTTTTAAGCGTCTGCACCAGATCTCCCAGTGTGGCACGTTCGATGCGCTCGTAATCGATGGAGTGCATGTCTTCACGGGCCAGCTTGATCATGTCGACCGTGACATCAGCACGATCAATGCCGCGTTCCTGCATGGCTCGTGTGACCGCGCTGCCGCCAAACAGGATACGAGCGCTCACGACGCCGGTAAATTCGCCCTTGTCATTGATGACCAGCAGCATATGAATGCTGTTTTGCTTCATCGTTTGCAGGGCATCATCGACGCTGCTTTCCGAGGAGACGGTAAAGGCACGGACCTTCTGGAAATCCGTCAAAAGCGCCAGTGCCGAACTGTCCATGTCCAGTGAAGCAGATGGCGTGTGGTGTCCCGGGCGACAGATGCTGGTGACGCTGTCCATTTCCTTGAGGGGCAGAGGACTGTAGGGCGTAGGGGTAGTATTCATGAGCGTCTCCTTTACATGCCTTTTCAGGCATTTTACTCAAACATGAAAGGCTGAAACCGGGTATCGTCCAATTACAGATGGGCCTTTAAATCGCCCCGAACCATATCGACAAAGGTGATGAAGCGCGTATCGCGATCGTCATCGCTGCGATCCACTCGACAGCCCAGCTGCATCGTGTTTTTGACCAGCAGTTCATCAAAAATTTCCAGCGTCACCGCCGTTCCCGGCATCGAACCGGGTGTGATAACTCCGTGCTCGAGCGTAAAGGTTTCAAGCAGGGTAGCCCTGACTCTTGTGGTACCGCCTTCTGCAATCACTCGCCGCACGAACAGCCAACCCTCGCAGGCCAGTTCCTCGCCGTTATCCTGACGACGGCTGAACAACGTGCGATAGCAGGCACCTTCTGAGGCGGCACGCTCTGCCATGCTTTTATAAGAGGCCGCCATGCGCGTTGCCATGGCGCCGGACTTTGCAAGCTTTTGCACGGCACCGAGGTGTTCCTGATCCAGTTTTTCCTGTCTGGAAAAACGCTGCCAGTGCCGGTATTGCTCTAAGATTGAAGTCACATCCATCCCTGTTGTCGCTGCCAATGATAGTGTCGAGAGCTATCTTGCCGATACACAACGCTTCTCGCCAGTCCAGCCAGTAAAATATGGCCTGTCACGTTGTTGAAATCGAGCAACCATCCATTGGAAACCAATGGCTTCGTCAGGTTTCAACATCGCTGTCTGTCGGTATCAGGCAGATCTGCCCGCCATCCGTTACAATCATCACATCCGAAGGCTCGACACGAATGAGAAGCGAATCAAAATGATGAACAAGACATGGATGAGCGTCGCTGCCCTGACCCTGATGACGGGGTGTGTTTCCGGCCAATACATTCTGGACGAACAGGTCTCTCAGAATCGGGAAATTCATCCTGTACAGGGCGAGGACGGCAATTACCTTGGGTCGTTCGCGCTGCGCAAGCCCTATACGGAAGTCACACCGATGCAGCTCGAGCAATGCCTGAGTTCGAATATGGAGCAGCGTCAGGTCAAACTGGCAGCAAGCCATCTGCGTGATCCGATAGGCCAGAGTGAGAAAGTAGCCTTCAATGGCATGTCGGGTGATGACCATCACGTGGTGTCGGGTTTAACGGGCGTTACTCATCATGACGGGCGTGATCTCGCGTATCGCCTTGAATTACAGCGTCTGCCGGAAGCCAACTATTATTATTTTGACCGTCTCGGTGAAGCCGTCGCTGGCAGCAGCGATCAATTTACCCCGATCGGTGCCTGGGCGAGCGCTTCACCCATCGAGGCAACTCAAGGGTATGAAGCCGTGGCTAATCATATTCAGTCCTGCCTTGAAAAGGCCGCCACCAACACGCCAGGTGAAAACCCGACCGGTTGGCAGCCCAAATCCTGATCACCACGCCAAAATCAGTCCTTCATGAAAAAGGGCCTCTTGTTAAAGGGGCCCTTTTTTGTTGTGACCAAAGATAGTATCAGGCTAGAACGCGACGATCTGCTCCAGAAATCGAGGGCCCAGCGCCGGTTCCATCAAAAGAGCAAAGACGACGCCGTAGGCGGCGCCCCACAGATGCGCGCTGTGATTGACGTTGTCACCGCCGCGGCGACCGGCATAGATCGACCAGGCGGTATAGACGATGGCAAAGACAATGGCCGGTACCGGAATGATCAGCACATAAAGCGTGGTCCACGGTGCGGCCAGAATGAAGGCAAACAGCACAGCCGAGACGGCGCCCGAGGCACCCAGACTTCGATAGTTCCGGTCAGTACGATGCGCCAGATAACTGGGCACAATGGCCGCGATAATCCCTCCCAGGTAAAACCCGATGAATCCGGCCGCGCCAATGTAGGAAACAAAAAAGCGCTCGATGGCCCGTCCAAAGAAAAAAAGCGTAAACATGTTGAAAAACAGGTGCGCCCCGTTGGCATGTACGAAGCCATGCGTCACGAAACGATAAACCTGACCCTGGGCGACGGCCGGCGGCCAGAACAAAAGTTTTTCGATCAATCGTTGATTGGTAAAGCAGGGGATGGAAACCGCGCAGGTCACCAAAATGAGAAGTAGCGTCAGTGTCATGCGTTTCTCGTGTCGATAGGGCGATTCGCTCGATCATAGCGCAGTGCGCATTGCCATGCCTGTTTCAACACCAGGTGCTTTTGTGGTCACTCCATGTGGCTCTCGTTTATGCTGAATGCCGGTATCACGACAAGATCAATAACATCACGATCCGGAGGTGCGCATGAGTGAATATCACCATGACGTCGGCCATAAACGCTATCGCTTTGAAAGTCTCAAAACCCTGATGGCCTGCGCAACACCCGAACGCTCCGGAGATCAGCTGGCGGGTATTGCCGCCGCTGACAGCGAAACACGGGCCGCAGCGCAGCTGGCGCTGGCAGCGGTGCCACTTTCGCGCTTTCTCGAAGAGATGCTGGTGCCCTACGAAGACGATGAGGTCACGCGCCTGATCGTTGACGGCCATGATCGGGAAGCCTTTGAGCCGATTGCTCACATGAGTGTGGGCGAATTTCGCAATTATCTGCTCTCGCATGAGGTCGACAGCGACGTGCTGGCGGCTCTGTCGCCGGGCCTGACGCCTGAAATGGTGGCGGCCGTGGCCAAGATAATGCGGCTGCAGGATCTGGTGCTGGTCGCGAGAAAATGTCGCGTGGTAACGGCCTTTCGCAATACGATCGGGCTGGAGGGACGGCTGTCGACCCGGCTACAGCCCAATCACCCCACCGATCATCCAACCGGTATTGCCGCCAGCATTCTGGATGGGCTGCTCTACGGCAACGGCGACGCGGTCATCGGCATCAACCCGGCCACCGATAATACCGGTGCGGTGGTCACGCTTTTGAAGATGCTCGATGACATCATTAGCCACTATGAGATTCCCGCCCAGAGCTGTGTATTGACCCACGTGACCACCGCAATCGAAGCCATAAAGCGGGGCGCGCCCACCGATCTGGTCTTTCAGTCCATTGCCGGCACTCAGGCCGCCAATCAGGGGTTTGGCATTGACCTGGCGCTTCTCAGGGAAGGTCAGGAGGCGGCGCTGTCGCTCAAGCGTGGCACGGTGGGTAACAATGTCATGTATTTTGAAACGGGGCAGGGCAGCGCGCTGTCGGCCAATGCCCATCACGGTGTGGATCAGCAAACGCTCGAGGCGCGTGCCTACGCGGTAGCGCGAGCGTTCGATCCGCTACTGGTCAATACGGTCGTCGGTTTCATAGGGCCGGAGTATCTGTTCAATGGGAAGCAGATCACCCGTGCAGGTCTTGAGGACCATTTCTGCGGCAAACTTCTGGGCGTGCCGATGGGATGTGATGTCTGTTATACCAATCACGCCGAAGCCGATCAGGATGACATGGACGCGCTGCTGACCCTGCTGGGCGCTGCCGGCTGTAACTACGTGATGGGCATTCCAGGCTCCGATGACATCATGCTCAATTATCAGACCACCTCCTTTCACGATGCCCTTTATGTCCGCGAGGTACTGGGTCTACGGGCCGCGCCCGAGTTCGAAGCCTGGCTTGAGCGCATGGCGATCACCGACCGTCGTGGCAGAATCATCGTGGAACAGAACCTGCCGGCCCCCTTCGCCCACGCCCTGACCCGGGCCCACTGACGGAGTGCATCCATGATAGAGCCATCAGATACGTCGATCACATCAGAGACGGGGTCCACGGTCACGCCCAACCCGTGGCGGCAGCTGAGTGAACATACCGATGCCCGGATCGGACTGGGACGCGCTGGTAGCAGCCTGCCAACCGCGCCGCACCTGGCCTTTCAGCTGGCACATGCTCAGGCCCGCGATGCCGTGCATCTTCCGCTGGATACCGAAGAGATGATGAGTACGCTTGAGTCGCGCTTTGAAAGCGTGGTGCGCCTTCACAGCCGCGCCAGTGACCGTGGCGAGTATCTTCGTCGCCCGGATCTGGGTCGTCAGCTCAATGACGACAGTCTCGAGCAGCTCTCGGCCATGAAGATCAAGCAGTGCGATCTATCCATTACGGTAGTGGATGGCCTGTCGGCCCGCGCCATTCATGAACACGCCGCCACGCTGCTGGATCACCTGATCCCGGCATTCGAATCGCGGGGTTGGTCGGTGGGGCCGGTGGCGCTGATCGAACAGGGGCGTGTAGCGATTGGTGATCCGGTGGGAGAAGCTATCGGCGCGCGCATGGGGCTGGTGCTGATCGGCGAACGCCCGGGGCTCAGCTCACCGGACAGTCTGGGTGTCTATTTTACGTGGAACCCCAAAAACGGGCGTCGCGACAGCGAGCGCAACTGCATCTCCAACATTCGACCGCGAGGCCAGTCGTTTGACGCCGCGGCGAAACTGATTCTGTATCTACTCGATGAGGCCAGCCGCCGTGAGCTCTCGGGTGTCGAGCTCAAGGACGACTCGGTCGTGGATTCCGAACTGGGCGATGGCCATCAGGGCAATTTTCTGCTGCCTCGGAATCAAACGTCCTGAACCGGCGTGGCTGCATCAGCCGGGATGAAGATGTCCTCCGGCATCGGCCAGCGTGACCAGTCAATCGCCGCCTCGACGTGATCGGCCAGTCGGTCGATCTCGGCCAGACGGTGGGCGTCATAATCGAAGGCGGCGGGCGCTGCCAGTCCTGCCCACTCAAGCAGGGCCTGTAGCGCGGCCGGGTGATCGAACACCCCGTGCAGATAGGTGCCGAGAATTTGGCCATCCTCGGAAATGGCGCCATCCAGCCGGCCGTCATCGAGGGCAAAGACGCCTCGGGAAAGCCCGTCACCCAGACTCTCGCCCACATGAATCTCATAACCTGTCACCGGGGCGGGCGTTTCTCCCAGCAGACAGTGGCCGGTCACGCGATGCAGCTGTTTATTGGCTTTGAGCGTGGTGGAAAGCTTGAGCCAGTTCAGGCCTTCACTCTCTCCGGCCGGGCCTTCCACGCCCTCCGGGTCCTCGATACATGTGCCCAGCATCTGATAGCCACCGCAGATCCCGATGACTCGACCGCCGTAACGCAGGTGCCGGGCCAGCGCGTCTGACCAGCCGCGCTCGCGCAGCCACGCCAGATCAGCGCGCACATGCTTGCTGCCGGGCATGATGATCAGATCCGCTGCGCCAAGCTCCGACGGATCTCGCACAAAACGTACGCTGACCTGCGGGTGCAGGCGCAGGGCATCAAAGTCGGTGTGGTTGCTGATGCGCGGCAGCAAAATGACGGCCACATGGAGTCCGTCTGCCGCGCCTGTACTGTCACCGCCACGGGACAGGCCGTCCTCGGCTTCAAGATGAAGGTCCTCAAGCCAGGGCACCACGGCCAGGACCGGCTTGCCGGTGCGCGCCTCGAGCCACTCAAGCCCTGGCTTGAGCAGATTGATGTCGCCGCGAAAGCGATTGATGACCAGGCCGACGACCCGCTCTCGCTCCGAGGCGCTGATGATATCGAGTGTGCCCGCCAGATGGGCAAACACGCCCCCGCGGTCGATATCGGCAATCAGAATGACCGGGCAGTCGACGGCTTCGGCAAAGCCCATGTTGGCCAGATCATGCTCACGCAGATTGATTTCGGCGGCGCTGCCGGCGCCCTCGACCACAACGCGATCATAGCCCTGGCAGAGCCGGTCGTGGGCGGCCACAACCTGTTTCAGCAGTTGAGGCTTGTAGGCGTAGTATTCGGCGGCCTTCATGTGGCCGATGGCGTGGCCCGCCACGATGACCTGAGAGCCCTGGTCGCAGGTCGGCTTTAACAGCACCGGATTGAAATCCACATGAGCGTCCACTTCGGCGGCCATGGCCTGAACGGCCTGAGCCCGGCCGATCTCACCACCATCAACGGTGACGGCACTATTGAGCGCCATGTTCTGTGGCTTGAAGGGCGCGACCCTGAGGCCGCGACGTTTCAGTATTCGGCAAAGGGCAGTGACCAGCGCACTCTTGCCGGCATCCGAGGTAGTGCCCTGAACCATCAGGGTGCGAGACGACCGAAAGCGATTTGCACGGCTCATGAGGCGCGCTCCTCCTGCTCGTCAATGGCCAGCAGTAGATCCCGCAGGCGGGTCTGATAGTCTGCCGGGGACTGCCACAGCCCACGAGCGATGGCATCCATCAATGTCTTTCCCATGTCCTTGAGGGCCTGCGGATTATGATCGTTCAAAAAGCGCTGGTTGTCGGCATCGAGTACCAGCGCATCGGTGATCTGTTCGTACTGGTAGTCGCTGACCAGCGCCGTCGTGGCATCCCAGGCAAAGAGATAATCGACGCTGGCGGCCATTTCAAAGGCGCCCTTGTAACCGTGGCGCTGCATGGCGCTGATCCATTTCGGATTGGTCACGCGAGAACGCATGACCCGGTTGAGCTCTTCTTTCAGAGTGCGCATCCGCGGGCTGGCGGGGTTGGCGTGATCCCCGAAGTAGAGCGCTGGTTGGGCGCCCTGCTGGCGGGCCGCGGCGGTCATGCCACCCTGGAACTGGCTGTAGTCGCCGGAATCAAGCAGGTCGTGCTCGCGGTTGTCCTGGTTCTGGACGATGCCTTCAAGCGTTGATAGCCGTTTTTCAAAAGCCGCCATGGCAGGCTCGCCCTCAACGCCCTTGCCATAGGCGTAACCGCCCCAGTTGACGTAGGCGCGGGCCAGATCCGCTTCCTCCTGCCAGTGACCGTTGTCCAGCAGCTTTTGAACGCCGGCACCGAACGTGCCGGGGCGGGCGCCGAAAATGCGAAAACCGGCCTGGCGGCGTGCGGTATCTTCATCAACGCCCTGAGCCAGCAAGGCCCTGCGCTGCTCGGCAACATTGGCCGCAATCGTATTGCCATTGCCAGGCTCGTTGAGATCCACGAGTTTTTGAACGGCACTGTCGTAAAGCGCCATCAGCCCGGGGAAAGCGTCACGAAAGAAGCCTGATACCCGCAGGGTCACATCCACCCGCGGTCGGCCCAGCAAAAATCCGGGGATGATTTCAAAATCGATCACGCGCTGTGATCCCGAGGCCCAGATCGGGCGCACGCCCATCAGGGCAAAGGCCTGGGCGATATCATCGCCGCCCGTGCGCATGGTGGCGGTGCCCCAGACCGAAAGCCCAAGACTTGTCGGATAGTCACCGTGCTCCTGAAGATGGCGCATGACCAGTGCGTCGGCCGATTTCTGTCCCAGCGTCCAGGCGGTTTTTGTGGGCATGGCGCGGCTGTCGACGCTATAGAAGTTGCGCCCGGTCGGCAGCGTGTCAAGTCGGCCACGGCTGGGGGCGCCGCTCGCCCCGGGAGGCACGAATTTACCGGCAAGACCGTCCATGAGCGCAGAGAGTTCGTTGTCCACGCTCTGGTGCAGCAACGGCAGCAGCGTATCGTTCATGAAATCGATCACGGCGCGTGTTTGCGGCCAGTCGTGATGATCAGGCGGTGCAGCATCATGAGACAGAACATGCTGCTCGATCAGCTGTGCGCCGAGCAGTTCAAGGCGCTCGCGGGTATGAGTTGAACTGCGCCATCCGGTGGCTTCAAGTGCCTGGAGCCGATCAGGCCGCGGCCCCTGCCAGGGCCACGCATCGAGGGCGAGCGGGTCGAAATCGTCATGCACTTCGAAAAGCCCCAGATCCATGGCCATGGCGTTTAAAAGGCTCTGTTCGTGGGGCTGGCTGCCGCGCGACAGTCGTACCAGCGCCATCAGCGTGTCGCGCAGCGAGGCATGCTCCAGCAGTTCGCCCAGCACGTGCAGCCCGTCGCGAATCTGCGCCTCCTTGATGTCACAGAGGTAGTTGTCCAAGGCGTCCAGCAGGGTCTGATCGTTTTTTAACGCCTCATCAATGCTCGGACGCTCGCCGACACTCGCCGAAGGCGACAGGCTCAGTTCTTCAAGCACATGAGTGTTGCGCACCCGCTCGATGATGGCCTCGCGCAGAAACTGCTCGCGGCGTTGATCAAGGCCGAGGGCCTGATAATACTCATCGGTCAGTCGCTCGAGTTCGGCCAGGTCATCGTGGATACCGGCACGCGTCATGGGCGGCATCAGGTGATCAATGATGACCGCCTGCGCGCGTCTTTTGGCCTGGGCGCCTTCACCGGGGTCGTTAACGATAAACGGATAGAGATGCGGCATGGGGCCGAGCACGATATCCGGCCAGCAGGTCTCGGAGAGTGCCGTGCCCTTGCCGGGCAGCCATTCCAGATTGCCATGCTTGCCGACATGAACAAACGCATCGACGCCATAGACATGTCGCAACCAGAAATAAAACGCCAGATAGCCATGGGTAGGGGGCAGATCCGGGTCGTGATAGGCCGCGTTCTGGTCGATATCAAAACCGCGCGCCGGCTGGACGCCGACAAAGGTTTCGCCCAGTCGCATGCCGGCGATCATCAAACGGCCCTGACGATGAAGCGGGTCGTTTTCCGGGGCGCCCCAGCGCTCAAGCACGGCCTGTTGACAGACGGCGGGCAGCTGCGCGAAGTGCTGCTCATAGGTTTCAAGCGCCAGACTCTGCGCTGCCGGCCGGGTCTTGATGCCGGTCGCGTCATTGGTTACGGTCTGCGTCAGCCATTCGATCAGTGCCGTCGGGTCATGGGGCAGGGCCTGTGTCACCGGGTAGCCCGCTTCTCGCAGGTGATGGAGAATGTTGAGCGTCGAGGCCGGCGTATCCAGCCCCACACCATTGCCGATACGGGCATCGCTTGAGGGATAGTTGGCCAGCACCAGCGCCACGCGCTTGTCCCGATTGTTTTTTTCGGCAAGGCGCACCCAGCGTCGCGCCAGCTCGGTGATAAAGCGGGCGCGTTCCTCATGGAGCTCGTGAATCACGATATCGTGCTGGCAGCGCGTGGAGTGATAGTGCGCTGACTTGAAGGCAATCGGTCGGGTGATGATGCGACCGTCCAGCTCCGGCAGCGCCACCTGCATGGCGATGTCGCGTGGCCGTAGCCCCATGGATTGGGATTGCCAGTCTTCCAGCGTGGTGCCCACCATGATCAGCTGCAAAATCGGAATGTGACGCGTCCAGGGATGCTGATAGCCGGCATGTGAAGCATCGGCACTGCCGGCCAGGGCAAAGCCGGTGGTGTTGAGCATGATCGAGGCATCACTCTGCTCGATCAGCTCATCAAGGGTATCCAGACACCAGCGCTCCTTGAGCGAGGCCACAGCGACCGGCAAAACGTTGAAACCGCCGGCCTCGAGAATTCTGATCAGGCCGTCAAAGATGCCGGTATTGCCCTGTTGAAGATGGCTTCGATAAAACACCAGCGCCGCTACCGGACGTTCCGAATGCCAGCGCGCCTGCCACTGCGCCAGAGTGACATGACCGGGCAGGGCGGTATGATCATCGATCGGGGCATGCAGCACGACTCGCGGCAGTGGTTGAGGCTCTCGCCACGCTCGCGGACGATCCAGAAAGTGATCTTCGAGGTAGTCGAGCAGGGCGCGGACATTATCCGGGCCCCCTTCACGCAGATAGCGCCATACCCGGTGTGCGTCCTGGTAGCTGACCGTTCCCGCACCGAGCAGACTTTCATCCTCGACGTCTTCACCGGGCACCACGATCAGAGTATGCCCATCGCGCTGCGCCCACTCCTTCAACTGCTCAAGACCATAACGCCAGTAAGAGGCACCGCCCAGCAGGGAGAGCACCACCACGCGGGCACCGTTGGGGGCATCGGTACCGCCCTGATCCAGCACCCGGTCGCGATAGAGATCAAATGCGGCCGGTTTTAACAGGTTCATCCAGTTGGCCAGCCGAATGCTGGTCTCGCGTTCGACGTCATCGGCCTCAATGACCGTGGCCATCAACGCCAGCACGCTGTCGGCGGCGGACAGGATCACCAGCTCGGCCGGTGACTGACCAAGATCGACAATGCCGTTGTCATCGCTGAACCCGCCGGGCTGGGCGGCGAAAAGGTGCATGCCTCACACTCCGCTATAGGACTGTCGTGTTGCAGGAGATTCAAATGGCCGTCAGTGGGAGATCAACTGATCTGCTCACGACGCTCGGCGCCGGCCAGCACGCTCTGCAGTCGCTCGCGATCCAGGCCCTTGCCGATGACCACCAGACGAGTCTGGCGTGTTTCGTCGCCACGCCACGGCCGATCGAAATGGTGGGTCAGGCGGTTGCCTACAGCGTGCAGTACCTGACGCATGGGTTTGCCGACATCGACAAATCCCTTGACCCGATAAATGGTCTGCTCGGCGAGTTCCTGCTCCAGTGCTCTGACCAGCTCATTGCTGTCCACGCTACCCAGTGTGACCACGCAGGAGTCGAAGTCATCGTGGGCATGATGGTGTTCGCGTCCGTGAGCGTGATGGTCATCATGGTGGGTATGGATGTCGTCTGCACGACCTTCCGAGGCCAGCTGCATGCCCATCACGGCGGCTACATCGACCTCACCATGCGTGGCCCAGAGCGTCTTGACGCGCTCGGGCAGCTCGCCGCGCAGCTGCTGTTCGAGCACACGCCGGGCCTCGTCATCCAGCGCGTCGCCCTTGCTGATGATGACCAGATCTGCCGAGGCAAGCTGATCATCGAGCAGCTCCTGCAGGCTCGGGTCGTGATCCAGGCTTTCGTCGGCCTGACGCTGCGCTTCGATGCGGTCGTGGTCATGCGCCACGCGCCCGGCGGCCAGTGCCGGGCCGTCGACAACAGTGATGACGCTGTCCACGGTGCAGAACTGCTTGATGTCGGGCCAGTTGAACGCCTGTACCAGTGGCTTCGGCAGGGCCAGACCCGAGGTCTCGATCAGGATGTGATCGATCTGGTCGCGTCGCTCGACCAGCTTTTGCATGACCGGCAGAAATTCTTCTTCCACGGTGCAGCAGATGCAGCCGTTGGCGAGTTCAAAGACGCCCTGTTCGCGCTCGATGGCCTCGTTCTCCTCGCAGGCCTCGAGCTGACAGCTGCGTACCAGTTCGGCATCGACATCCAGCTCGCCGAATTCATTGACGATCACGGCGATGCGTTTGCCGCCGGCGTTGCGCAAGAGATGCGACAGCAGGGTAGTCTTGCCGCTACCCAGAAAACCGGTGACGACGGTAGCGGGGATCTTGTGCAGTTCGGGACGCGAGGTCTCGATGGATGTCATGAGAATCTCCTGAAAAGGGGTTATCGGGAAATGTTCGTGGTGGCGTTCGGTACGGCCAGCGCACAGGTGGCGCGGTCGCACTGCTGGCGGGCTACGAGCAGTCTGGCCGGCGCGTCGCAATGCGCTCTGATGGCGGCCAGTGCTGCGGCCTCGGCCACACCGGGCACACCATGAAGACGCCTTGTGGTATCGCTGGTCTGACTCATGGCCGGCTCGCTTTCCCTTAGTGCCTCTGCCGGGAGAGGCATCAACGGGCAGCCCCAGGCCCTGGCCAGCGAGGTCATCGCAACTTCATGCTGACGACCCACCAGGGTGGCCACCAGGGTGATCTGATCCGGATGCAGTCCAGTGCGTGTCAGCATGTCTGTCACCAGTTGCATGAGGACCTCTGGCGGACAGTCACGCCGACAGCCCACCCCCAGAGCGATCGGGATGTTGCTGGTGTCATGGCCGCAAGGGTCACTCGACATGCGAACATGACTTGGCATGTGCCGATGCGCCGGGCACGGGACGGCCATCCATTGTTCCACCCAACAGAGCCGCGACAGCCTCGGGATTGGAAGGGAAAAACAGGTGCAGATAGCTGGCATTTAGCCGGCCGCGGCGAAAGATGGCCTCGCCCGGCGCCGGATGACTGGCACGACGGCCGTGTGCCATCGGTGTCAGGGTGTCGTGGCTTCGAGAGTGATGATGAGCGTGGCCGCGAATTTCACCTTCCGGCAGAGGGGCGCTCTGCATGCCCTGACAGCCTCGCTTGGTACGCATCTCCCCGTGACCGGGCAGCACACCGGCCATGGGATGGCAGATGCCGTGCTGGTCGGTCAGGGTCTGCTGTAGATAGAGCATACCGCCGCACTCGGCAAGTATGGGCAGGCCCTGCTCATCAAACTGTTGAATGGCCTGACACATGCCGTGATTGGCCCCCAGTACTGCGGCGTACAGCTCCGGATAGCCACCCGGCAGCCATAATGCATCAAGACTTTCAGGCAGCGAGGTATCGGCAAGCGGTGAAAACCAGCAGAGTTCGGCCCCCATGGCTTCCAGCAGGCGGACATTGGCGGCATAGATAAAGCTGAAGGCGGCATCACGCGCAATGCCGATGCGCTTGCCGGCCAGAGCAGTCGGGGGCGTATCGATATTTTGCGGCTCAAAGGCCACCGTGGGTGGCAGTTCGGTCAGGGCCTGGCCTTCCAGCAGATTGGCGGCGGCCTCGAGTCGCGCTTCAAGCGACAGGTTGTCCGGGTCATCCTGTTCGCCAGGCTGAACCAGTCCCAGATGGCGTGAGGGCAGGGCGAGGTGCTCCTCTCTGGGCAGGGCTGCCAGCAGCCGAACATCATCAGGCAGGCTGTCTTCGATCAGCTGGCGGTGACGCTCACTGCCGAGTGCGTTGGCCACAAGGCCATGAAACTGCATTTCCGGGCGGTAGCGGGCGAGCCCCAGGCCGATGGCAGCCACGGTCTGGGCCATGCCGCGGGCATTGATGACACAGGCCACCGGAATATCGAAGGCGATCGCCAGATCGGCGCTGGAAGGCGTCCCGTCGTGGAGGCCCATGGCGCCTTCCACCAGAATCAGATCCGAGACCTGAGCGGCGCGATAGAGCTGTTCGCGACAGAAGGCTTCCCCGGCCATCCAGAGATCCAGTGGCTCGACCGGCTGATCGGAGGCCAGTGCCAGAATCTGCGGGTCCAGATAGTCCGGGCCGGTCTTGAACACCGTGACGCGTCGACCCTGACGACGATGATGTCGAGCCAGTGCGGCGGTGACGGTGGTCTTGCCCTGACCGGAAGCCATGGCCGAGAGGAAAAGCGCTGGACAGTACGCGGTCGTTGACATCAGTACTCGATCCCCGCCTGTGCCTTGACGCCAAGCCGAAAGGCATGACGTTCATCGTGAATGATGCTGATGGTGTCAGCGATCTCCTGAATCTCGCGCGCCATGGTACGGCCGGTGATCATCACGTTCTGATGCGCCGGCCGTGTGCTGAGGGCCTGAGCAATCCGTTCGGCATCGAGATAGCCGTACTTGATCATGTAGGAGAGCTCGTCAAACAGGAGAAAGTGATACTGATCATCGGCCAGCAGCCTTTCTGCCAGTGCCCAGGCCTCCTGTGCGGCCTGACGTTCGCGCGCCGGATCGCGGACTTCCCAGCTGAACCCGTGCCCCATGACGTGAAAGTCGACCTGCGGGTGATCGTTGAAGAACAGATACTCGCCGGTGGCACGTCGCCCCTTGATGAACTGGATGACTGCACAGCGCTGACCATGTCCCATGGCACGTGCCATGGTGCCAAAGGCAGAGCTGCTTTTGCCCTTGCCGTTGCCCTTGAGCACGATCAGCACACCACGTTCCTGATCTGCGCGGGCAATGCGCTCATCGACAATGCGCTTCTTGGTGGCCATGCGCTGCTGGTAGCGAGTGCTGTCCTGGTCAGTGGCGCTGTCATCACCATGGTGCTGGCTCATGGCTGTCTCCCGGGAACTGTCGTTGTGGTGGCATGCATTGCCGGTGCGGTTGGCGTGCGGAACAGATCGTCAAGGTGGTGGCAGGTGGCTTCAAGCGCGGCGGCCAGCTCTTTTGCCCGACCCAGTGCTTCTTCCCGTGGTTCACAGTCCACGATGTGGGTCTCAAGGCCAAACGGCGCAAGCTCGAGATCGTCCCGGCTACGGGCATCGGTCAGTATCCAGAGGCGAATCGCTGCCGGATCACCATGCTGAAGGCGAGCCAGGCGCTGGCGGGTATCATCAAGCCCGCGTCGTAGCGGCGTACCGCCACCCGGTTTGATCTGGTTCAGTACGGTCGCCATCGAGCGTGGTGCACGACGGGGGGCCATGACTTCGGTCACACCCTCGCCACCCAGAGTTATCAGCATCAGCCGCTCACGGGCGAGATAGGTATCAAAAGCCAGCTGCTCGACCAGCGACATCGCCTTTTCAAGCTGGCGGGCACGTTGCGAGGGCGTTTGCCGGCTCAGACTGGAACCGGAAATATCCAGTACGATACAGGTGAGTCTTTCAGGGCGGCGCCGCTCGCGCTGCCATGCCAGTGCTTCAAGGGTGCCGGGCACCGAATGACCCTGGGAGATGGCTGCCTTGCGCAGACTTCCGGGCCAGTCGATACGCGCACGGCCAATGGCCCGGCGACCCTTCGTTTGTGACGCCCGCTGGCTGGCGGGGAGGCTCGTTTGTATGCTCGGCAGCTGAATATGTCCGCTTGCGGCGCTGTTCAGCGTCAGCGACGCCTGATGGGCAGTCAGATTGCCCCAGTCACCGTTGCCATGAGGGTTGTCATCGTGATCATCCTGATACTGATGAGTACCTTGATGCTGATGGTTTCCTGTCGATGAGGTCTGTTCAGCAGGACTCGATGTGCCTTGCCGTGACGTCATATCCGGTCTGGCCGGGGCATCCGGGGGCGTGCGACGGCCCTGGTAGCGTTCCGCAGGCGGCGCGCTGGTGGCACCGGAAGAAGTCTCGCCCTCGGAATCAGACGGTTCATCATTCTCCTGACGGTGATCGCCCCCACCTTGACCGCCATGGTTATTGCCCTGATCCGGCGCCTGATGGGGATCATATCCGGGAGCACGATGTGCCATGACCAGCGGCGCCAGGGCGTCGATGTCCTCGAGCGTCACGATGTTTCGATTTTGCCAGGCCGCATGTGCCAGTGCGCCACGCCGCCAGGCAAGGTCAGCGCGCACGCCTTCCACGCCCGCGTCGACACAACGCGTTGCAATCACGCGGGCCAGCTCGGCAGGCAGGGTAATTTTCGAGAGTCGTTCCCGTGCGGCCGCCAGTCGATCACAAAGGCGATCCTGTTCTTCCTGCCAGTCGGACATGAACGTCTCGGGGTCTTGGTCAAAGGCCAAGCGACGCTCGACAATCTGCAGGCGCTGCTCGATATCCGGTGCGGGATGATCCAGTACGGCGAGCCCGAAACGGTCCAGCAGCTGGGCACGCAGCTCGCCTTCGTCAGGATTCATGGTGCCAATCAGCAGGAAATCCGCAGGATGTTGATGGCTGATGCCATCTCGCTCGACATGGTTGATACCGCTGGCGGCCACATCAAGCAGCAGGTCTACCAGGGCGTCAGGCAGCAGATTGACCTCATCGATGTAGAGCGCCCCCTCATGGGCCCGCGCCAGCAGGCCGGGCTGGAAGGCCACTTCACGATCGCCCAGGGCTCGACCCAGATCCAGCGTCCCGGTCAGCTGAGCCTCATCGGCGCCCAGGGGTAGTGTCACCAGAGAAGAGCGCGAGAAGGGCAGCAGTTCGGCAAGGCCTCTCGCCAGTGTCGATTTGGCTGTGCCGCGCGGGCCACTGACGAGCACGCCGCCCAGGCGAGGATCCAGCGCCGCCAGAATCAGGGCAAGTTTTAGTCGTTCATGGCCGGTCACGGCGGTAAAGGGGAACGAGGGGCGTGATGTCGTCGTCATATCACCTCCCCGAGAGCAGAATGTGATGACGCGGCATGAGTGTGCGTTGCGTGCCCATGTGATGGGGAGACGTCAAGAGGCGTAGCGGCTTCTGGCAGGCACCGCCATCTGATAGAAAAACAAGTCACTTGTGTGCTCCTGCGTATCGACCCGTACGCGCGGCAGTCATTACTGATAATGTCGTAGGCATTATCACCCTGTATCATCGCCGGGCCGGTCTCCGGGCTGACGAGCTGGCAGACCTGTGTCTGCCGGGCTGAAGCACCTTCCCGATCGTAAGGATCAGTGGTTACGCTTCAAGCCACTCGATTACCGTTGCGGGGACAGCAGTGAACTTGCATCACTTTCCCGATTATCCCGTACAAGTCTGCACGGGCACCCGAGCGCTGCTCATCGTGGGCCGGGGTGGTGATGGAGTCAAGTCCGACACGATGACGTAATCGGGCCCGCTGACGCGGTTTTATGACTTTATCGTTGCTCTACCACCGGGCACCCGGTAGCGTTTGTGCATGTTTAACCGAGTCAATGTCATGACCTTTAATATTTCGCCCCCTGATGATGCGAACGATGCCCGTATTCAGGCGCACATCGACAGTCGGCTGAAACCCCCGGGATCGTTGGGCACGCTTGAGACTACCGCGGCATCGCTGGTACGTATTATGGGGCCTTCAAAAAAGAGCATCGATGCACCGATCATGCTGATTTTTGCCGGCGATCATGGCGTGGCGCTTGAGGGGGTTTCCATCGTTGATCCTTCAACGACACAGCTGATGGTGCATCAATTCCTTGAAGGCCATGCCGCCATCAATATCTTTTGCCGGCAGGCGGGGCTGCCGCTGAAGGTTATCGACTGCGGGACGCTTACAGAGCATGAGCCGCATCCGGATCTCGTCAGCCATCGGCTGGGCGAGAAGACGGCGCCTTTTCACCGTGAGCCTGCGATGACGCTCGAACAGCTTGAAACCGGTTTCGACAACAGCCGGCGGCTGATCGATGAGCTTCATGCCGATGGCTGCGATCTGATCGCGCTGGGAGACATGGGGATCGGTAATACGACCAGCGCCAGCGCGCTGATGGCGGCGATTACGCATCTCCCCTTTGACACGTGTATCGGTGCCGGCAGTGGCGTTACGGCCACGATCATGAAGCGAAAGCAGGACATCGTGCTGCTCGGGCTTCAGCGCCATGCCCAGGCCCTTCAGGATCCTCGACTGACACTGGCAGCACTGGGCGGATTCGAAATCGTCAGTATGGTAGGGGCCATTCTGGCCGCTGCTGAGAAGGGCATGGTCATTCTGGTGGATGGTTTCATTACGACCGTGGCCGCACTTTGTGCCTGTCGCATCGCGCCGGAGGTGCGGGGCTATCTGATTTTCTCGCATTGTGGCGATGAGCGCGGTCATCGACCGCTGCTGGATCAGCTTGATGCCGTACCGCTTTTGGATATGGGACTTCGGCTCGGAGAAGGGTCGGGAGCAGCACTGGCTCTGCCGCTGCTGCGCTCGGCACTGGCCTTTTATCATGAACTGGGCTCGCTCGAAGAGGTTGGCCTGACGCTATGAGTCGTGAGGGGCTGGCCCGTCAGTGGCAGTGGGTCTGTCTGGCGGTGAGCTTTTTAACCCGCCTTCCGGTGCCCATTCCCGGCGAGGTCAATGCACAGGCGCTGGGTCGCTGCCATCGCTGGTTTTCGCTGGTCGGGGCATCGATCGGTCTGGGGCTTGCTCTGGTCTACTGGGGCCTTGAACAGGTACTTCCTTTCTCCATCGCGGTGTTCATGACGCTGCTACTGTCGCTCTGGCTGACCGGTGCCCTGCATGAGGACGGCCTGGCAGACTGCATGGATGGTCTTGGCGGCGGCCGGACGGTGGCACAACGCCTGGCCATCATGAAAGACAGCCGGGTGGGCAGCTACGGCGTGCTGGCGCTGATCGCGAGTCTGATCGGACGATGGCTGCTGCTGAGCGCCCTGGCACAGCAGGAGGCCGGGCTTGTGATGATGGCATTGGTCACCGCTCATGCCCTGAGCCGTGGGCTGGCAGCGTTCATGATGGGAGTATTGCCGTATTTGCGCTGTGATGCAGACAGCAAGGTTCATGCACTGACCGGTCACCACCGCGCTAGTGATTTTGCCTGGCTGGCGGGCATTGCTGCACTGGTGGCGGTGCTTTCCGCCGGTGCCGCTTCGGGCAGCGTCCTGCTTCTGGTAACAGCGTTGTCTGGATGGTTACTGTATCGCTGGCTGAAACATCAACTTGGCGGTGTGACAGGAGATACGTTGGGCGCCGTTCAACAAATCACCGAAATGTTTTTATATTTAGTGCTGGTGATGATGCATGCATGAGCTGATTCTGGGCGGCGCGCGCAGTGGCAAGAGTGGCCATGGCGAATCACTGGCCGTAAAAAGTGGTCTTGAAGTGACCTATATCGCCACGGCACAGGTGCATGACGATAGTGAAATGCACGCACGCATTGAAGCCCACCGTATGCGAAGGCCGCCCCACTGGGCGCTTGAAGAAGCGCCACTGGCATTGGGCGATGCCATCGATCGGCATGCACGAACGGGTCGTCTGCTGCTGGTGGACTGTCTGACCCTTTGGCTGACCAATGTTTTACTCGAGGGTGATGAGCGATTCATTCATGAACAGGGTCGACTGCTGGAGGCCCTGGAAAGGGCGCCCGGTCGAGTGATAATGGTCAGCAATGAAGTAGGGCAGGGAGTGGTGCCCATGAATGCCCTGTCGCGACGTTTTGTAGATGAGGCCGGTTATCTTCATCAGACGCTGGCATCGAGATGCCAGCGTGTCTGGTGGGTGGTTGCCGGACTTCCTCAGTGTCTCAAGGACAAACCGGTATGACATTTCAGACACTGATGATTGACTGTCTGCGCCATGGTGAGTGTGAGGGGCCGCAGCAGTGCCTGCGTGGGCAAACCGACGTAGCCCTGAGCAAGAACGGGCGCCGCAATATGCTGGCGGCCGCACGAGCCTTGCCCCGCCCCCATGCGATTATCAGCTCACCGCTGATTCGCTGTGCCAGTGCAGGAAAGGCTTTGGCCAAAGAGTGGGAGATACCCCTGTATACCGTCCCTGACACCATGGAAATGAACTTCGGTGCGTGGGATGGGATCGACACACATGAATTGCTGCAGCATTCCAGACCTGCGCTGGAACAGTTCTGGGCAGACCCTAGAGCATTTCCACCACCGCAGGGCGAAACGGTTGAAGAATTCCTGACGCGCATCGAGCGGGGCTGGCAAAGTATTATCGAAAAGGGAATAGCGCTGGCAGACACTGCCTGTCAGCGCAAGCAGGCACCGTTACGTCTTCTGGTTTGTGGCCATGCCGGCGTTATCAAAAGCTGGGTGGCTATGCGATTGGGAATGTCGATGCCAAAAGGTGACTGGTTGCATCAATTGTCACTACCCTACGCCGCCGTCGCGCGAATACGCGTCGATATTGATCGACAGGATCACCAACGGTTTGAGCAGCTTTGCCATCTGGGGCAACCATGATGTGTAATTACCAGACAAAATTATACCGTTATCTACAATGTGGTTAACTATTCTATTAGCAATTCTAGTTGATCAACTATGGGGGGAACCTCGACGGTTTCATCCTCTTGTCGGATTAGGGTGGTGGATCTCTACTGTTGAAAGACACATTCATGATTCGGGTCTTTCAAATACCAGGGCATTGATTGCCGGTCTGTTCGGATGGTGCCTGGTCATTACTCCAATCATGCTGGCTATTATCTGTCTCGACCATCTCCTTGAAGGTTTCTGGCACGGCCTGCTGGCCATTTTGACGCTTTACCTGGCCATCGGCCGCAAAAGCCTTGTCGAACATGCTCAGCGTGTCTATCAGCCACTTTTGGAAAATGATCTCGATACGGCACGTCAGCAGGTGGGTATGCTGGTCAGTCGGGATACCCGGCAACTCGATGCTTCCGACATATCGCGTGCAACCTGTGAGTCCGTACTTGAAAACGGCAGCGATGCGCTGTTTGCTGCGATTTTCTGGTTCGCGGTTGCCGGGGTTCCCGGCGTCGTGCTTTATCGGGTGGTGAATACGCTGGATGCCATGTGGGGGTATCGCAGCGAGCGTTATCTTTATTTTGGACGTGTTGCGGCGCGCATCGACGACATCATGAACTGGGTGCCGGCTCGCTTGACGGCGCTATCCTATGCACTGGCCGGGTGGCACTGGCGCACGCCAAAAAACTTTTTCGGCGTGGCCATGCGATGCTGGTGGCAGCAGGGTAGAAGCTGGAAAAGCCCCAATGCAGGACCCGTGATGGCAGCAGGGGCCGGAGCGCTGGGCATACAGCTCGGGGGCGGCGGCATTTATCATGGCCGCCATGTCGCAAGCCCGGTGCTTGGTGCCGGGCGGTCTGCCGAGGCAGTGGATATCGAACGTGCCTGCAGGCTTGTTTTGCATGCGCTGCTGATATGGCTCGCCGTACTTTTCATCGTGACATGGATAGGGTCATGACCCGCGTTTTCGACACACTTCCAGTCCACGGTGGCAGGTTGTCTGACGTCAGTCGTCGTTACGGTATCGAGCGAGGAGATTGGCTTGATCTCTCTACCGGCATCAACCCCTGGCCCTATCCGATCACACCCATCGATGCGAGAGCCTGTCAGGCTCTGCCGGATCATGATCTGGCCCTCCTTGAGACATCGAGCCGATATTATCTGGGATCATCGCTTCAGGTCGACGGTGATGACCGAGACGCCCTGACACTGTTCAATATTCCCGGCTCGCAGTGGGCCATCGAGCAATTGCCGCACTGTGTCGAATCAGGCATCGTGGCACTCCCCAATATCGGGTATCGAGAACATGAGTGGCGCTGGCAGCAGGCCGGTCATCAAATCAGGCGTTACGATGCCGATCATCCCGAAAGCGTCATGGATTTGCCTGGTTCAGATCATCTGCGTGCCATGGTTGTCATCAATCCCAACAATCCCGGTGGGCAGCATATTGCGCCCTGTGATCTGCGTGCTCTTGCTGCGAGCCTTCAGCAAAAGGGTACCGTCATGGTCGTTGATGAGGCCTTCGTGGATGCAACACCTGAGCAGAGTCTGCTGCCGAATATCGCTGATAACGTCATCATATTGCGCTCGCTGGGCAAGTTCTTCGGTCTGGCCGGGTTACGGCTGGGCGCTGTTATCGGAAAGACGTCATTAACTGCCATACATCAATTGTCTGCCTTGCAGGGACCCTGGAGAATAACCTCACCGTCTCAGAAGGCTGGTGCGGAGGCCCTTGAAGATCATTTCTGGCAGCGCGCCATGAGGGCAACACTCAAGCGTGCCAGCCATCAACAGGGCGCATGGCTTGAAGCGCGGCTCAATGCACATGGTGACATCGAGCGCTGGCGCCAGAGTGCGCTTTTCAACGGGTTTGACATGGAATTTGATCGCGCGCGTCGCTGGCACGAGGCCTTGTTATCTCAGGGGGTGCTGACACGTTTATGGGAGGTCAGTGAGCAGCGGGCCATCCTGCGTTTCGGACTACATGATGAAAGTCCACGGGCGATACAGCATCTCGAACAGGCCATGTCAAAGGCCAATAAAGCTACCGGGAGGCCATCATGAGCCAACATGCCTACAGTGATGAAGAAAAGGCCGCGGTCTATCGCGCCATTAAAGAGCGTCGGGATATGCGCCATTTCCTGCCTGACCCGGTGGACCCGGAGGTCATACAGCGCATGCTTGAAGCTGCGCATGATGCACCCAGCGTAGGATATATGCAGCCGTGGCGATTTATCTGCATCCGCGATCCTTCCTTGCGTGAGGCCATGGCGCAGCTTGTCGATGAAGAGCGTCAGGCGACGGCGCAGGCGCTCGACGAGCGTGGTCAGGCATTTCTGGAGCTCAAGGTAGAAGGCATTCGTGAGTGCCCGGAGCTCTGGGTCGTCGCGCTTTGTGATGCCAGAGAGCAGTATGTATTCGGGCGACGTACCCTCAACGAAATGGATCTGGCCTCGGCCAGCTGCGCCATTCAAAACCTTTGGCTGGCAGGGCGTGCCGAGGGCATCGGTGTTGGCTGGGTTTCCCTTTTTGATCCCGAGGCGCTCAAATCACTGATTCACGCCCCCAAAGGGGCCTGGCCCATCGCCATTCTCTGCATCGGTCATGTTGACGCCTTTTACGATGCCCCCATGCTGGCGCAAAAGGGCTGGGATCAGCGTCGCTCCCTGACCACGCTGATCAGTATCGATACGTGGCCCGAATAAACACTTTGATCATTTTATGACCCGCTATTTTGAATGTTGCCATCTGATCATTCGCTTACAAGCGTGCGTTACTGCCATTGAATCATTCAGGAGATGTTGTACCGCTGACACCTTGTGATCAATTTCAGGGATAAAGTCGCATGATTCAGACGTCACGGCCAAGGCTGACTCAACCGATTGCCGTCAGATGATTTATCAAACCATGATATCGACTATATTGATTTGTGCAGGACTTATTGACTCAAGGAGGATGCTGCATGTCTTTTATTAAAAAAGGGGCCACCACGCTGGCCATCGCAGGTGCCATGTTTGCCGTGGCGGGCTGCTCAAGCTCCGAACCGAAACAGCAGGATCCCAACATTGATAGCGTGATCCAACAGTCCGAGCAGGGCTATCGCAATACTACGGTTGGTTATACCTTTACCTATCCTGAAAACTGGCAAAACAGCGTCGTCGAGCGCGATACATTCGAATGGAACAACCAGCGTGTCGACGCTCAAAACATGGCCGTTTTCTATTACAAGAATTTCGAGCTTAACAGCACTCCCGAACCGTTGCTGGCACTGGCGACCTATCCTCAGCAGGAGTGGGAACAAATGCAGCGTCAGGCAAGGGATCGCGTTGGCTCGACGCCGGCTCATGTCATTGGCACCAAAAACGATCAGGTGCTGGTCGCCTATATCAATACACAAAATCCCTATGATGCCGGATCAAGTCAGGGTCAGGAGTACGCTCGTCATGTACTGACGCCAGGCCAGGTCCAGAACGCCATCAGCTGGTAAAATATCCTTTGGCAGAGCTTCCTCTCCGGGGGCTCTGCCTTTGAGATAGCGCCCATGGATCCGGTTACCCTGATTGTTCTCTCCTTTCTACTACCTCCACTGGCGGTGTATCTGGCCGCCGGTTTTGGCGATGCCTTCTGGCTTAATCTTCTGCTTACTCTCATGGGGTATGTCCCCGGCATCATTCATGCGTTGATCGTTGTCATATGACAGGTCAAAACAATCACACGTTTCGTTTATGATGCGGCCCTTGTTCAACACTTATCGGAGTTCATGAATGCTCAAGCGATTCGAACGCAATGACAGTGGTCATGACTATGTCGTTGGCGATCTGCACGGGCATTACGCATTACTCGAGCGTGAATTGACCCGAGTCGATTTCGATACCGGCAAGGATCGCCTTTTCAGCGTGGGAGATCTGATCGATCGAGGTCCTGAGTCGCTTAAATGTCTGGAGCTGGTTCATCAGCCCTGGTGTTATGCAGTGACAGGCAATCACGAAATGATGGCGCGTAACGCCCTGTTTGATAACCACTGGGGGCAGTGGCTGAGTAACGGGGGGGAGTGGTCTCAAAGCCATGACAAGGTCACTCTGAGAAACCGCCTTGCCGAGGCCATGATGAAGATGCCTCTGGCCTTTGAAATCGAGACCGCTCATGGCGTTATAGGCATTGTCCATGCCGAGCCCCCAAAAAACTGGGCAGACATTCGCAAGACGTCTCGAGAAACACTTCTCTGGTCGCGACAGCGCATCGAGTCAAACAACCAGACTATCGTGTCCGGTATTGACGGTGTTGTGGTTGGACATACCCCGGTGCCTGAGCCCAGAACGCTCGGAAACGTTCGCTATATCGATGTCGGGTCGTTTTTTAGTGGTCGAATCTGTCTGGAAAAACTTGAAGACATCGCCAGCATGATGAAAAAGAGCCCGAATCCCTGAATGATCGTGAATAGCCTCTTTCCTTTTGCATAACAGTGATGTAGGATACGCCCCGTTCTCGCGGATATTGAGAGCAGCGTCGGGGCGTAGCGCAGCTTGGTAGCGCGCCACAATGGGGTTGTGGAGGTCGCAGGTTCGAATCCTGTCGCCCCGACCAAAAGTTTGATGAAAAGGCCGCTTTCGGTTAATTACCGAAGCGGCCTTTTCGTGTCCAGACGCTGGCCATCGTGGTATTTCTCTTGTGCAATACAGAAACTTTCATGCCGCCGATCTCTGTTCGGGATGAAGGAATGATTCAATGAACGAGGAGAGCAGGCGATGAAAAAGCTTCCCGGAATGGTGGTCGGTACCATCGTAGGTCTGGTGGCCTGGTGGCCAACCCAAAGCATGGCATCTGCCATTCTTCTTGGCATCGCCTGCGGTGTTGCCTGGGATCTCTGGCGAAAGCGCGGATCATAGGGCAGGCAGTACCATTGAAGTAGAGTTACCTGCGAAAATAGTAGGGACAAGGCTTGCATGTCGCAGTTATGCTGATGCGCGCGGCCGATAATCTTGTCTGCCGCTTAAGAATTTTTAATCCTCAGTCATCGCAGGCCAGGAGAAAAGCGTGACTCGTCAATTGAAAAGTGCGGCACGAGGGCTGGCCATCACGGCAGGTCTCGCCATATTGTCAGGTTGTTCTCTTTTTTCTTCAGACAAGCCGGAAAACGCCGCCGCCGTACCACCACCTCCGCCTCTGGTCGGATATAGCGGCATGAGCATGTGCCAGCCTTATAGTGACAAACTCTGGGGAAATTTTCTGATGATCGGTGAAGTCGTCTCCGTTGATTCTCCTCAAAACATGCACATCAACGTCCTGCGCGCCGAAGCCATGGAGCATCCGGCCATCCAGATGACCGGCTATCCACGTCAGATCATCGATCAGCGTCACAAGTGGTACCCCTGCAAGGGGCAGGGGTGAGTCGCGGTGTTGAATTTGACAATGGATCTGATTGCCAGACCTCAACCAGATTTACACATAAATGCGATATACTTTCTGCATTCGATTACTGCTTGATGAGGAGCAGTGACTGCTGGCTTATCCTGACTAAACGGCTGGCAGTCCAAACCTCACACCGCCTCCTTGAGGCGGTTTTTTTTGCTTCACTCGATGAACGACATACTATCTCAAATAAAAATTATTCTCTTTTGCATTGATTTCCTTTTCAGAATCGTCCAGAGTATTTCTCAGACGCCAAGGCGTCTGATTCATTTCGGTATGTCAGGTGCTGAAGTGAATTCTCTCCTCATCATCAGGTCCTTTCGCCGCCTTTCCTCTGGAAAGGCGGTTTTTTATGGTTTCAAGCCCTCACATGCAGGCATCGAAACGCTGAGCTATCCTGCGGTTATGACACGATACATGCACCTGCAACGGAGACCGATTCATGGCTTATGCCAATATTGTCGATAGCAGCAACAATGTCATCGACCTCTATTATCAGGATTGTGGGGAAGGACCGGCGGTTGTGCTGATTCATGGGTGGCCACTGAGTCATCGCATGTGGGAATACCAGATCAATGCCCTGACAGAAGCCGGCTATCGCTGTATCGCCTACGACCGCCGCGGGTTCGGTGACTCGGAAAAACCATGGCAGGGATATGACTACGATACGCTTGCCGATGATCTGGCAGGGCTTCTGGAGCATCTGGACATTCGGGAGGCAACGCTGGTCGGCTTCTCGATGGGCGGAGGCGAGGTGGCCCGCTATCTGGGGCGCCATGGCAGCAAGCGGGTCAGCCGAGCGGTACTGATTGGTGCCGTAACGCCTTACATGCTCAAGACCGAGGACAACCCTGAAGGGGTGGATCAATCCATTTTCGATGACATGCTGGCCAATGTAAAAGCAGACCGCCCCGGTTTCCTGGGAGGATTCGGCAAGCTTTTCGTCAATCATGAGGGTTCGGCGCCTACGCTTTCCAATGAACTTCTGGCCTACAACCAGAGCATTGCCAACTTTGCGTCTCCCCGAGCCACACAGGAGTGTATCAAGGCTTTCGGGTTTACGGATTTTCGCCAAGATCTGGAAAGCATCGATGTGCCCACACTGGTGATTCACGGTGATGATGATCAGATCGTGCCGCTGGCTGCGAGCGGTCAACGCTCGAGTGACATGATCAAAAATGCTCGTCTCGAAGTTGTGAAAGATGGCCCGCACGGTCTTAACTTCACTCACGCGAAGGAACTCAACACCCTGTTGATCGACTTTCTCAAGAAAGGGCGTTAACGAAACAGGGGAAGGCCATAATGGCCTTCCCCTCTAGAAGAAAGTCGACCAACAAGGGCGCTGGTCGGCGGGGCGCAACACGTATCACTGTTACCGGAGGTTGTGCTGAGCCCAGTCAACTTCCTGTTGCCGTCGGACTTCCTGTCCATGTGCTTCCCTGCACCATTTTCTTTTCTTTCCCGGCAGGGACACCATGGCCTCTCAAGATGACAGGAATGTGATAACGCTACTGTCTTTGACCAAAGGAGGAATCGATCAGCAGTGTTCATCCTTCTTTAACATGCCTGCAAGCACTGGATCATCGTCATGAGTGAATTAAGAACCACACTGGTACAGGCCGATCTGCGTTGGGAAGACATTGATGCCAACTGTCATCTGCTCGATGAATGGCTACAGGATGTCAACACCAGCGACCTGATCGTTTTACCGGAGATGTTTGCTACCGGCTTTACCATGGCACCGGAGCGCATGGCGGAGTCCATGCAGGAAAGCAGGGCCGTCGCATGGATGCAAAAAACCGCTCAGTCCCACAATGCCGTCGTGACCGGAAGCGTCGCCATCGAAGAGAATGGTCACTATTTCAACCGTCTGATCTGGGCGCGACCTGATGGCACCATGACGACCTACGACAAGCGTCATCTGTTTCGCATGGGCGAAGAAAATGAACACTATGCGATGGGCAATGAGCGCGCCCTTGTTTCGCTGAACGGTTTCAATATCTTGCTGACCGTCTGCTATGACCTTCGATTTCCCGTCTGGCTGCGCAATGTTGACTGTGAATATGATGTGCTGCTTTGCGTAGCCAACTGGCCTTCGGCGAGACGTCTTCCCTGGCGTACGCTGCTGCAGGCGCGCGCCATCGAAAACTCAAGCTACGTGATTGGTGTCAATCGTGTCGGTGACGATGCCCGAGGTTTGAACTATAGCGGCGATTCGATGCTGATCGACTACCGGGGAGATGCCTTGATCGATGAGGCGCCTGATCGCGCCTTTGTGAGAACCGGCGTGATCGGCAGACAGAGCCTTGAAGATTTTCGTGAAAAATTCCCCGTTCATCACGATGCTGATCGGTTTACGTTACATCCCTGAGGCCAATCGCCAGCATGACAAAAGCTCCGACGATGGTGTTCGGGGCCTTTTTCGGCCGACTCAACGAAATGCGGCTTCTATAAGCTGGCGTGTATAGCCATGACATGGCTGCTCGATTACATCACGTGTTACGCCATGCTCGACCATCTCGCCGTCCTTCAGCACGATCAGGCGGTGGGCCATGGCACGAACCACGGCAAGGTCATGGCTGATAAAGAGATAGCTGATCTGGCGCTCGCGCTGGAGCGTGCGCAGCAGTTCGATCAGTTGACGCTGGACAGTGCGATCCAGTGATGAGGTCGGCTCATCGAGCACCAGAATACGCGGGTGCAGAATCAACGCTCTGGCCAGTGCAATGCGAGCACGTTGTCCGCCGGAAAATTCGTGCGGATAGCGCTCGAGTGCCTTTTCTGTCAAACCAACGCAGGAAAGCGACTGTACGACCTGCTCGCGCAGCGTTTCACGGTGCAACTCGGGGCAATGAAAGCGCAGCCCTTCGCTGACAATCTCTTCAATGGTCATGCGCGGTGACAGGGCACCAAAAGGGTCCTGAAACACGATCTGCATATGCCGACGTTCTGATCGCAGCGCGCGGCTGCCAAGGCGATCGAGCCGGGTATCGCTCAGCCATATTTCGCCACTGGAGGGCACCAGCCGCAACAGTGCCTGAGCCAGAGTGCTCTTGCCGGAACCGGACTCCCCGACAATCCCAAGTGTCTCTCCCTGTTTCAGGGTCAGAGAGACTGAATTCAGTGCCACGAAGGGCGCCGGACGTGACCTGAAAAGCACTTTTGGCTTTTGAAAGAGCACTGACAGATCACGCGCCGACAATATTTCTGGTGCCAGTGTTGGCACAGGCGGCGGCGCGCCTTCCGGTTCAGCTTCAATCAGTGCCTGAGTGTAAATACTGGTTGGGCGTGACAGGACCTCACTGGTTACACCGGTTTCCTGCACTCGACCATGGTGCAGTACGCAAACTCGATCCGCCCAGTGACGCACAAGGTTGAGATCATGCGTGATCAAAAGCATCGCCATGCCCATGGAGTCAGCGAGTTCCCGCAGCAGCGCAAGAATCTCCCTTGCCACCGTGACATCAAGCGCGGTCGTGGGCTCATCAGCGATCAAAAGCTCCGGGTGATTGGCGATGGCCATGGCGATCACCACTCGCTGACGCTGCCCGCCGGAGAGCTCATGCGGCCATGCATTGATCAGCTGCTCGGGGCGCGGCAGACGCACCTGCTGCATCAGCTCGATGATGCGCTCGCGCAGTGCGCGACCGCGAAGCGGTTGATGCAGGGTAATGGCCTCGCCAATCTGGCGACCAATGCGATGCAGGGGGTTAAGGGCACTCATCGGTTCCTGAAAGACCACGCCAACCCGGCCGCCATGAAGATTTTTCCAGTCACGCGGGGACAGCTCTGCAAGCCGAACCTCTTTCAGAAACCGCCCCCCTCGACACGGACACCTGGCGGGACAAGGTTTAATGCGGCCATGGCCGTCATGGTCTTGCCGGAACCTGATTCTCCCACCAGCGCCAGCGTTTCACCGGCAGCGACACTGAGGCTGACGCCATGCACCAGTGGTGTATCGCCTGCGAACACCTTCAGTTTTTCCAATGAAAAAACGGGTTGGCCATTGATGAGCCCTGTCATGCCGCACTCCCTTTTATGGAAGGCGTCGCATGGCGCGGGTCGAAGGCATCCCGCAGCCCTTCACCGATAAACACCAGCAGAGAGAGCAGGATTGCCAGCGTCATGAAGGCCGTGATCCCAAGCCAGGGGGCCTGCAGATTGTTTTTGCCCTGTGCCACAAGCTCTCCAAGTGAGGGCGAGCCGGGCGGAAGGCCGAATCCCAGAAAATCCAGCGCTGTCAGCGTGGTAATGGCACCGGTAAAGATAAAGGGCAGAAAGGTCAGGGTAGAGACCATGGCGTTGGGCAGTACGTGGCGCCACATGATCAGGTGTGCCGGTAGTCCCATGGCGCGAGCGGCGCGTACATAATCAAGATTGCGGGCACGCAGGAATTCGGCGCGCACGATGTCGACCAGACCCAGCCATGAGAAGGCGATCATGATCAGCGCCAGCCACCAGACACTGGGAACCACCAGGCTGGAGAGGATGATCAGAATGAACAGCATCGGCAGTCCTGCCCACAGCTCGATCACACGCTGTCCCATCAGGTCCACCCGGCCGCCGAAATAGCCCTGTACGGCACCCACCAATACGCCGATCAACACTGATCCCAGCGTGACCAGTCCGGCAAACAGCACCGAGAGACGAAAGCCATAGATCACGCGGGCCAGTACATCGCGCCCTTGGTCATCGGTACCCAGCCAGTGACTCGCACTCGGCGGCGCCGGCGCGGGGGTAGCGAGCGTCATGTCAATGCTCTGCCAGGAGAAGGGGATGGGCGGCTGGATCAGCCAGCCCTGGTCACGAATCAGCGCTACTACGGCCGGGTCGCTATAAAGTGCGGTAGTCGGCAAAAAGCCGCCAAAGGCCGTTTCGGGATAGTCCATCATTAGAGGCCAATACCACTGACCGTTAAAACGAACCACCATCGGCGTATCGTTGGCGATCAGCTCGGCAGGGAGGGTAATTGCCAGTAGAGCCAGAAATACATAGCTTGCCACCATGGCCCGCCGATTGGCGCGAAAGGCCGTCAATCGGCGGGCCATGATGGGCGAAAGTCGCCACTTGGTGGAAGAAAAGGCATGAATCGGCAAGGACTAGCTCTCCCGTCGTTCGAAATCGATACGCGGATCAATGACCACATAGGTCAGATCTGAGATCAGCTTCAGTACCAGACCGATCAGCGTAAAGAGAAAGAGCGTGCCAAAAATGACCGGATAATCACGCTGCAATACGGCCTCGTAGCCGAGCATGCCAAGACCATCGAGCGAAAAGAGTACCTCGATCAAGAGCGCACCGGTAAAGAAGATGCCCACCAGCGCAGAGGGCAGGCCTGCAATGACAATCAGCATCGCATTGCGAAAGACATGGCCATAAAGCTGGCGCCGCTCCGAAGCGCCCTTGGCGCGTGCCGTCATGACGTATTGCTTGTGGATTTCCTCGAGGAAGCTGTTGCGGGTCAGAAAGGTCAGGGTGGCGAAGCTGCCGATGGTCAGTGCCGTGACCGGCAGGGTGATGTGCCAGAAGTAGTCGATGATCTTCTCGCTCCAGGAGAGCTGGTCGAAGTCCGGCGAGGTCAGACCGCGCAGAGGGAACCAGTCGAGATAGCTGCCTCCGGCAAACACCACGATCAATAGCAGGGCGAAGAGGAAGCCCGGAATGGCATAGCCCACGATCACCAGTGCCGAACTCCATAGATCAAACCGACTGCCCTGGCGCACCGCCTTGAAAATCCCGAGCGGTACCGAGATGAGATAGACCAGTAGCGTGCTCCAGAGCCCCAGCGATATGGAAACCGGCAGTCGATCGATGATCAGGTCGGTGACGGGCCGGCCCCGAAAAAAGCTGTCGCCGAAATCCAGTCGGGCGTAGTTGCCCACCATGGTGACAAAACGCTGCCACAGCGGCTGGTCGAAACCGAACTGTTCATTGAGTTCCTCAATGAACACGGGATCAATGCCTCGGGTACCCCGGTTAACATCGCCGCTGGCCACGACGCCATCACTGCCGCCCCCCAGTGCCGCATTCGAATTCATACCTTCGATACGCGACAGCATCTGCTCGACCGGGCCACCGGGCGCTGCCTGAACGATAATGAAATTGAGCAGCAGCACTGCCAGCAGGGTTGGCACCATCAGCAGTACACGCATCACAATGTAGCGTGTCATGGGCATTATTCCTGACGGGCGTTGATCTGCCGCGCCTTTTGAGGATCAATCCACCAGCTGTCGGGATCCAGACCATATTCGGGATTCTGATCGGGCATGGCAATTTTTTTCCAGTAGGCCAATCGGGTGACCGGCGAATGATACTGGGGAATGACATAAAAGCCCCAGCGCAGCACCCGATCCAGCGCTGAGGCCGCCGTATCCAGTGCCTTGCGTGAATCCGCTCGAATAATATGGTTGACGAGATCATCCACGGCAGAGCTGGCAATCCCCGCAAGATTGCGACTCTGCGGTTGGTCAGCGTATTCGCTGCCCCAGTATTCACGCTGCTCGTTGCCGGGATTGGTGCTTTGGGCGATGACGGTGGTGGTCATGTCAAAATCAAACTGGCGCAGTCTTACCAGGTACTGGCTCGAGTCCACGGTACGAAGATTGACCTCTATGCCAAGGCGCGCAAGATTGCGCACCATCGGCAAAGCCATGCGTTCAATCCCCGAGCTGTTCAAAAGCAGCTCAAAGCGCAGCGGCTGGCCTGTTTTCTGATTCACCATCCGGTTATTACGCACGTCATAACCCGCTTTACGAAAAAGCTCCAGCGCTTCTTTCAGCCGGGGGCGCAAGGCCTGTGGGGCCTTGATGGGCAGGGGCGTATTGAAAACCTCTTCGGGCAGTTGATCCCGCCATGGCGCAAGAAGCTCGCGCTCAGCGTCATCCGGAAGCCCTTTTGCTTCCATGGATGAGTGATCAAAAAAGCCATGAGTACGGCTGTAGAGCCCATAGAAGAGATTGCGGTTGAGCCAGTCAAAATCGAACGCCAGCCCCAGAGCCTGTCGAACGCGCCGATCCTTGAACACATCGCGGCGCAGATTCATGACAAAGCCCTGCATGGGCGCTGGCGTGTGATCCTGGATTTCAATGCGCTGGATTAGCCCTTCACGTGCGGCAGGGAAGTCATAGCCGGTCATCCAGTTGCGCGCGATGGTTTCAATACGCAGGTCGACTCGCCCCGCCCGAAAGGCGGTAAGGGCCACACTCGGATCGCGATAGTAGTCAAAAATCAGCCGATCAATATTGTAACGTCCCCGATTGACCGGCAGATCCTTGCCCCAGTAATCATCGTCACGCTGATAAACAATGCGCTGCCCGGGCTGAACCGTGCTGATACGATAAGGACCAGAGCCCATTAGAGGGTCCAGAGTGGGCCGGGTCATGTCACGGCGCTTGATATCCCTTGCCGACAGTACCGGTAGCTGCCCCAGAATCAGCGGCAGCTCGCGTGAGTTGTGTTCACTGAATTCAAAGCGCACGGTGAACGGCGAGATCACTTCCACGTCAGTGACATCGGCATAGTAGGCCCGGTACATGGGCGAACCCTGCGTTTCAAGGGTCTCGAATGTAGTGACGACATCTTCCGCTGTTACCTGGCTGCCATCATGAAAGCGTGCTCTGGAATCCAGGTCGATTTCCATCCAGCGTCGATCCGGGTCCAGTCGAATTCCTGACGCCAGCAGCCCATACAGGGTGAAGGGCTCATCCGGGCTTTCGACCATTAGCGTATCGAAGGGCAGCCCGCCAAAGGCGGTAAGCCCACTGGCCGGATCACCGCGGATGATAAAGGGATTGAGCGAGTCGAAGCTTCCCATGGCCGCGCGGACCATGTCCCCACCTTTTGGGGCCTGCGTGTTAACCCATGGGAAGTGATTGAAATCAGGAGGCAGTGCAGGCGTATCGTACAGCGAAATGCCGTTTACGGTCGGCACATCACTGACCGGGGCCGCCTGCCCCCCGGAGACTGCGAACATCATCAGGGCAGCCCAGAGGGCGCCATGCCACCGGGCCGGCCGTGTCATCTCAATGGTTCACCTTTTAAAAGCGATCCTTCCAGGCCCGCAGGGTAGTAAAGGTAGACAGTGCATCATGCGCCTCCCCTTGTTCAGCAGCGCTGCTCTGAACGTTTTCCAGATGGGCACGCATGAATGGATTGATCAAACGCTCACGCCCGATGGTGCTTGGAAGCGTGGGCCGATCGAGCTCACGAGCCTTTTGACACTCATCAAGCAGCGTGTCGCGGGCAGGGTTATCCGGCTCGGCCGCCTGAGCAAATTTCAGGTTGGATAACGTATATTCATGTGCACCAAAGACCAGCGTGTCATCATCAAGCTCGGCAAAACGCGTCAGCGCCTGATACATCTGCTCGGGAGTACCCTCGAAAAGACGACCGCAGCCGCCGCAAAAAAGGGTATCGGCGCAAAAGAGCAGAGATGGCGTACCGCTGGAAAGATAAGAGATGTGGTCCAGCGTATGGCCGGGCGTGGCCATGACCTCGAAGTGACGGCCCATCAACCGGAAGCGATCACCTTCGCCCACGGTCTCGTCGATACCAGCAATGGCCGGGTTGTCCGGTCCGATGACCCGCGGAGTGTACCGGCTCTTGAGCTCGTTCAGCCCACCGGTATGGTCCTTGTGATGATGAGTGATCAAAATGGCTTCCAGGTCGGCACCCGTGCGTTGCAGATAGTCGATGACCGGCTGGGCTTCACCCGGGTCAACCACGACGACGCTGCCCGTATTATCCTGTTCCATGACCCAGATGTAATTATCCTGGAACGCTGGCAGTGGTTTGACGGTCAACATGACAATCCTCGAAAAGGGTGGGTTGCGAAAAGGGGATAGGGTGCCCGGCATGGCAAGTGTGTCGGGGCACTGCCAGCCTCGGTCATCGGGGCGGTCATTTAATTCGATAACCATGCGATCAGGGGCCCTGCATGTCAAATCACCACGCAGATCAGGCAACGTTCAGCGAACAGTTCCTTGCCGGACAGCGTTACTGGCAGACCTCCCATGGCAAACGACAGTGGCAGGCCGAGCAGCAATGTCTGCATCAACAACTATCGCGATCCGGCATGCAGCACGCGCTCGAGTTGGGTATGGCACCGCCATTGCTGGCTCATGACAGCATTCGCCATCGAATTCAATGGGCACCACAGCGTGACCTGGCCGAGCATCCTTCCACGCTGATCTGTCGCCCGGAAGCCCTGCCACTGGCTGACGAATCACTGGAACTGGTACTGGTTCATCATCTGCTGGAAGTGGCACCTCAACCCACCCATGTGCTGCGGGAAGCGGCGCGCGTTACCAGTGACAGTGGCAGGCTGATATTGATTGGCTGGCATCCGCTGGGCATTGCAGGGCCGACACGGCTTAAACGCTGTCATGAGCGCTTCTATCAGCGCAGCCGCTGGCTGACACCGGGACGACTGCGAGACTGGCTCAGGTTTATCGATTTTAACATTGAGCGCATCGATTACTGTGGCTTTGTGCCTTTTGAAAACACGCCGGACTGGCTTCTCATGGAACGCTGGGGCAGACGTCATAATCTGCCGCTTGGGCGCGCATGGATTATCAGCGCCAAGCGGCAGATGTGTCGCATGATTCCCCTCAAAAAACGGTTCAACCCTGCCGCCATGCTGGGCAGCAAGGCCTCCGTGCTGGCCTGTACGCCCCATGACCCACTTCACCCCTTGCAGGCTTCTTTCTCACCCGCCAGCCCGGAAAGAACTGACATGGCATCCGGCAATCATGACAAACGACGCTCGGCAGCTACCCCGACCGTCGTGGCATAATGGTGGCCTGATCTTAAATCCCAAGAGGCACGCAGTGAGTGATGAAGTACGTCCCCATGTCATTATCCACACGGACGGCGGGTGCCGGGGTAATCCCGGGCCGGGCGGATGGGGGGCGGTTCTGCGCAGCGGCCCTCACGAAAAATGTTTAAAGGGCAGCGAGGCTCACACGACCAATAATCGTATGGAGCTGATGGCTGCCATCTCTGCCCTGCGAGCACTGACCCGCCCCTGTCGCATCGAACTCTGGACCGATTCCCAATATGTCCGACAGGGCATTACCCAGTGGATTCATAACTGGGTCAAAAAGGACTGGAAAACAGCATCAAAGGCCCCGGTCAAGAATGCCGAACTCTGGAAGATGCTGCTGGAAGAGTCTCGCCGACATGATATCGAATGGCACTGGCTAAAGGGTCATGCCGGCCATGAAGGCAACGAGCTTGCCGACCGATTGGCCAATGACGCCATGGATGAACTCAGAACCCGCGAGAAAACGTCATGAGACAGATCGTTCTTGATACGGAAACCACCGGCATCGAAGTCAGGGACGGACATCGCCTGATCGAGATTGGTGGCGTCGAAGTCATCAACCGTCGCCTGACCGGACGACACTATCACCAGTACATCAACCCCGAACGGCCCATCGACCCTGAAGCCATCGAAGTGCATGGCATTACCGATGCCCGCGTGGCCAATGAACCTGTGTTTGCAGAGATTGCCCACGAATTCTGGGCGTTTGTTCAGGGCGCCGAACTGGTCATCCACAACGCACCCTTTGACGTCGGCTTTATCGATCATGAATTTGCCATGGTCAATCGAGCCCGCGGCAATGATGAACTGGGACCGCTGGCGTCGAAGTGCGGCATTCTCGATACCCTGAAAATGGCACGTGATCGCCATCCGGGGCAGCGCAACAGCCTGGATGCGCTGTGCAAGCGCTACGATATCGATAATGGCCACCGTGAACTGCACGGCGCCCTGTTGGACTCCGAAATCCTGGCTGATGTCTATCTGGCCATGACCGGCGGGCAGACCGCGCTGACGCTGGGTGCTGACCGTGACGCCGATAGCAGCAACAGCAGTAGCGGTAATACCGGATTTGGCATTCGCCGGCTGGCTTCCGGGCGTGCAGCGCTGCGGGTCATTACCGCCAGTGATGAGGAGGCACAGGCTCACCAGCAAAAGCTGGCTAAACTGCGCGAAAAGGGCGTTTGTCTCTGGGACCAGTTAGGAGGTTGAGGTGCTGACACGCGATATTCGAACGCTTGCCAACTGTCGTGAGGGTTATTTGATCCGTGTTGGAGAGCAGGGCATTGCCGACAACGGTCAGGGCGATATCCTGCAGCCCCGCGCTCGCTGGCCCGACGGTGCCATCGCCATCGGCTACTGGAACGAGGTGCCCGTTGCGGTATTGTCCGAGCCCGGTGAGGAGCAGTGGCCACCGGCACGACAATGGCTGGGCTCGCTGCCCGAGCAGTCCTTCGGACTGGTGTCCACGGCGCTGCAGATCGTGCGCTGGTCACAGGATCATCGTTTCTGTGGTCGTTGCGGTACACGCATGCGTCGTCGCTCCGGGGAATTCATGATGGCCTGTCCCGCCTGCAGCTTTCGAAGCTACCCCAGAATATCGCCGTGTATCATTACGCTGGTGACCTGGCGTGACCGGATGCTGCTGGCCCGCAGCCCACGCTTTCCTACCGGACGCTTTAGTACCCTGGCCGGTTTTATCGAGCCGGGGGAGTCGGCAGAGGAGGCCGTGCGTCGTGAAGTGTTCGAAGAAGTAGGCGTCAGGGTTGGGCGTGTCAGCTATTTCAAGAGCCAGTCATGGCCCATGCCACACTCCTTCATGATGGGATTTTACGCTGAGGCCGCCAGCCACGATATTCAGATCGACGGCGTAGAGATCGAGGCCGCCGACTGGTTTACTGCCGACCAGCTGCCCGGCCTGCCGCCTTCCTATTCCATCTCCAGTGCCCTGATCGAAAACTTCCTGAGAGGCAGCGCTGTCCGGGAATAATCTCTTTTGGCAAGCGCCTGCCACTCAGGCATCGACTCAGGTGTCTTGACTGCGGCGAAACAGTCTCGTCAGACGAGAGGCCAGCATGATGTCGCCGCGGGCGCGCACCTTGCCGGACATGACCGCCTGCATACCGCCAAGCTCCTTGTTGATCAGCCGCTCGAAGGTACGAGTATCCGTCATGAGGGTGACAGATGGGGCGTCGTGGACGCCTTCCTGAACATTGAGCGTTCCATCATCGATCACGACAAAATAGCGAGGCCCTTCATTCAGTTCGAGCTGCAATGTTTCCTGAACGCCCGCAGCGGCTTCGGCATCGAAACGTTCATGGAGTTTGGCAATCAGAGGCGCGGTATCGACCATCTTCACATCCGGTTAATGATTAAAAAATACATGATAGCCATTTCATGGCTCTTCATGCCTGGCCTTCAGCACATTCAGACGTCATGTGCGATGATGGCACGCATTCTATCCGTTATACCCGGGAGGTTGAAAACGTGGGCGAATGGTTATCCAGCTACGCACTGTTTCTGGCACAGAGTGTCACGGTGGTCGTGGCCATTGCCGTGGTCTTGATGCTTCTGGTTCGAGCCCGTGGTCAGCGACAGCAGCGCGACGCCAGACTTCATGTACGCAATCGCGGAGAATATTTTCGGCGTCACCGTGAAACACTTGAGGATGCCACACTCAAAGAAGGCGAGCGCGAGCGCAACATCAAGACTCGTCTGAAGGCGCGCAAGGCCGAGCTGAAAGCGACCAAAAAGCAAAAACAGACTGTTGAAGGTCGCAATACGCTCTGGGTACTGGATTTTGACGGTGATCTTCGGGCCTCACGAGTGCCGGCCTTTACAGAAGAGATCACCAGTGTGCTCATGGCAGCCAGGCCGGGAGATGAGGTACTGGTCCGGTTACAATCAGGCGGCGGTCTGGTCCATGCCTATGGGCTGGCCAGTGCGCAACTGGATCGCCTGCGTGCAGCAGGGCTCAGGCTCACGGTCAGCGTCGACAAGGTGGCCGCCAGCGGCGGCTATATGATGGCTTGCTGCGCAGATCACTTGATTGCCGCACCCTTTGCCGTGATTGGTTCAATAGGCGTGGTCGCACAGATTCCCAACCTGCATCGTCTCCTCAAGAAAAACGATGTCGACGTCGAGATTCTGACTGCTGGACGTCACAAGCGAACGCTGACCATGCTGGGTGAAAATACCGAAGAAGGGCGCCAGAAGTTTCTGGACGATCTGGAAAAGACCCATGATCTGTTCAAATCCTGGATTGCTGAACGTCGGCCGGCGCTCGATATCGAGCAGGTCAGCGAGGGGGATATCTGGTATGGCCAGGAAGCCATCGGTCTGGGGTTGACCGATGAAGTCAACACCAGCGAGGCATGGCTGCAGGCGCGCAGCGATCAGTGGCAGATTCTGGAAGTTGGTCTCAGGTCGCAGCGCTCGATGCTGGAACGTCTTGGCAAGGGAAGCGAGAGCGCCATCGAGCGTGGCGTCGACCGCGCCATTGATCGCGTGATGCGCCTGCGCTGGGAAAAGCAATAACGCCCTGCAAAAGACAAGCGGCCTGTCCCGGTCAGGACAGGCCGCTTATTCAAACCACGTGCCCGAATCAGGACCGGTCGAGTCCTGCCAGCGTATCGATAACTGCCTCGGCGTGTTTGCCACGCAGGGAGTAATAGATGGTCTGGGAAGCACGGCGTGTATTGACGAGCTCCTCACGGCGAAGCACAGCAAGATGCTGTGAGAGCGCCGACTGGCTCAGGTCAAGTTTGCTGTTCAGCTCTGAAACCGACATTTCACCTTCTCTGAGAAGACAGAGAATGCGCAGACGGTTTTCATTGGCCATGGCCTTGAGCAGCGGTGCAGAATCGAGAATGACCATTTCGCACCCCGCTGTCGCGATCGGTGCAGTGGCACATACACTCATTTTTAACTCCTTGTGAAAAAAAACGCTCTGCAGGTTGGCGCGCTATTGTCCAAATGTTTCTGACAGCGTTCGGCGCTCCAACAATGCAGTACCGTGTGCCATGGCCCTGATGAACAGGCTCAGCAACTCGCTCATCAAACGGCCCCTGGATTAGCGCTCACGGTTAGATGATTTTATACCTTTCCGGTTCACATAAATCGATTAAAAAACCTGATAATGCTCATATTTGACTATGCCAGAATGCGTATTGCGCTTTTTGTGCTCTGTATCTTTCATATTATGGTCATTGCCGCGAGCAATTACCTGGTTCAACTGCCCATCACGCTTTTAGGATTTCATACCACCTGGGGTGCGTTCAGCTTTCCCTTTTTGTTTCTTGCCACGGATCTTACCGTGCGTTTGATGGGGCGACATGCGGCAAGACGTCTCATCGCTCGAGTCATGCTTCCGGCGCTGGTGGTTTCCTATCTGGTCTCTGTTTTATTTCAGCAAGGGCAGTGGCGCGGTCTGGAATCGCTTGGGTCCTTTAACCTTTTTGTAGGTCGGATCGCTCTGGCAAGCTTCATGGCTTATGCCCTGGGGCAGGCGCTGGACATTCTGGTATTTGACCGGCTGCGACGCAGGCGTCCCTGGTGGCTGGCCCCGGTCGGCTCTACGATTCTGGGCAATCTGCTGGATACCTTTATCTTCTTTTTTATTGCGTTCTGGCGCAGTCCCGACCCCTTCATGGCCGAACACTGGATTGAAATAGCACTGGTCGACTATGGTGTGAAACTCACCATCAGCCTGCTGCTGTTTCTTCCTCTTTACGCCATGTTGCTGATCTGGCTGCAGCGATGTCTGCTTCGACTTTCCAGTGTGGAAACAACGGCCTCTGATGGTATGGAACACTGATGATGCAGGTTCAAGGGTGACCGCTGCATCGGTCGCAACACAGTGACGGAGACTTCATGAGCATCGAACTTCACTACGTGGATTCTGGCGAGCCTGAACAGGCCGAAACGTCGCCGCTTGTGGTTTTGCACGGTCTTTTTGGTAGTGCAGACAACTGGCGTTCTCATATCAAGCACTGGCGCCAGAAACGGCGCGTGGTGGCCATGGACCTTCGCAATCATGGTCGCTCTCCACACACCCCCGGCATGCACTACGAGGACATGGCGGCAGACGTGCTGAGCGTTCTGGATCGCCTCGACATCCAGAAATGTGATCTGCTGGGGCATTCCATGGGAGGCAAGGTCGCCATGACGCTGGCAAGACGCCATCCTGAGCGTGTGGCACGTTTGATCGTGGCCGACATCGCCCCTGTGGCTTATGAACACGGTCACAACGACGTCTTTCAGGCCCATCGTCTGGTAGAGGACGCCTTGCCTGAATCACGCAAGGAAGCTGATGAGGCGATGGCAGAGGCCGTTGACGACCGGATAACCCGACAGTTTCTGGCCACCAATCTGGTACGCGATGATCAGGGCATTCTGGGCTGGCGAGTCGGGCTTGATTTTATCGAAGAGGGCTACAGCGACATCGTGGCACCCCCAGGCGGAAACGCACCCTACGAGGGGCCGACGCTGGTCCTGAGAGGAGAGCATTCCAGCTATGTCACGGATGATGCGTTGTCCGTGATTGGCGAGATCATGCCCGAGGCTCGAGTTGACACCATTCAGGGGGCCGGTCACTGGCTTCATGCCGAACAGCCTGAAGCCTTTCTCAAGGCCGTTGATAGCTTCTTGAAAGGCTGATCGAAGAAGAACCGATCAAAAAAGATCGTCATCGCGTTGTCCCGCTCATGGCTCAGACGTCAAGCGGGATAACGCTGATGTTCTCGTGATCATTGGTCAGAAAACGCGTCAGGATCTTGTAGGTGTCAGCATCAAAGGCGACCTCGTCCACCGCCGGTGCCTGATCGAGCTGCTCCACGCTGCCGAGATAGCACCAGTGATCGACCAGATGATAGACCACTTCCTGATCACTGGCCGTTTCCTTGAAAGCAACGCGTCCTGCCCACGGCCAATGACGGATACGCAGTCCTTCCAGCGCCTCACGAGCGCGCTGCGTGTGGGCCTCCAGGCTCTCCTGTCCGCAGCAGGCCCCGGCACAGCGACCAATCTGATAGGCAAAGCAGCGTCCCTTGCCGCGCTCCAGCCCCATGACCCTTGGGCAAAGACGCTGTTGCTCGACAATACTGGTGAGGGCACGGGTCGCCTCCTTTCGTGACCGAAACATGCCATAGCGCACGCCCGAGACATCTTCATGCAGCGTTTTCTGTCCAGCAAGCTGTGGCGCCTGCGCGTCCAGCGGCCAGTACCAGGTATGCAGTCCGGCACTGCGGCGCAACCGACGGTTATAAACGGGGGAAAGCTGCTTGATCAGACGGGCCTCAAGAAGCTGCGCGCCAAGATCGCCTGCTGTTTCATGCCATTCCAGATGACGGGTCTGCTGACAGATTTTCATTTCGCGATCGTTTCGATGATCACTGTTGAAATGGCTCAACACCCTTGAGCGCAGATTCACACTCTTGCCAACATAAAGCGGCAGTCGGTTATGCCCATAAAAGAGATATACCCCAGGGCGCGAGGGAAGCTCATCAAGCAGACCAGGATCAAGCTGTGCAGGAAGACTGCGCCGACGCTCCTGATCGAGTACCAGCTTCTCGATCTTTTCAACACAGTGATGACGCGCCCAGTATTGCCAGACGGAAAACAGCGTCATGGTATCTCCCATCGCGCGATGACGCGGTGGATGAGGTTCCAGCTGATAACGTGCCAGAAGAGTGTCCAGCCCATGGTGGTGAGAACTTTTGTCCAGAGCCCGTGATAGTTTGAGGGTACAGACAACGCGTCGCCGAAACTCCCGCCCCAGCCGTCTAAACTCATTCCGCAGAAAGCTGTAATCAAAGCGGGCGTTATGGGCAATCAGCCAGCCGTCCCCCAGCCACTGCTCGAAGCGCTCGGCAATATCCTCGAAACCGGGCGCGCCACTGACCAGTGCATTATCGATGCCGGTCAATGTGGCGATACGGTCAGGAATGTCGATCCCCGGATCTATCAGGGACTCAAAGCGATCGACGATTTGACCATCAAGCACGCGAAGCGCGGCAATCTCGGTGATACGGTCGCGGGTGGCACGCGTGCCGGTGGTTTCAAGATCAATGAAGATCAGCGGCGTGTCTGCAAGTGGTGGGTGCGTCTGCTCCCTTGAATGAGACGACATGACCTGAGTCCCCCGACGCTGCTAGCGTCGCTTTAAAGCACGAAGAATGAATGAGCCTGCAGAGAGTAGGGCGTGCTGCAGGCAGAGCGCCTCATTCAGGATAGGTATTGAAATGACAGGACGGGAAGCAGGAAATGTTAGCGGCTGGTCATGCGGGAGATGGAGTCTGGCACCAGGTGAGGGTTGTCATCCAGAAAACGGTGCATGGCAGCTACGGTTTCGTCACTGCAGTGATGCTCGATGCCTTCGGAATCGGCGCGGGCAATACTTTCAGGAACTCCCAGAGCCAGAAGCGCCTGGAGTACGACCCGATGGCGCGCAGCCACCTTATGGGCCAGCTCTTCGCCCTGATCGGTCAGAAAGATACCGCGGTAGGGGCGAGCGTTAACCAGTCCGTCCCGCTTGAGACGCGTAACCACCTTGGACACGGCAGCCGGGCTGACGCCGAAGCGGTCGGCAAGATCACTGGCACGTGCTTCTCCCAGATGGCGATGCAGATGCGCTATTTCCTCGACATAGTCCTCTACCAGTTCACGCTGGTGATCCTGGCGCACGCGCTCAAAGTGTTCGTGGTGGGACGTTGATGGCATGACTCTCTCTTGATCGATCGCCGAAACGGGAATAAAAGTAACACATAAAAGTTGACTATTATAATAAGGATTGTAAACAGCGCCGTATTCAGAACGGCCTTCAGAAAAGGGCCCTTGAGACCATCTCCTGAAGGCACTATCAGCCCTGTCCCGAGCACGCCGTCACCACCGCCCATTACCTGCTTTCAATGCCACGCATCCTCAGGACATTATTGCGAAATGCTCCCTGTCACCTGTTAGTAGCGTTAATGTCCTCTGCCAGCCGATTAACCGGCGCGCGTTCTTTGATCACACCGCGGTCCAGCAAAAAGCTCTCGAAATCGTGATAGCGCGCCGTATCCAGAGCTGCCGGGCGAAGTGCGAAGCGTGCGATGCTGGCTTCCCAGGCCTTATGGTTGACCTCGTTATCCAGTGACGGATCATACGCCTTGAATGTCTCCCAGCTCTGCTCGGGATGGTTAACGATCCACATCGAGGCCTTCTCAACGGCCTTCATGAACCGTGATATCAGCGGTCGCTTTTCATCAAGCGTTTCGGTATTGGCCAGAAAGATCAGCTCGTCATAGATGGGCACACCTTCTTCCTCAATAAAAAAGGCGCGACCCTCAACGCCCTCCTGTGACATTTGAGCGGGTTCAAAATTACGAAAGGCACCGGTGACGGCATCAACCTGCTGGCTCAAAAGGGCAGGCGTTAGCGCAAAGTTGACGTTAACGAGCTCGATATCGTTCATACCAAGGCCGGAATGCTTGAGCATTGCCGCCAGAAGAACCTCTTCGACGCCCCCGACCGAATAACCGACCCGTTTCCCCTTGAGATCATCGATCTGATGGATGTCGCTGTCGGCACGCACCATCAACACATTCAACGGCGTGCCGATCAATGTGCCGACACGTTTGACCGGCAAACCCTCATCCACCTGCAGATGAAGCTGTGGCTGGTACCCCAGCGCCAAATCTTCGCGGCCTGCAGCGACCAGCTTGGGCGGAGCGGTCGGGTCGGCAGGGGTATCGATGGTGACGTTCAAGCCAAGATCGCGAAAGTATCCCTTTTGCTGGGCAATGATGATTGGTCCGTGACTTGGATTGACGTACCAGTCCAGCATCAGCCGCAGGGATGATTCGGGGGGCGAAGACAACGGTGCCGGGGCATTGTTGTCAGCTCTGGCAGCGCCGGTCAGCAAAACGGTCGTGAACACCGCGAGCCATAAACGACCCAGTATTTTTTTCATGATCTCTCTCCATTGGGTAGCGTGTGCCTGCCGGTACGATCCGGCTGCCAGGGCATGGCCAGACGACACAGGCGATCGACGGTAAAGTAAAGCGTGATGGTCATCAGCAGCAGCACGATCAGTGCGGCAAACATGAGGTCGGTCTGCATGCGGCCGTTGGCCTGGAGCATGAGATACCCAAGTCCGGCACTGGAACCTACCCATTCACCGATGATGGCCCCGATGGGCGCCGCGGTCGCGGCCATGCGAAGCCCTGATGCCAGCGACGGCAGGGCAGCCGGCAGGCGAATGTAAAAAAGCTGGCGATTGTCGCTTCCCCCCATGGTGGTGGCCAGGTCAAGCCAGCCGGGCTGGGTCTGGCGCAAACCGTCGTAGCAGGTCGAGGCGATGGGGAAGTAGATGATCAATGTCGCCATGACGACTTTCGACCCCGGTCCGTAGCCAAACCAGAGCACCAGCAATGGGGCAATGGCAAATACCGGAATGGCCTGGGTCAATAACAGCACCGGCAGAACGGTCGAGCGTAGAAAGGCCCATCGCGACAGTGTCAGAGCCGTCATCGTGCCCAGAAGCGTGCCACACAGGAAGCCGGCGACGATTTCACCAAGCGTGACCAGGGCGTGATGCCATAAGAGTCCGAACTGTTCGATCAGGGTATTCAGAACGCTCAAGGGGGCAGGCAGCATGTAACGTGGCGCACCCAGAACCACGATCAGCTGCCAGAGCCCTATTAGCAATGTGGTCGCCAGCATCAGGCGCAGCAAGGCCGGATAGAGAGATCGCATCATGAGCTCTTCTCCGTCAGCGCCTTTAAAAGCTCACCGTGGTGATGACTGACCGAGGGCGAGGCAGGATCACGCGGCGGCGCGCCCTGTGGCGGTAGAACACGCTCAATACGTGCAGGGCTGCCACGCATGATCAGTAACTGGTCGCTCAGTCTCAGTGCCTCAAGCGGATCATGTGTCACCATCAACACAATGCGATCCGCGAGCAGCTCGCAGGCCCGGGCATGGATATCGAGGCGCGTCATGGCATCCAGCGCGGCGAAGGGTTCATCCATCAGCACCAGCGCTGCCTGCTCAAACAGGGTGCGCGCCAGGGCGACGCGGGCGCGCTCTCCGCCGGAAAGCGTTTGCGGATAGCGATTGGCCGCCCAGCCAAGCCCGACTTTTTCAAGAAGCGACATGGCCCGGTCACGGTCATGGCGCTCGCCACGCATGACGGCGCCCAGTTGCACGTTATCAATGACGCGGCGCCAGGGCAGCAGCAGGTCCTGCTGGCCCATCCAGGCAGTGCGCTGGGTAAAAGGACGTTCATTGGTATCGGTCAGAGAAAGGCGGGCATCACTGGAGACCTCAAGCCCTGCCATCATGCGTAAAAGTGAACTCTTGCCACACCCGCTTCGACCCAGCAGGCAGCTCCAGCCGGGCGAGGGGAGCGACAGGTCAATATCGTCAAACAGCACTCGCGTACCAAAGGCAAGATGTGCCTTTTTTACCCGAAGTTCGTTGGGTGCAGTAGCGCTGTAAAGTGAATCTGATGATGGCATGGCAGCCCTTTTTAAAGGGCGAAGGGCACGGCGTGCGTGATTCGAAATCCCTCCGCCGGCATGAACCGGATCAGGTAATGGGCGCTGTTTGAGCGCCTTGCGGGTTGTGGCTGACCACTCTCAGCATCGATGTGTCTCGATACACCCCGTTCGAACATCGCCGAGTCTAGCGCCCCACGTCCATGTCGACCATGATTTCATGCACGACAGTCCCATTATTTCCGTCATCAGCATCAAGGACTTTTTTATCAGTACGTTATTTGCATACTAAGGGGAGACCAACCGTTTTCGGTGCACTTCACCAACAAGAGTGGCCTTGAATGACACCACCGTGCGAACTGACCGAGCGACTCTCCTTTTTTCTGGGACGACAGCTCATTGCTCAGCCTCTGGATTGGGAAGATGCCTCCAACTGGCGCTGGAAAAGCGATGCACTGTCGCCGGAAATGATCCGTATGGCGCGCACCGGGATCAACGACCCTTTCTGGCACGGCTTGTGGGCACTGTTCGGATTTGACCGCTGGCAACACGCCGAACATCTGACGCGTCTGGCCGGCAACCTGCCAGCCCATCTGCCCATGCTTCCGCTCCCCATGACGTGGCTGGGCGAGCTTCAGGGGGCGCCTGTCTGGAGCCTGCCGTGGCGCGCCGGACGCACCGCCACCATGAATACGTCATTTACCTCACGTCTGGGCGAGCAGGTGGGACGTCTTCATGCGGTGCCAGTGTCAGGCTGGGGCCATCCGTTGGCCGAAATCTGGCCGCTGTCCGCCTGGCCCCGGAAAGTCAGGCGCTATCTGGATCAGAACGCCTCGCCAGAGGTGCTTCGCGACCTGCCGGAACAGGTGCCGGAGCCGGCAACGGCCGTGTGGAGTCTGCCGGATCTGCGTGACGATCAGTTCATACAGGGCGCCACGGACTGGTGCTGGAGTGACTGGGAGGCCCTGGTATGGGCGCCGAGAGAATTTGATTGGGCCCTGATTGAACTCTTGATCACCGACCCGGATCAACAGCGCCATTTTCTGGACCGCTACTGGCAGTTTTGCGATGTCATCGATATCAGTTCACACCGATTGACCTGCCGAGCCATCCTGTGGCAATTCAACTGTTTTGGGCCCTGTCCCTGGGAGCGGATACGTGATGCACGCTGCTGGCTGGACTATCAATAACACTGTCTGCCGTCACGACATGCATGGGCATGCTCCCTTTTCAGATGCCCGGATGATAAAGGCAGGCGTTCGTGGCACACTACGTCTTATTACAAGAGGTTATTAAAGAGACGCCGTGATCGACTTTAACAGTATATTCCTGCTGGGTGGATTACTGGTGGCCATGAGCATTCTGGCCAGCCGGGTATCTGCGCGTATTGGCCTGCCGCTGCTCCCCCTGTTTCTGGGCATCGGGATGCTGGCTGGTGTCGACGGTCTGGGGTTGATCGATTTCGGCGACTATAACCTGGCTTATCTGATCGGCCAGCTCGCCCTTGCCATGATCCTTCTGGATGGTGGCCTTCGAACACGCATGAAAACCTTCAGGGTAGGGCTTCGACCGGCGCTGTCGCTGGCCACACTTGGCGTCTTTTTGACCAGTGGCCTGACCGGTCTTTTTGCCATGTGGGTGTTCGATCTCAGCGTATTTCAGGGATTGCTGGTCGGAGCCATCGTCGGCTCGACAGACGCGGCAGCTGTATTTTCGATGCTCAGCGGTCAGGGGATTCGTCTCAATGAGCGTGTGGGTGCCACGCTTGAGATCGAGTCGGGTACCAATGACCCAATGGCCATCTTTTTGACGCTGATTTTGTCTCAGACCCTGGCAGGCTCCATCGACAGTGTTTCCGGAACGCTTTTGATGTTTGTCGAGCAGTTCGGCATCGGCGCCCTGGCCGGCATTGCCAGTGGCTGGCTGCTGGGTCGTCTGTTGCGCTGGCTGGATCTGGCGCCGGGGCTTTATTCACTGCTGGCTGCCGCCATGGGCTTCAGCGTTTTCGCACTGACCAACATGCTGGGTGGCAGCGGCTTTCTGGCCATTTATCTGGCCGGGGTCATGATCGGCAATATCCGCGGCAAGCATCTCGAATTCATACTGCCCGTACATGACGGGTTGGCCTGGCTGAGTCAGATCGGGCTTTTCCTGACCCTCGGGCTGCTGGTCACACCCAGCGAAATGGTCGATTATGCCTGGTCCAGCGTTCTGGTCGCCGTTGTGCTGATTTTTGTTGCAAGACCACTGTCGGTCCTGCTGAGTCTCAAGCCCTTTTTCGGATTTCGCTGGCGAGAGCTTGCCTTTATCTCATGGGTCGGGTTGCGCGGTGGCGTACCAATCGTTCTGGCCATCTTCCCGGTCATCGCGGGCGTTGAAAATGCCTCGCTTTATTTCAATGTGGCCTTTTTCGTGGTGCTGATCTCACTGATATTGCAGGGCACCACCATCGGCCATATGGCGCGCTGGCTCAAGGTCGAAGTGCCTTCGGAAACTGCACCGGCACGCCGTCGCCTGCTGGGCGTGCTGCCTGAGGATGACTATGAGATGTTCGTTTACAAGGTGGACAGCAAGCGTGTCGAAAATACGCCGCTTAGAATGCTCCGCTTTCCTTCAGGTGCGGTTGTGGCTGCGATTTTTCGTGAACATGTCATGATTCACCCGACCGGCAGCACCCGACTGCAGGCCGGCGATGTTGCCTGCGTCATCGCCCGAACCCACGATCTCAATGCCATCAATCATCTGTTCAACGGTGATGCCGAACTCAAGCGGGAGCGCGACTTCTTCGGGGCCTTTGCCCTGTCAGGTGAAGCCTCGATGGGCGATGTGGCCGATGCCTATGGTCTGACCCTGTCGCTTTGGGAGCGTGAGGAAACGCTGGGTGCCTTCATTGCCCGTCGTGTCGGCGGCTACCCGGTGGTGGGGGATGATATCGACTGGCATGGTATTCACTGGGTCGTGCAGGATGTCGAGGGCAATAACGTCACACGAGTCGGTTTGAGGCTGCACGGCTAATTCCTGCCGCCGGACATAAAAACGCCCGCTCAGTCGCGGGCGTTTTTATATTCAAGGCATATCTCAATTCATGACACGCCACTTGTTATTTTTCTGCGAAGTCGGGGGCAACGGCTCATCGTCGTGATCAAGCTGGATGCGCGTTGATTCGTCAAGCAGATCTCCCTGTGGGGTGCACTCCTGGAATTCACCAGCATGGCCCGGGCGATCACCGGCATCGTAAACCCCTGTGGGGTTATCCCCCTGATGCTCGCCTTCCCGCTCCATGTTGCCCTTGGTAAAACCGCGTCCACTATTGGCCATCAGAACTTCTCCGTGTCATTTGATCATCCTGAAATGAGCCTAGGCAAGGCTGCATCACTCTGCAACCGGAACGGCCCTGTCAGACGCTGCCGGTATCGCTCAGCCTCTGAAACGCCCGCACCGCGCTGTCCTCGATACCCTGCTGACGATAATGGGCTTCGAGATTGATGAAGACCTCCAGCATGTCCGGGTCGAGGAAGAGCTCATCCATTTTTTGGCCCTGCTGCCAGAGCTCCAGACACATCGCTCCGGAATCACGAAATTGTTGAATGACCTCACCTGGAAAGGGCTTGGAAGCAGCATTACAAGCTTGCTGTAGACTCACGGGTATCAAAGCCATTGCCTCGGTATGCATATTGATGAGGCAACAGTAAGTGCAGGTGTTCAGATTGTAAATTTTTGAAGGGTAAAAGTTGCTCGGTATGGTGTCTTGAAGAGGGGGGTGAGGCAAACCATGCCTGTAATTCAGATCATCAAGGCCAGTCAGGACAGAGCCAAAGGGAGAAAAGGCATCAAAAACGAAAAGGGCCTGCCAATCAATGATTGGCAGGCCCTTTGAATAGTGGCGGAGGGACAGGGATTCGAACCCTGGAAGGGCGTTAACCCTTGCCGGTTTTCAAGACCGGTGCATTCAACCGCTCTGCCATCCCTCCGGCTTACGGCGATGCATCTTAACAGCCTGCCAGCAAAGGTCAAGGAGCTTAATTCAATCAAAAGGGTCATCGCTTGCAGAGAAGGCGTTTGAAGCTCATTCTTGGTTAAAATTCCACCATAACCATGCACGATGCAGGGAGTGATCCATGGTCGATAGAACCTATGGGGTCTCGCAGAGCGGGGCCAGAAGTGTCGAAGCGCACAAGGTATTGCGCAATACCTACATGCTGCTGGCCATGACGCTGCTGTTCTCGGCTGTCACTGCCGGGGTTGCAATGTCGATGGGCATCCAGCGCATGAACATTTTTGTCTTTTTCATTGGCGCTTACGGGCTGATGTTTCTGGTCCACAAGACCGCCAACTCGGCCGCAGGGCTGCTGGCGACCTTCGCGTTTACGGGCTTTATGGGGTTCACCCTCGGCCCGATTCTCAGCGCCTATCTGACGCTGTCCAACGGACCGCAGCTGATCATGACCGCACTGGGCATGACAGCAGTGACCTTTGCCGGTCTGTCGGCCGTGGCGCTGATTACCCGAAAGGACTTCAGCTTTCTGAGCAATTTCATCATGGCCGGCGCCATCGTGCTGATTCTGGCCATGGTGGTAGCAATGATCTTCAATATCTCCGGTCTGGCCCTGGCCGTATCGGCGGGTTTTGTGCTTTTTGCCTCGGCCGTGATCCTTTATGAAACCAGTCAGGTGATCCATGGCGGACAGGACAACTACATTCTGGCCACCATCAGCCTGTATGTGGCCATCTACAATCTGTTTATCAGCCTGCTGTCGATTCTGGGCCTGAGTTCCAGCGACTGACCCCTCACGGCGTCATGATCTGTTAACATGAGACCCTGCCTTCCGGCAGGGTTCTTTTGTTTCAAGAAGCTTGTTTCTGGAGAAATATCTGGTGTCTCAAGGACTGACCTACGCCCTGATGGTCCAAGGCGCACCCTATAGCCAGCAGGCCTCTCATAGTGCGCTGCGTTTTGCTGAAGCCTTGCCGGCGCAGGGGCATCGTGTGGCCACGGTCTTTTTCTATCATGACGGCATCTACAATGCCGCCAGCATGATGACACCGCCGCGGGATGAGCCCCATCTTCTCGAGCGCTGGCGTGCGCTGCATCAGACCCAGCAATGCGAGCTTCTGGTCTGTGTGGCCTCGGCCGTTCGTCGTGGTCTGCTGGATGAGGGAGAGGCACGCCGTCATGGGCATTCACATCCCACTCTTGAGGCGCCGTTTGAGCTGACGGGACTGGGACAGCTCATGCAGGCCGCGCTTGAGCATGATCGACTGATCACCTTTGCCCCCTGAGGCGAGTATTACGGACAAGGCAACAACATCATGGAATCCAAAAGCATACTGGTGGTCGTGCGACATCCACCGCATGGCTCGAGCTGGGTTCGTGAAGGGCTCGAAACGGCATTGGTCGGCGCAGCGCTGGGCCAGCCGCCGAATCTGCTGTTTAGCGGCGACGGGATTCTGGCGCTGCTGGCTCATCAGCAACGGGGCGCACTGGGACAGAAGGGCAGTGCGGCCATGCTGGAAGGCCTGTCACTCTATGACATCGAGCCCCTCTGGTATGACCGGCACTCGCTTGAAGCGCGCGGGCTTGACGCCAGTCAGTTGATACCGGGGTGTCAGCAGGCCAGCACGGCGGACATGATCGCCCGACATGACGTGGTCATGAGTTTTTGATGCATCATTTCTTTCAACAGGGATCACCATGAACACGCTTCACCTGGTCAATCGCTCTCCCTTTGCTACTCGTATTCTGGATGAGCTTGCTGCCGCCGTCTGTGAAGGCGATCATGTTCTTCTGATCGAAGACGGCGTCTACGCAGCCTGTGGCACTGCGCTGAGCGACTTTCCGAAAGGCATCAAGCTCTGGGCACTGGAAGAGGACTGCGTATCGCGAGGCATCGTTCCCTCGGAATTCCCCAAAAGAGTGGACATGGCAGGTTTTGTCGACCTGACTGCCAGGGCACATCGCTGCGTCAGCTGGTTCTGATCGCCGATCAGGTATACGACCCCAAATTACATAACACCGGAACTCATGACATCGGATACCGACACTCTAACACTTGCTGATGGCACGACTGTCGCGCTTGATAGCGACGGCCACCTGCTGGATCCTGAATGCTGGTCGCCTGAAATAGCCGAGAAAATGGCCGAGCGCGAGGCTCGCGTACTGACCCCCGAGCACTGGGAAATCATCGAGCTGCAGCGTGACTTTTATACACGCTTTGAGATGGCCCCGGCCATGCGAGCACTGGTCAAGGCTACTCGACAGCAACTGGGTGAAGAAAAGGGCAGCTCGCTTTATCTGATGTCGCTTTTCCCCGAGAGTCCTGCGCGCGTGTCAGCACGTCTTGCAGGACTGCCACGCCCCACCAACTGCCTGTAGGTCAGCGCGTGAACTTTCTTGCTCATGCCCGACTGGCACGCCATGGCAACGATCTTTTCATGCTGGGCAATCTGGTGGCTGATGGCATCAAGGGGCCAGTGCCGACAACCGCTCCTTGCGAACTGGCCCGGGGCATACGGTTTCACCGCAGGATGGATGCCCTGATCGACCAGCACGATACGACTCTGGCGCTCAAGCGGCAGGCGCCGGCTCCACAACGGCGTGTCTGCGGCATCGCACTTGATATTGTGTGGGATCACTTTCTGGCCAGGTTGTACCACGACGAAGTGCTCAACCAGCGCGTCTATCACGTGCTTTCTTGCCATTCGGACATGGTGCCAGAGCGACAGGTGCGTCTTTTCGAACACCTTCGTCGTGATAACTGGCTCAAGGCCTACGCAAGCTTTGATTTCACCTGCCGGGCCATCGCAGGGGTGGGTACTCGCCTGTCAGGCCCCAACCGGCTGGCCGAACTAACGCCATGGCTTGAGCGAGAATATGCCTTGCTTGAAGAGAGTTTTCACGAGATCTGGCCATGGATGCAGCAGGCGGCATGCGAGCATGCCGCCGCATCAACTGGTCAGTAGAAGACACCTGACGCGCTCGCCCGGCATGATTTTCGAATTTGCCCTGATGACTGCCAGCGCATTGGCACTCACGCATGAACGCAAAATAGAGGAGTCCTGATCCTCAAACGCTTGCGCGCGATAGCCATCGCCGTCCCACTGAAGGGTCACGCGCATATAATGATCGCGCCCGGCAGTTTCGGTTTGGAACTCCGCTTGAGCTGTCACTTCCGGCAGGGCTCTCATGTCGTCGCATCCCTGCATGCCCCCCAAAAGCGGACGCAAAAAGAGCCACGCACCAACAAAGCTCGACACCGGATTTCCGGCAAGCCCAACGAAGCGGCAAGGACCGATATGCCCCAGCGCCAGCGGTTTGCCGGGGCGGATCGACAGGCGCCAGAGATCCAGCCTGCCCAGTGACTCCAGTGCACGACGGACATAATCAGCATCGCCGACCGAGACTCCGCCAGTCGTGACAATGACATCCACCAGATGCGAGGCGTGCTCAAGAGCCTGTGTCATGGCCTCGAGCGTATCCGGCACCTGTTCCACCAGCGTCAGCTCGGCACCAAAGCGCACCAGAAGGTCCATCAGCATGAACCGGTTGCCGTTATAAATCTGCCCGGGCGCCAGAGATTCGCCCGGCAGTTTCAGCTCATCGCCAGTGAACAAAAGAGCCACTCTGGGCTTTCGGTAAACCGGTACCTGATCAAACCCCTGGCCTGCCAGAAATCCCAGTGCAGCGCTATTGAGCCGAGTCCCCCGGGAGACCAGCACTTCACCGATTCTGATTTCACGTCCCTTCAGGCGAACGCTGTTACCCGTCTCAAGGCCGGCCGGAATGAACACGCCCTCATCACGGACGTCGACTTCCTCCTGCATGATGACGCTATCGGCGCCCTCGGGCAGGGGCGCACCGGTAAAGATGCGGGCACAGGTCCCTTCTTCCAGCGCAGTGCCACTCTGGCCGGCCATGATGCGCTGGCTGACAGGCAGTACCCTGCCACTGTCCCCAGCGCGCAGAGCATAGCCATCCATGGCGCTGTTATTGAAAGGAGGTGTGTCGTGTCGGGCGTACAGCGTTTGCGCCAGCACTCGATCTCCTGCCGTCTCGAGCCTTACCCACTCACAGGGCAGCGGTGCAAGATCGGCTGACAGCGCCTTGAGTGCCTCCTGCGGCGTATGCAATCGATCGTTACCCACCATGCTGGCCCCGCCCGGGAATCACCAGATTGGCAAAATTGCAGGGCTTGTGCCGACTATCCAGCTGTTCAAGAAGGATGCCTTCCCAGCCAGTACGGCAGGCACCGGTTGAGCCCGGCAGGCAGAATACGGCCGTATGGTTGGCAAAGCCTGCCAGCGCCCGACTCTGTATGGTCGAGCTGCCGACATCATCCTGTGAGAGTCGACGAAACATTTCGCCAAATCCTTCGATATGACTATCGAACAAGACGCCGACCGCTTCGGGTGTGGAGTCCCGACCGGTAAAGCCGGTACCGCCCGTCGTGATCACGATCTGTATCTTCGGATTGGCGATCAGGCAGGCGACTTCCGCGCGAATCTGATAGAGCTCGTCACGAATAATCTGACGAAAAGCGCAGCGATGACCGGCACGCTCAAGCGATTCGATCAGCAGGGCACCGGACCGGTCACTGCTTTCATCACGCGTGTCAGAGATGGTCAAAACGGCAATGTCGAGCGGTATGAAATCATCGTTCACGAAGAGGTATTCCCCTTTGCCTTTTGACGAGCCTCGAGCGCCTTGAGCTGTTCTTCGGTGGCCGGAGGCTGGTTCGCCTTCCATTCACTGTAGGGCATGCCATAGACATGCTCGCGAGCGCTTTCCAGGTCAAGCTCTACATGACGCTCTTCGGCTGCCGTCACCAGCCACTTGGAAAGACAGTTACGGCAGAAATCAGCCAGAATCATCAAATCAATGTTTTGCACATCGCGATTGTCATCGAGATGCTTGAGAAGGCGGCGAAAGGCAGCCGCCTCGAGCTCGGTTCGGGTCTGCTTGTCCAGTTGGTCCATGCTTGGCTCCTGTAAACGCCCTGAATCCAGAAAATCCGGTGATCAGGGGTAACCTCATTGTAGGTCGTCATTGTCTACCGCAATAGTGACAACGCTGGCCCATGATCAGGCACGCTCGCCCGGTGCGCATACCGATAGAACGAGAGCATCGGCGTCGCTGATGGATACCTTGGCGTGACCCATATCGCTGTCGAAATAAAGGCTGTCACCGGCTTCAAGCTGAAGAGGCTCATAAAACTCGCTGTACAGCAGAATAGAGCCCTCCAGTACCAGTAGAAACTCTTCGCCGCCATGACGTACCCAATCAGGAAACGCTTCAATGCTGCGCGCGCGAACGATCGTCTTGAAAGGGGTCATGAGCTTTTGCGCCATCTGCGCCGATAAAAGCTCATGTTCGTAGGTCGGCGTAGGGTGCAGCTCTCCCTCACCGCACCGTGTCAGATCGCGGCGTCCGGCATTCCGGGGGGCGCCATGCGGGCTTTTCAAAAGCTGTGGCATATCCAGCTTGAGCCCGATCATCAATTTCTGCACCACCAGAAAACTGGGCGATATCAGATCGTTTTCAATCTTTGAAAGCGTTGATCGCGCCACCCCGGTACGACGGCTGACTTCTTCAAGTGTCAATTTCTGAGCGCGGCGAATTTCACGCAGGCGCTCGCCGAGCCGCAGCGGCTCGACAAAGGGCTTTTGGCTGCGAGCAATCTTCATGCCTGCCGCTGCCTTTGTATCACGATCTGTCATTTTTCCAGGCGTGCCCCCGGGCCGTCGAGCACACGATGATCAGGGCGCCAGCCGGCTTTTCAGCCAGTGATTTTCGGCGGCCCGCCAGCGATAGCGGATTCGGTCATGCAGACGGCTCGGCTGGCCTTGCCAGAATTCGACCATGATCGGCACTACCCGGTAACCGCCCCAGTGTGGCGGACGATCAATCTCGTTGTCCTGATAGGCTCGCTCAAAGCGATGAGTACGCTCATCAAGCCATTGCCTGCCCGGAATCTCGACGCTTTGCTGGGAAATCCAGGCGCCCAGCTGGCTCGCTCTGGGCCGTGAATGGAAATAGGCATCCGAGGTTTCTTCCGGGACCTGCTCCACATGACCTTCAACGCGCACCTGACGCTGCAGGGTGGGCCACCAGAAGACCAGCGCTGCATGAGGACAGGTGCCCAGCTCGCTGCCCTTGTGGCTCTGGTAGCTGGTGTAAAATACCAGGCCGTTCTCATCAAACCCCTTCAACAACACGATGCGCGCGTGTGGAAGCCCTTCATTGTCGGCCGTGGCCAGCGTCATGACGTTGGCGTCATCACGCTCGCTTTCCATCGCCGCATTGAGCCACTCGGAAAAAAGAGGCCAGGGGGTTTCGGGTGTATTGTCGTGATCGAGGGCGTCCCCGGTATAGTCACGACGCAGGTCAGAAATGGTGCTCATGAACGGTTTCCTTCAAGCTTCGAGAGGCATCATCCAATCTGCCTCGCAGTATTGTTCGGGGTCTGGCGCACACTCTTGAAAGCGCTTCACTCGGTGCCCGGCGTCCTGTCATTGCGCTGCCAGCAATGGATGTACAACGCATAGCTGCCGGCACTCAACAGCAGGGTCAGGGCAGAAAGCACCTCAACCAGTCCCAGCCACCATAGTCCCGGCAACTGCAGCATGACGGCCCCCTGAATGATATAAAGCACGCTGACAAATGCCAGCCAGCCATAACCACGGCGGCGCTCGGTGCGAAGTACTACACCGAGAAGCAGCAGTGGGGCGAGACGTACCAGTACCGGCAGCAGCGATTCAGCCCCACCTTGCTGGGCCAGCATCAGCCCGGTCATCAGCGTCACCGCTACAAGAATAATCCAGCTGACCGTTACGACACGGCGTGCCTTTTGACGTGCGCCGATGGCCCCATATCGCTGTTCAAAGGTGCGAAACAGCACGGTTACTGTCCTCGCATGGTTTCAAGTGCCAGCGCCAGTTGTGCCAGACGCTTTCCCTGAGCCATTGCCAATGCACGCTCATGCTCATCGATGCTGCGGTCGCTGTCAGGCCCGGCGAAATGACTGGCGCCATAAGGCGTCCCGCCAGTTCGGGTGGTGAACATTTCATCGACGCTGTAAGGGATACCCGCAAGTACCATGCCATGGTGCAAAAGGGGATTCATCATCGTCAGCAGGGTACTTTCCTGTCCCCCGTGAATACTGGAGGTCGAGGTAAATACCGTCGCCGGCTTGTTGACCAGCGCCCCGTTGAGCCAGAGCGTGCTGGTCCCGTCCAGAAAGTATTTGAGCGGTGCGGCCATGTTGCCAAAACGAGTTGGACTGCCCATTGCAAGGCCCGCACAGTCACGCAGGTCATCATGACTGGCATAGACCGGGCCATCATCAGGGATATCACTGGCCACTGCCTCACATTCAGGAGAGACCGATGGCACCGTTCGAAGACGCGCATCGATACCACCCACGGATTCGACCCCGGCCGCAATATGGCGAGCAAGATCTCGTGTCGCGCCCTGTCGGGAATAGTAGAGCACCAGTACATAGGGTCGGGTCATGACGTATCCTTTTAGGAACAATAAAGACCAATTCTGGCAGGAGTGCGCCCATTGTGCCCATTGAGCCGAAGGATGTCAGGCCGGACCATCTTCAGATTCGATTGGTCAGAGCCTGCAGCGGTCGCTATGTTTCAGGAAGACAGTCAGCATTGATGGTCAGGAGCAGGACAAGGTGAGACGTTTTTCCATACCCCAACCCCTGTGGTGCCTGTTGGCGCCGTTCAGGGCAATCATCAAACTCGTCAAACGCTTCAATGCTCATGACGGCCTGCAGACAGCCGCGTCACTGACCTATACCACACTGTTTGCGGTAGTGCCCTTTACTACCGTGGTGTATGCCCTGTTTGCCGCCATCCCGGATTTTCAGGATGCCGGAGATCATATTCAGCAGTTCGTGTTTCAGCAGTTCGTCCCCGAGACCGGCCAGACCATACTGGATACGCTGCGCGGATTTACCCAGCAGGCACGCGGGCTGACCATGGTGGGTGGCGTCTTTTTGCTGGTCACCTCGATTCTGATGATGATGACCGTGGAGAATGCACTCAATCGGATCTGGGGCGTTCGCCATAATCGCCATGGCCTGATGGGCTTTCTTGTCTACTGGGCCGTATTGACGCTGGGCCCCATTCTGATCGGCAGCGGCTTTTTACTGTCGTCCTATCTGGCCTCCATCAGCGTTCTGAATTCTGCCGCCTCCTGGCTGGGAGGCAGTGATTTCATCCTTCACTTTCTGCCTCCGATCCTGAGCTTTCTGGCCTTCTGGTTTATCTATGTCACTGTGCCCAACGCTCGCGTGCGCATCAAGCATGCGGCTGCTGGGGCGCTATTGGTATCAATCTCGCTGGAGCTTGCCAAGTGGGGCTTTTCGATTTACGTCTCCAACTTTCCTTCCTATCAGATCCTTTATGGTGCCTTTGCTGCGGTGCCGCTTTTTCTGCTCTGGATCTTTCTAAGCTGGTTCATCATTTTGATGGGCGCAGAATTGGCGGCCTGGCTTGGGGAAACCCAGCATGCCGACTGGCGTCGCTGGCCACCTTTCTGGCAGGCCATGGGCATGCTGACGCTGTTGCATGAGAGACATGCCTGCGGCGAGGGAGCATTAAGGGCTTCCAATGTGAGGAAGCGATTGGGTGGGCACTATCACAAGCTCCTGAACGTGCTGTCAGAGCAGGGCTGGGTTGTCATCAGCGACGAAGATGAGTGGGTACTGGCCAGATCACTTGATACCCTGACGCTGAGTGAAGTCGTGGCTGGACTGCCCTGGCCCATGCCCGAACAATATCGCCCTCCGGAAGGCTATAGTAAAATGGCTGATATCATGCGTAATGCCCAGCAGCGCTATCATGAAGCGCTGAATGTTTCGCTGGCATCCGCCCTGAATCAGAAATCCAGTGATAAAACGCCCATCACCCCATGACGGCTCCGGCCGGGAGGTTCGGCACTTCATACTTATTCCCGACGCGACGCTCTGACATTGATGCCGCCGAATCTGCGGCCCCCCTGTTTGAACGACAAGCCTATTGGTGACCCGGCCAATACGCGAGGAGTAGCCCGATGAATGCCAATCAACGCGATGAGCAGCTTTTCTCCCATGAAATGGCTGACGTCATTCCGCTGAACAAGGGACGCAACCGCGCCGATGCCGGCAATGGCGGGGCACGCCCACCCAGCGAGGCGCAGCTGGCCAGGCGTGCCAGTGCCCAGGACGGTGAGCAGGAAAGCAATTTCCTTTCCGACGAATTTGTCGATCTATTGCCATTCACCGATCCGATCGAGTTCCGTCGTGACGGCATTCAGACCGGCGTGATCGAAAAATTGCGACACGGAGGGTATCAGGTCGACTCCCAATTGAACCTGTTGAAGCGTCCGGTAGCCGAGTGTCGTCGTGAGGTTTTCAGATTTATCCGTGAAGCGCACCAGCATGAACTGCGCTGTGTGGTGATCGTGCATGGTCGAGGCAAAAGCGACGAAAGCCACGCCAACGTGGTGCGTTCCTATGTGAGCAAATGGCTCGAGCAGTTTGACGAGGTACAGGCCTACGCCACGGCCCAGCCTCGCCACGGGGGGCTCGGCGCCACCTATGTCATGTTGAGAAAATCCCATCGCGCCCGCCAGCGCAACCGTGAACTGCATCAGCGACGTCGTGCGCCATAGAATGACTGTCAGTCAAAAGGGCCTCTCATCGAGAGGCCCTTTTTTATCACAGCGCATTTATCGCCATTGAAAGCTCAAAAGCCTGCCCTGGCAGGGCATTCGGCCTATTCGTCGGGATTGTAGGACAAAATCGGCGACAGCCAGCGCTCCATGGTGTCACGTGACATGTCCTTGCGCGTGGCAAGGGCATCAACCTGATCGCGACTGATACGCCCGGTCGAGAAGTAGCGCGACTCCGGGTGCGAGAAGTACCAGCCCGACACCGCGGCGGCCGGCCACATGGCAAAGCTTTCGGTCAGCGTCAGTCCCGTATTGTTGGTGGCATCAAGCATTTCGAAAAGGGTGGCCTTTTCCGTGTGATCCGGACAGGCCGGATAGCCGGGCGCCGGCCGAATGCCGCGATACTTTTCGTTGATCAGATCATCGTTGTCCAGCGCTTCATCCGGGACATAGCCCCAGTGTTCGCGACGCACCCGCTCGTGCATGTGCTCGGCCAGCGCCTCGGCCAGACGATCCGCCAGCGCCTTGACCATGATGGCGTTGTAGTCATCACCGTTTTGCTCGTAGTGTCTGGCCAGCTCATCGGCGCCGTGCCCGGTGGTGACCGCAAAGCCGCCAATCCAGTCGGCACGCTCGCTTTCCCTTGGCGCCACGAAGTCGGCCAGACTGTAGCAGAGGCCGTCGCGATTCTTGGTAGTCTGCTGGCGAATGTGATGAAGCTGATGAATGACATCACTGCGCGACTCATCCGAATAGACCTCGATCACATCATGATCGACCGTGTTGGCCGGCCAGAAACCGATGACGCCACGCGCCTGTAGATGGCGCTCGTCGATCAGCTTGTCGAGCATCGCGCGCGCATCCTTGTACAGGTTGCGCGCCGCGTCACCGACTACGTGATCTTCCAGAATTTTGGGGAATTTGCCCGCCAGCTGCCAGCTCATGAAAAAGGGCGTCCAGTCGATGTAGTCGACCAGCGACCTTAAATCGATGTCGTCGAAGACGCGAACCCCGGTAAAGGTCGGTTGCGGCGGGACATAGTCAGTCCAGCCGCCATCGAAGTGTCGCTCACAGGCCTGGGCGTAATTGAGATCGGCCGATTTGGGACGACGCTTGCTGTTCCGTTCGCGCACCTTTTCATACTCGGCGCGAATCTCCCCGACATAGGCTTCCTTGAGGCCGGGAGAGAGCAGACGACTGGCAACGCCCACGGCTCGAGAAGCATCCGTGACATACACCACCGGATGGCTATAGGCCGGCTCGATCTTGACCGCTGTATGGGCCTTGGAGGTCGTGGCACCACCAATCAGCAGGGGAATGTCAAAGCCCTGACGCTCCATCTCCTTTGCAACATGAACCATTTCATCCAGCGACGGCGTAATCAGTCCGGAAAGACCGATGATCTGGGCATTGTGTTCCCGCGCTGCGGCAAAGATCTTCTCGGCCGGCACCATCACGCCCAGATCGATCACCTCGTAGTTATTGCACTGCAGCACCACGCCCACGATATTCTTGCCGATATCGTGCACGTCGCCCTTGACCGTGGCCATGATGATGCGGCCCTTGCTGTGATCTTCGTCACTCTTCTCGGCCTCGATATGAGGAATGAGGTAGGCGACGGCCTGCTTCATGACGCGTGCTGACTTCACCACCTGAGGCAGAAACATCTTGCCGGCGCCGAACAGATCGCCCACTACGTTCATGCCATCCATGAGCGGGCCTTCGATCACCTCGATGGGACGCTCGGCCCGCTGACGTGCCAGCTCGGTGTCTTCCTCGATATAGCTGGTAATGCCCTTGACCAGCGCATGCTCGATGCGTTTTTCGACTTCCCAGCTGCGCCACTCCAGATCTTCCTTCTTCTGGGCGCCACTGCCGTCATCCTTGTAGCGCTCGGCAATGTCCAGCAGTCGTTCGGTGGCATCCTCGCGGCGGTTGAGCACCACGTCTTCCACGGCATTGCGCAGCTCTTCAGGCAGATCGTCATACACCGCCAGCTGACCGGCATTGACAATCCCCATGGTCAGGCCGGCATGAATGGCGTGGTAGAGAAAGACCGAATGAATGGCCTCGCGAACCGTGTTGTTGCCACGAAAGGAGAACGAGACGTTGGAGACGCCGCCGGAAATCATGGCATGCGGTAGATGCTGCTTGATCCAGCGCGTGGCTCCGATGAAATCGACGGCGTAATTGTTGTGCTCTTCGATACCGGTGGCGATGGCAAAGATGTTGGGATCGAAGATGATGTCTTCGGCCGGGAAATCGATCTCATCGACCAGAATGCGATAGGCACGCTCACAGATCTCGGTCTTGCGCGCCATGGTGTCGGCCTGACCCTGTTCGTCGAAAGCCATGACCACGATGGCCGCACCAAACCGGCGACACTGTCGAGCCTGATAACGAAAGCTGTCTTCGCCTTCCTTCATCGAGATAGAGTTGACGACCGCCTTGCCCTGAACGCATTTCAGCCCGGCCTCGATGATCTCCCATTTGGAGGAGTCGATCATGATGGGCACGCGCGAGATATCCGGCTCCGAGGCAACGAGCTTGAGAAAATGCTCCATTGCGCCCTTCGAGTCGAGCATCCCCTCGTCCATGTTGATATCAATGACCTGAGCGCCGTTTTCGACCTGTTCAAGCGCCACTTCAAGCGCAGTATTGAAATCTTCTTCCTTGATCAGGCGCTTGAAGCGGGCAGAGCCGGTTACATTGGTGCGCTCACCAACGTTGACGAACAGTGATCTTGCGTTGATGTTGAACGGCTCAAGCCCCGAGAGGCGACAGGCCGGCGCCACATCGGGCACCTTGCGTGGTGGTAGATCGGTCATGACCCGCTTGATGGCCGCAATATGCTCGGGCGTGGTCCCACAGCAGCCGCCCATGATGTTCACCAGCTGCTGCTCGCCAAAGGTACGTACGATCTCGGCCATCTCATCGGCTTCCTGATCGTATTCGCCAAACTCGTTGGGTAACCCGGCATTGGGATGCACCGACACATAGGTATTGGCGCGGCGTGAAAGCTCCTCGAGATACGGTCGTAGATCTTCAGCACCCAAAGCGCAGTTGAGTCCCACACTGATCGGGCGGGCATGACGGACCGAGTTCCAGAACGCTTCGGTCGTCTGGCCTGAAAGCGTTCGCCCGGAAGCATCCGTGATGGTGCCCGAAATCATGATGGGTACCTGATACCCAAGCTCTTCGAACAGGACATCGAGTGCGTAGATGGCCGCCTTGGCGTTGAGCGTATCGAAAATGGTTTCGATCAGAATCAGATCGCTGCCGCCCCCGATCAGCGCGCGCGCGGCTTCGACGTAGTTGTCGACCAGTTCATCAAAGGTAACGTTGCGCTTTGATGGATCATTCACATCCGGCGAAATTGATGCGGTTCGGCTGGTAGGGCCCAGTACACCAGCCACAAAGCGGGGCAGGCCGGTCTCTGAGGCTACTTCGTCGCAGACAGCGCGGGCCAGACGTGCGGCTTCGTAGTTGAGCTCCACAACCAGTTCTTCAGCGTGATAATCGGCCTGAGACAGCCGGGTGCTGTTGAACGTATTGGTTTCGATGATATCGGCACCGGCTTCCAGATACTCGCGGTGCAGACGGGTAATCACCTCTGGCTGGCTGAGCACCAGCAGGTCATTGTTGCCCTTGAGATCACTCTCCCAGTGCGTGAAACGGTCGCCGCGGAAGTCCTGTTCGGTCAACCGCTCATTCTGGATCATGGTTCCCATACCGCCATCAAGGATCAGTATGCGATCCGACATCAGACGGGTCAGCGTCTCCAGAACCGGCGCATTGGCAGCTTGGGTCATGAAAGGTGATCTCCGGGTAAACAGTGGGGCAGTCACAAAAGAGGGCGTATTCTAGCAAACCCCTGTGACGCAGACAGGTTTACAGCCTGAAAGACATTCACGACAGGCGTGAGTCAGGGTCATATTGAAGGTACAAGACCCGGATAGCCGCCATAAAAGCGCTGAGCTTATTTACCCGAGTAATGCACTCGGATTTGTCGCGAGCGGCTGGCTGGCATAAAATATCGACAGATTTCTTTATCGCGATTGCGTACGAGGCCGTCAATGAGTCAGAGCATCGAAATTACCGAAAGCGCACAGGATTATCTCGCCGATCTGCTTTCGCGTCAGGACGTCGAAGGCATCGGTGTGCGTGTCTTTATCACTCAGCCGGGTACGCCCTATGCGGAAACCTGTCTGGCCTATTGCAGGCCCGGTGAGGAAGAAGAGAGCGATGAGCGCATTCCGCTTGAAAAATTCAATCTCTTTCTTGAAAAGCATAGCGTGGCTTTCCTGGAAGACGCCGTCGTTGATTTCAACGCCGATCGCATGGGCGGTCAGCTGACGATCAAGGCCCCCAATGCCAAGATGCCGCAGGTCAGCGAGGATAGCCCGCTGGAAGACCGCGTCAATTATATCCTCTACAGTGAGATCAACCCGGGGCTGGCTGCCCACGGCGGTGAGATTCGCCTGATTCAGCTGACCGAAGACAATGTCGCCGTCCTCCAGTTTGGCGGCGGCTGTCAGGGGTGCGCTGCCGTGGACATTACGCTCAAGCAGGGCGTTGAAAAGACGCTGACCGAGCGTATTCCCGAACTGACAGCGATTCGCGATGTGACAGACCACACCGACACCACCAACGCCTACTATTGATCCAGCGTCAGGTTCGCCTGACAGACTTCAGTATCAAGCGTAAAAAAACCCCGGCTTGCCGGGGTTTTTTATGGTCGCCGGCCCTTTTAATACACGAAAGGCGGCATGGGTGCCCTGGAAAGGCGCTCCTGTAACACTCTGAGTTCGGTTCTCAAGCGCGCCAGCTCCTGATCCCGCTCTGCCAGCAAACCCGAAAGATGGTCCTCTCGCCCCCGGCTTTCCTGAAGCTGCTGCTCATGGTGACGAGCGTGCTGAGTCAGGTCGCGCATCTTGCGCTCTTCTTCCTGCAGGGTACGACGCTGCTGCTCCATCTGAGCCGTGATCTTTTCGATCCGCTCCTCAAGCTGCTCGTGTCGGCGACGCGCCTGTTTCTCAAGCTCCTGTTTTTCATGACGAGCGCTATCCAGCAACTGCATCAGGCGGTTTTCAGCACTTTCATGACGTGACTCTTCCTGTGCCAGACGCCGCTTGTGCGTCTGATCGAGCTGCTCGAGGCTTTCATGGTGCTCGCGCTCAAGGCGGTCACGCTCTTCGCTGAGCGTATTGATCTGGCGATCACGCATGGCCAGACGCTGATCGCGCTCTTCGACCTGACCACGCAGATGGGCGGCTTCACTTTCCAGTCGGGCAAGACTGGTCGCCTTTTCTTCCAGCCGCGCGGCCGTGCTGTCCAGACGCTCGCCAAGGGCAGACAGACGCTGCTCGGTGTCTTCGACACGTCGCTGGGCCTGTCGTGTTTCCTCGCGCGCCTGCTCGACCTGTTCATCGGACTGCTGACGATAAAAGGACAGAGCTTCGCCGGCTTCCTCCTGCGCCTGCTGCCAGAGCCCGGCCAGCGCATCGTGAAGACGTTCCGGAATGGCCTGCGGCAGGGGAACGTCGCGATTTTCCTCTCGTCTTGCCCGCCACTCCCGCAGGTGATCACTGATGGTGGTAAAGCTGCCGGTGCCCAATACCTCGCGTATGCGCTGAACGCTTGGGACATCACCGCGCTGGATGAGGGTTTCTATCGCCCTTTGTACATCTTCGAATTGCACGCCACTTCGTGCCATGACGGCCTCCTGAGTTCCCTGTAATGCCCATTGATTGGTGTTGTTAGAGACAGGCTGCGTTTTCACAACACTATAGCGTTTTATTGTGACAAAAACACTATTACGTAAATACGTATTACGTAATGATATTTATCAAATAATCCAGAAATTCATGATTACGCGTCTTATCATGATTTTATTGGCTATAGTCGCTACAATGACGCCTCAAGGTATCGATGAAAGCAGGGCAAGGATGTGATGAAAAAGCCATTGGGCGTAGAGCCTGCGGGCGATTCGATGCAGGAGGCGGCTCTGGTCGAGAGGGCGCCACCTGATGCTCGCAGTCAATTGGTTGAAGCTGGAAGCGATCGTGAAGTTGTGGCGGCCTGGCTCATGGAGTATCGCACCAGCCCTCAGACCTTCAGGCAGTACCGCAAGGAAGCCGAACGGCTGTTGTTATGGCTGGAAAGCAAGGGCAAACGCCTTTCACACATTGATCGCCGCGCCCTGGATGAATTCGAGGCATTCCTTGCCAGGCCCACGCCGGTCACTGAATGGGTTGGCCCCCCAAGACCCCGACAAAGCGACGAGTGGCGACCGTTTCGCAAGGGACTTTCGGCCGCCAGCCGTCGTCAGGCCCTGGTCATTTTGCAGACCCTGTTTGGCTGGCTGATCGAGGCGGGATGGTTACACCAGAACCCGTTCAGGTTGATGCGCGACAAGCGCCGACGGCTCGATAACACCTCAGACAGTATTGAGCGCTATCTGGAGCGACCGCTGTGGCGATGGTGCTGGCAGCAACTCAATATGGGGCCGCCTGCTGATGCCACTCCTCGAATACATTATGAGCTTGAGCGTCGGCGCTTTGTTTTCGCCTTTGCCTATCTATTGGCGCCTCGTGTGAGCGAAATGAGTCAGGCACGCATGAATGATTTTCGGATGCGCGAAGGTCAGTGGTGGTGGCAGGTCATCGGGAAGGGCGGCAAACGAGCCAGCATCCCCGTCCCGGATGCCATGATGACGGCGCTGATACAATGGCGCGGCATGCTTGGACTGCCGGCCATGCCATCACCGGAAGAGGAGACACCGGTAATACGCGCACTGGATGGCCGTCGAGGGGTCGGCGACAACCAGCTCTATCGCATGATCAAGGCCACCTTTGAGAGACTGGCACAGACAAGAGAGCACGAAGGCGAATCAACGTCACATGACGCACAGCGCCTGCGACAGGCCACTCCACACTGGCTGCGCCATACCGCCATTACGCATCAGGCCCAGCAGGGCGTTGAGCTACGATATCTCTCTCGAACGGCGCGTCATTCAAGGCTCGAAACCACCGCACGTTACCTCCACGCTGAAACGCAGGAGTGGCATGGACAGATCAATCGTCACACGCTTGATCTATCGGACGAACATCAGGATGACACGCTATAATGCGACACCTTTCCCTATACCAGCACATGGAGCCGGCATGAGTCCGCAAGAGGCCCAGCAGGAATTGATCGACGAATTCGACATGTTTGATAACTGGATGGACCGTTATCAATACATTATCGATCTGGGCAAGCTGCTGCCCGATTTTCCTGATGAATGGAAAAATGACGACACGCGCCTTGATGGTTGCCAGTCCAACGTTTGGGTGCATGGCGAACGCCAAGACGATACGCTGCATTTTTATGCCATATCCGATGCCGCCATCGTGTCAGGCCTGATCGCTATTTTGTTGCGCATCTACAACGACCGGACGCCGCAGGAAATTCTCGACACGCCGCCCGATTTTTTGACTGCACTGGATCTGGACAAGCATCTGTCACCCACGCGCAGCAACGGGTTGCATGCCATGCTTGAGCGCATCAAGACAACAGCGCATGCCCATGCCTGATAAAAATGCCGTCGTGGCCTCGGCCATTTCTGAAACAGTGGTGGGGCGGTGATGAAAACGTTCGAGATTTATCAGCACACCGACGGCCAACTTGAGGCCGTCAAGCAGGGCTGGAACTGGCCGGCCTTCTTTTTTGGTGCGTTCTGGGCGCTGAGCTGTCGACTATGGACCATCGCCATATTAACGTTCGTGGTGGTTTTTGCAGTGTCGATGGCAGGGGCATTTGATGACAGCGGGATGATCGACGTAATGGCCAACATTGCGTGTCTGGGCCTGTATGTCGCTTTTGGCCTTAATGGCAATCAGTGGAAGCGGCGTCACCTGATCGCCCGCAGATATCAGCTTGTGAGCACTGTTGAGTCCCGAGGCGTCAAACAGGCGATCACGGCGTACCGGGAAAAGCGACAGCCCCAAACCTCCAGTGTGCGCACGCACACCTTTCAGGCCTGATCCTTTTTCTGAACGATGGCTCGTCCAGAATCCGCGTGGCCTTCACAGCCCTTGCAGGGCGTCTCGGTGGGTGGCACCGGGTCTACGCCGCCGGCACAGAAGGGGTGGCAGCGCAGAAGCCGCTTGAGTGCCAGCCAGCTACCGCGAAGGGGGCCATGCAACTCGATGGCCTCGATCGCATAGTTGGAGCAGGTGGGCCAGAATCGACAGCGCGGTCCAATCAGGGGGCTGATGCCATATTGATACACCAGCACCAGCCCGATCAGTCCCTTTCGAAGCACTATCTGCAATATCCGCCCTAACTGACGCAACGCATCAGCTGCTGCCATACAATGCCTCAGTTGACATCAGAGGCGCGGCATCCACGCGCGCTCCGTTCGCATCCAGCGCCAGGTAAAAGCAGGTACGCCGTCCCGTATGACAGGCAGGACCGGTCTGATCCACCTTGAGCAGCAGGGTGTCTCCATCACAGTCCAGCCATGCCTGATGCAGCATCTGTACCTGGCCGGAGGATTCTCCCTTGCGCCACGGTCTTTGCCGCGAACGTGACCAGTAGCAGACACGCCCTGTCTGGAGCGTCTCTTCAAGCGTTTGTCGGTTCATCCAGGCCATCATCAGCACCTCACCACTGTCAAACTGCTGAGCAATGGCAGGGATCAGGCCGTCATCGTTCCAGCCGGCAGCGCTGAGAAGTGCTTCGAGCCCGGTCTCGTGACCGGGCGACGCCTGTTCGAGCGCCTTGTAGGTAGGGGAGGATGCACTCATGTTCCCAAAGACTCCTTGATTTAGCGACGGCGATAGGTCACGCGCTCACCAGCCGGTGCGCTGGCGAGGTTTTCGCCATCCCAGGCAATGACGCCATTCACGATGGTGGTCTCGACATGACCTCGCAGCGGTGTTTCTTCAAACGGGCTCCAGCCACACTTGTAAAGCAATGCATCACGCGTGACGGTAAAGCGTTTTTCAAGATCCACCAGCACAAGATCCGCCATGTAGCCTTCACGAATGAAGCCGCGATCTTCCAGTTCAAAACGCCGGGCCACGTTATGGCTGGTTTTCTCGACGATGGTGGTCAATTCGAAATGACCGGCATTGACCTGATCGAGCAAAGAGGAGAGAGCATGCTGTACCAGCGGCATGCCGGAAGGCGCGCTAAAATAGCTGTTGTTCTTTTCCTCCAGCGTATGCGGCGCATGATCGGTGGCCACAATATCAATCCGGCCGTCGTTGACGGCATCTCGTATGGCCTGGCGGTCGGCGGCAGTCTTGATGGCCGGGTTGCACTTGATCCAAGAACCCAGACGCTCATAGTCCTCGTCACAGAACCACAGGTGATGAACACAGGCCTCAGCCGTGATCAGCTTGCCATCCACCGGGCCGGGCTCAAAAAGCGCCATCTCTTCGGCCGTGGTCAGATGCAGCACGTGCAGGCGCGTACCGTGCTTGCGCGCCAGATCAATTGCCATGCTGGAACTCTTGTAGCAGGCCTCACGAGAGCGGATTTCGCCGTGCAGGGAGAAGGGCACCTGTTCCCCGAAACGCTCACGCGCCTGGCGCTCGCTTTCCTGAATCATGGGGGTGTCTTCACAGTGCGTGATGACCGGAATTTTCGCGCTGGCGAAAATATCTTCCAGCGTTTGCGGGGCATCGACCAGCATATTGCCGGTTGAAGCCCCCATGAAAATCTTGATGCCACAGGTGGTGGCCGGGTCGAGCGCCTTGATGGCTTCCAGATTATCGTTGCTGGCACCATGGTAAAAGGCATAGTTGGCATGCGACCGGCCGCGCGCCAGCGCGTACTTGTCTTCCAGTGCCTGACTGTCCAGCGTGGGCGGCTTGACGTTGGGCATTTCCATGTAAGTCGTAATGCCGCCGGCGACAGCCGCTGCGGACTCAGTGGCCATATCCGCCTTTTGTGTCAGACCCGGCTCACGAAAATGCACCTGATCATCAATCATGCCGGGAAGCAAATGGCGTCCACGGGCATCAATGACCTTTTTGGCATCACGAGACAGGGAAGGCGCAATGGCGTTGATGCGGCCATCAAGAATGCCGACATCCAGTTCTCGAATGGTACCTTCATTGACGACGCGGGCATTAACGATCAGCAGATCGAACATGGCATGGGACCTGTATGATTGAGTAAAACGAAAGTCACGATAAAAATCGGACCACCCTCGATCAGCGTGACGACTGACACTTTTGACAAACGCCAGAGAGTTCAATGGTCTGGCGCTCGATGAGAAACCCATGACCGGCAGCCGTCGCCTCCAGACGATGCATGGTGTCATGGTCATGCATTTCTTCGACAAGACCGCAGTGCCGGCAGATCATTAGCTGAAAGCCACGGGCATGATCAGGGCACGGACAGGCGACGTAGGCATTGAGCGATTCGATACGATGTACCAGCCCCTGTTCCAGAAGAAAGTCCAGTGCACGATATACGGTCGGTGGGCGCGCCGAGGCATGTTCGCTGGAAAGCAGATCAAGAAGTTCATAGGCCTTGAGGCCACTGGAGTGCGTGCTGATGATCTCAAAGACACGACGGCGAATGGGCGTGAACCGCACGTCGTTGTCATGACATCGCTCTTCGGCCATGCGCAGCAGGCTGGATACATCAGGCATTGAATGTTCTCATCATTGAAAGCGCAGGACAGCATGGGAAATATAGGTCTATGGTAACGTCATCGAGCAGGGCTCGCATCTTGCCAGCCAAAATTGGCTGATCGTGACTTCATGATCCGGCCTCCAGATCTCAAATCACCATATTTAACATAATATATATTATGCGAACTTATTGTGCACCGTCAGTGCATCCGGATATGGCCGGCGCCATAATGGGTTATATTCATGGCATCGAATAATGGTGCTTATCGTTTTCAGGAGATCCCGCATGAAGTACTCACGCCCGCTGGCAGGCTGTTCGACATTTGCCCTGACCCTGGCAACGCTCTGCCTGCCCACGCTTGCCTTTGGCGCCTGTCAGGATGTTCGCGATCAGATCGCTCAAAAAATCGAAGCCAACGGTGTCGAGCCAATGGGCTATTCGCTTCAGGTTATTCCAACCGCCGATGCCGATCAGGCCGAAGGACAGATTGTTGGGCATTGCGATAATAATCAATACCAGATTGTCTATCAGCGCCACTATCGCAGCAGCACTGCCGAAACCATGGAAGACACGTCTGCTGATGAAGATGAAATTGATGGCGCTTCGCAGACTGCACCTGTAACGAACAGCGACCTCCCTGAGACTTCAGAAACGCCGTCTGTATCTGAATCAACGGACACTACCGCAGCGCCTGCTTCAAACCAGCCTGACAACAGTGAGCCTTCATCAGGTCAACGGCGCGTCGAGACCTCCGATATGCCGGTCAGCCCCAAAAACTCGGACTCGGTCAACTAATTGGCGCTGAAAAGAATTTGCCTGGCGCCTTGTTCATCAGACCTGAAAAAAGCCTGCTCAGTTGAGCAGGCTTTTTACTTGCATTTGACGCATGCAGGACTTCAGTCCTCCGCTGGCGCGTAGGAGCCATCCTCGCGGTGTATTTCCCGGCCGGTCAGCGCAGGACTGAACACGCAGGCTACCGTCATGCCTTTTTCCTTGCCACGCAACCAGTGCTCGTCGTGCTGGTCCAACAGATACATGTCACCGGCCTTGATGGTGTGCTTTTTGCCATCGGCGATGGTTTCCACCTCGCCTTCGCCTTCATAGCAAAAGACGGCCTCAATGTGGTTTTTGTAATGAATATGGGTTTCCGTCCCCGGATAAATACGGGTGATATTAAAGGAAAAACCACAGTTATCATCGGCCAGCATCAGGCGCGTGCTGTCCCAGTTGCCATTTTCGGCTTCAACAAAACGGTCGGTCTTACGGCACTCTTCAAGGTTACGAACGATCATCTGTCTGGCTGCCTTCTATGGTCACAATGAAAAAATCATTATCGATGCGGGCGCACTTGGCGCCCGCCAGAGCCAATGCCCCAGAGTTACTCAATGAGGCTTCGGATGCTTCTTTCAAGGATGGTCAGACCCTGTTCGAGCTCATCATCCGTAATGGTCAGCGGACAAAGGCATTTGACGACCTCACCGGCCTGCCCGCTGGTTTCGATCACAAGCCCGCGCTGGAAAGCGCCATGAGTAATCTCGTCAGCCAGCTCACCGGTGCCGACATCGATACCGCGCATCATCCCGCGTCCACGCTCATGAGCTGGATGGCCGGCATCGCTGAGAAGTTTGGCCAGCATTTCAAAACGTTCGCGAATGACCTCACCCTTGCGCTGGACTTCCTTTTCAAAGGTGTCGTCCTTCCAGTAATGACGCAGCGTTTCAGTCGCCGTTACCATGGCCAGCGTATGACCGCGGAAAGTGCCGTTGTACTGCCCCGGCATCCATTTATCGAGGTCCCGGTGCATCATCAGCATGGCAAAGGGCAAGCCATAGCCGGAGAGTGACTTGGAATTGGTCACCATGTCGGGTTTGATACCCGCGTGTTCAAAGCTGAAAAATTTGCCCGTACGGCCACAGCCTGCCTGAATATCATCCACGATCAGTAAAATATCGCGCTGCTTGCAGATATCGGCCAATCGCTTGATCCATTCGATGGATGCCGCGTTAATACCACCCTCACCCTGCACCAGCTCGACGATAGCGGCCGCTGGACGGTCAAGGCCGCTGGACTTGTCATCCAGTGCCTTCTCGACGTAATCGAGCGTATCCACGCCCTCGCCCATATAGCCATCGTAAGGCATGAACTGTGCGCCGATGGCCGGCACACCCAACGCATCACGGAACTTGGCGTTGCCAGTGGTCGCAAGCGCTCCCATGGTGACACCATGAAAACCATTGGTGAACGTCAGGATGTTGGAACGGCCCGTAATACGACGCGCCAGGCGTATAGCCGCTTCAACCGCATTGGTACCGGTTGGCCCGGGAAGTTGAATCTTGTAGTCCAGACCACGGGGTTTGAGGATCAGCTCTTCAAGTGTCTGATAAAAATCCTGCTTGCCCTGGGTCCAGAAATCGAGCCCATGCACGATACCGTCGCGCTCGATGTAATCCATCAATGCCTTTTTAAGTACCGGGTTATTGTGCCCGTAATTCAGCGTCCCGGCACCGGCGAGAAAATCAATATATTGCGTGCCGTCAGTGCTCCAAAGATGAGCACCACGAGCGCGATCAAAGATGATCGGAAAAGAGCGGGAATAAGTGCGAACCTCGGATTCCATTTGTTCGAAATACTGCGTGTCCATTAATAACACTCCCCCGTAACAGTTGTGATTGGTTCAGGAATTCAGATGATCATGATTGGATCTGCTGCGGATCAAAGGGCCCTATCCGCACCAGGTTTTCCGGGTCGTGCTCTCCACCAAGTTGTTCTTCGGAAAAATATTCGCGACTGTTCAATGGCGCCTGCCAGCGCTGCGCCAGACGTCTGAAAAGACCCCACGACGCTTCATTGTCCGGCGTAATGGTGGTTTCAAGATGTCGCACATTGGCCTGATGCTCTCGTGCAAGGACGGTCTCTACCAGTTTGCGGGCAAGCCCTGTGCCTCTTGCCTTCTCACCTACTGCAACCTGCCACAGAAAGAAGGTATCCGGCGCATTGGTTTTGACGTATCCCGAAACAAAACCAACGATCTCACCATCCCCCAGAGTGGCGACCGCACAGCGGTCACGAAACTGCGTTGCAAGTAGCAGGTAGGCGTAAGCGGAATTGACGTCTAGCGGTGGGCAGGCCTTGATGAGCTCATATATGCCCCAGCCGTCATCCGTACCAGGTGGACGGATCAAAATGGGAGGATCCCCTTCAATGATCATTTCTGCCAGATCAGGGTGAGAAATGTCGCTTGCAGCCGTCGTCGTTTGATTGGTTGGTATCATGGATATTTCGCAATTGGCGAATTAGGCCCAAATAATAACAATAACTTATAAAATCATCAAATCGATTCATTATGAGATCAGGACAATTCCATAACCCGACTTTATGTGAGGGCTGGCTACTCCTGTGTCCCGGTATTGAGCCACGATGCTGATCGAGTTAACTATAGACAAGAAAAAGCCGCCTGCGGCGGCTTTCGTAGATACGCATGGTACTCGTCAATGCATTACGTTCTGGTGACACTGCGTAGCGTGACAAACTCCTCAGCACTGGTGGGATGCACGCCGATGGTGGCATCAAAGTCACGCTTCGTGAGTCTGGCCCTTACGGCAATGGCCAGCCCCTGAATCAGTTCACCGGCCTCTTCGCCCACCATATGAGCCCCCAGCACACGATCGGTGCTGTCATCGACCACCAGCTTCATCAGGCAACGCTCATCGCTGCCTGAAAGCGTGTGACGCATGGGTTTAAAGTCGGTGGTGTAAACGCGAATGCTGTCGTGCCTTTCTCTGGCCTGCTCTTCGGTCAGGCCCACCGTGCCCATATTGGGATGACAGAACACGGCCGTGGCCACGCTATCGTAATCGATAGGGTCAGCGCTGCCGCTGCCATAATGAAGCTCGACCAAGCGCATGGCTTCCTCGAGCGCCACGGGTGTCAGCTCCGGTCCTTCGATAATGTCACCAAGGGCCAGAATTGATGGAACGGAGGTCTGATAGCGGTCATCGATTTTTAGCTTGCCATCGAACTCGCGCTCAACATCAACATTTTCAAGCCCCAGTCCTTCAAAGCGCGGACGTCGCCCTGTTGCCCCCAGAATGGCGTCTACTTCCAGCGTTTCACCATTGCTGAGCTCCACGTCATAGACCTCATCGCGCTTTTCGACACGATTGATCGTGGATTCGAAATGCAGGTTCACACCCTTTTTCAGCATCTCGTCACGGATAAAGTCCCGCAACTCATTATCAAACCCGCGAAGAAACAGCGGACCTCGATAAGACAGATGAGTTTCCGCGCCCAATCCATTGAAAATGCTGGCAAATTCGACAGCGATATAACCACCGCCCATGACCAGAAATCGCTTCGGGAATGTGGGCAGGTCAAAAATCTGATCGGACGACAGTACATGCTCACGTCCTTCAAACTCCGGCATCCACGGCGTGCCACCGGTAGCGATCAGAATTTTTTCAGCACTGACACGACGACCGTTGATGGCCACCGTGTGCTCATCGACGATTTCAGCACGCCCCTGAATCAGCTCAACGCCTGAATTGGTCAGAAGCTTTTCGTAGATACCATTGAGACGCGATATTTCGGTCTTCTTGTTATCTCGAAGCCTTGACCATTCAAAGCGCGGTGCGCTGTCGAAATGCCAGCCAAACCCCTGACTGTCTTCAAAGGCATCATGGAAATGGGCCGCATAGGAGTAGAGCTTTTTGGGGACGCAGCCGACGTTGACACAGGTACCACCCAGATATCGATCCTCGGCGATGGCTACCCGGACGCCCTTGCCGGCTGCGGTGCGAGCAGCCCTGACGCCACCTGATCCTGCACCGATGACAAAAAGATCGACATCATATTGCGACACGTTGATTGCTCCAGCTGAAAAATATTTGAAACGAAGGCGCTTCCGTTGGAATCCTGCCCTGGGAATAATGGGTCATGATGCTATCACATGAGTGTGCGCCATGGCCGTTCTGGCGTGTTTACCATTCTCTATGCTGTTCATTGAAAAGGCTGTAAAAAACGATGTGTGATCACAAGAATTGTCAGGATATCTCGCAGCTTCTCGAGCAGAATCGGCTCTGGGCCGATCAAATGGTTGAAAACGACCCTGACTTTTTCAAGCGTCTCTCCGATCAGCAAAACCCTGATTTTCTGTGGATAGGCTGCTCCGACAGTCGGGTGCCTGCCAACCAGATCATCAATCTCCCGCCGGGAGAGGTATTCGTTCACCGTAATGTGGCCAACATACTGCATCACAACGACATGAACGCCCTTTCCGTTATCCAGTTTGCCGTTGATGTCCTAAAGGTGAAGCACATCATGATCGTGGGTCACTATGGGTGTGGCGGCGTCAAGGCTGCCGTCACGGGTGGCGACAACGGCATTGTGGATTACTGGCTTAATACCGTTCGCAACCTGTATCACCAGCATCAGGAAAGCCTGGCGGACCTGTCACTTGATGAGCAGGTCAATCGCATGTGCGAAATCAATGTCAGAGCCCAGGTATCCAACCTCTGCCAGACCAAGATTCTGCAGCGCGCCTGGGAGCGCAATCAGAACGTTTCGGTCCATGGCTGGTGCTACAGCCTTGAAAATGGTCTGGTCAAGGATCTCGAGTGCACAGTGACCACTTCGGATGAGGCAGAAGCTTTCCGGCTATCCTGCTGACGGGTCAGGCGTTTTCAGAATCTGCCTGACTGACGTCACATCAATAAACACAACAATGCTTGACCTGCCTTCCGCTCTCGGTGATAACAGACCTTCACCGCTTTGAAGGCAAAAAGAGTCGACATGTCGGGCATGACTCACAAGGCCGGCTTTCGCGCGCCGCGCGGGCTGGCCAATCCCCATATCCAGACCCTGCTGCCCCTGCTTTTGCCTCGCAGCAAACTGCATGTTGAAACAGAGCTACTGACGCTACCCGATAACGATGTTGTGGAACTCAGCTGGGCCCAGCCTTCCCATCCGGATGCCCGAGCGCCCATTATGGTGCTGTTTCATGGCCTGGAAGGGTCGATTGACTCTCCTTACGCCCGAACACTGATGCGCACGGCGACCGATATGGGATGGCGTGCCGTACTGATGCATTTTCGTGGCTGCGGGCGCGTGCCCAACCGGGGTCTGCGCAGCTATCACGCCGGAGAAACCGCCGATGCTTACTGGATGCTGTCACAGTTGACGCGACGTTATCCCAATGCACTCAAGGTTGCGGTCGGTGTATCGCTGGGCGCCAACGTCCTGCTCAAGCTGGCTGCAGAACAGGGTGGCGATGGACTGGATCTGGCCGGTGCCATTGCCATTAGCCCACCGCTGGATCTGGCAGCCTCGGCGGATGCCATCAATATCGGGTTCGCGCGTTACTATCAGCGCCACATTCTGAAGTCCATGAAGCACAAGATGATGCGTCATGTGGAAGATGGCCGCCTGAGCAGAATCAACCGACAACAGCTCAAGGCGCTTGATACCTTCTGGGCCTTTGACAACGAAATTACCGCACCACTGCACGGTTTTGGCTCCGCCACGGATTACTATCAGCGTGCCTCTTCAGGTCTCATGCTGCATCGTATCGAGCTGCCTACGCTGATACTGCATGCCGCCGACGATCCATTGATGCCCATAAACCTGCTGGATCGCCTGCCTGTGCCATCAAGAAGTGTGCGTATTGAAATGGCCGAACATGGAGGACATGTCGGTTTTATAGAGTATCGCCAGGGACTGCTGCGACCCTGGCTTGCCACACGTGTGGCACAGCAGCTTGAAAGCTGGCGCAATGTACCCGGTCGAAAGCCACAGACCCGGCTGCTGGGGCGCAACCAGCCACAGGATTGAAACGCCCCGAACGGTTTAACGGAAAGATTCAGATTGGGCAGCTGACACCAGTACCCTTGAGGCCGCAATAGCCCATGGGGTTCTTGCTCAGATACTGTTGGTGGTATTCCTCGGCATAGTAAAAGGCCTCGAGATCGTCGATCTCGGTAGTAATGTCACCCTTGCCGCCCTGCTGCAACGCCTGCTGATACTCTTCCAGACTCTTGCGCGCCACCTCACGCTGCTGTTCGTTGCTTACCAGAATCACGGAGCGATATTCATTGCCGATATCATTGCCCTGACGCATCCCCTGCGTGGGATCGTGCGCCTCCCAGAACACCTTGAGCAGTTCACTCAGAGAGATTTCTGATGGATTGAACACCACCCGAACAACTTCGGCGTGGCCGGTCCTGCCGGTGCAGACCTCGTCATATGTGGGGTTGGGAGTATACCCACCGGCATAACCGACCGCCGTCACCCACACCCCCGGCAGTTGCCAGAAAAGGCGCTCGGCACCCCAGAAACACCCGAGCCCCAGGACGATGTCCTCGAAACCTTCAGGCGGAACGGATGAGATATTGCGATCGTTAACGTGATGCACGCCGCTGATGTTCATGGGCGTGTCACGGCCTGCCAGTGCCTCTTCAGCACTGGGCATACGCATTCTGTCGTATCCGAACATGGTGCCTCCTCAACGGGTCTCGAAACAGATGCGTCTCGAGACAGGATAAACGTTAACAGGCTACAGGTTATCGGGGCTGTGGGGCCAAAACACAAGCCCCTCACCCTCTCGTGGTCAATACGGTCTTTCGGGCGTGCGCCCCAGGCTGAAGGTATAAATCAGATCAACGGCCTGATTGGCACCCGATACAGCCTGCAGATAGAGGTTCTGAATCAATCGATAACGCAGCGTCAGCTCTGCGATCGAAGAAAACAGGCCCATGCCATAACTGACCTGGAAGTCATCAAAGAGGTAGCCGCTGACCACCACCTGGCTATCATCGCCACTGCCGGCCGTGTCCAGTGACAGGTCTTCGATGCCAAAGCTCTCACCCAGCTGACCGATGGCCTTGCCACTTCTGGAAAGCGACAGCCCGATCAGCGCCGAAGTCAGCATGCCATCGCTGTCACCGCTGGCATCCGGAGCACGCCCACGCAGCAAATAGGACAGCGCACGCGACTCATTCATGGCAGGCTCCGAGAAGACCTTGAGCTCCGGCTGATCCGCCGGCCCGGTGACCTGCAGTCCGGCAATGACATTGTCGGCCGTGCTGTCTGGATTTCGAATGGCATCGATGTTGAGATAAGGCTGCCCGGGCGGTCCGCTGAAAAGCACCTGACCGCGACGGATGATCAGATCCTGGCCGAAGGCCTGGAAGCGACCATCCTTGAGTGCGACATCGCCGAACAACTGGAGCTGATTGGCGTTCTGGCGCACATTGAGACGACCCTGAACGTTAGCATTAAGCCCATAGGCTTCAAGCTGAACATCGTTGCCGACAATGATGTTAACGCCAACATTGACCTCCATGCCGGCCGCTTCAAGATCCTGGGTATTGGCCCAAGCCAGTTGCCGTTCTATATCGTTGCTCGCCTCGAGCTTCGCCTGCCTCTGCTGGCGGGCTTCATATTCCTCACGTGTGATGATGACTTCATCAGAAGAGGGTTTTACAGCCGATGGCGGGATCTGACCGACTTCAAGGCGTGCCCAGGGAATACGCACATCCCCGTTGATATTCAGACGTTGTGGATTGGCCGCCACTCTGATGTCGGGCGCCACTCGCAGGCGACCAAATTCAGGCATACGGATCTCGAGCGGCGAATTGGCACCATCCAGCGCCATATTGGCCTGCCAGTTTTCGGTGGTCGGCCAGTTGGCGTTGCCGCTGAGATTCCACCGGGCATCATCAACCTGCAGATAGCCATCCAGCGTACCGCGATCCCCCTGGAATGCCATCGCCATGCGCGCATCATCAAGACTGACCGGCAGTTGAGGGCCACTGGCACGAACATCACTGAGTACCATATTGCCGTCAAGACGCGGCTCGACCAGCGTCCCTGAAAGCGACACATCACCATTGAGCTGGCCGGCCAGCCTGTCAAGTGCCGCGACCAGCGGCGTATAGGGGGATAGCGTCACGCCATTGGTGACCAGACGGCCCGATAGTGTTCGACGGCCCAGCGGGTCGCCCACATCTGCATCAAGTCGAAGGCTGCCTGCATCGCGCAGATTCATGTTCAGCCGGGCCTGTGCCCTGTCAGGCGTGGCCTCGGCGTTCACGCGAATACCCAGATGCGGCAGTGTAAAGGGCTGGTTCTGAGCGTTCCGACCGCGCACATCGATCTCACTTTGCAGGTCGGTTGCCACATTCCATCGACGCCCCGCCTGTGACCACCTGGCATTAATGTCACCTTCCAGTCCACCGGCAAGACGCCACTGGGGCGGAAGATAGTCGTTGGCCAGTGACAGATCGATTTCCGATAGACGCAGGGCCGCATTTCCGCTGTCGGCACTCGCCTGGAGTGTGTCGACCGAGCACAGCCGTCCTCCCTGACGTCTGGAGAGACAAAACGGTGAAGCGGTCACGCTGGACTGTTTCAACAGCGCCGTAAACTTCAGCGGATTATCCAGGGCAATATCCCCACCCTGGGGCGCGCTGACTTCCAGCGGCGTGATGGTGCCAGCATAGCGCTGTGCAGCCTGATCAAGGCTGCCTTCAAGTGCCATGCGTACCCGACTGACGGGTAAACCGTCTCCGCCGACAACATCAAGCGTTAGCCGATGCTGTTTCAATGTGCCCTTCAAAGCGGTGGTGACCTGGCGAATATGCTGGTTGGCAGCACTGATATCGCGGGCATCAAGGTCAACATCAAAGCTTGGGTTATCAAGCCCCTGCGCCCTGGCCGTCAGCTGAAGCGAGCCGATGCGATTGTCCTGGTAGCGAAGTCCCTGGCCACGCAGATCAACGTTGCCATTCGGATTATCCAGCGTACCTCGAAGCCGAATCTGGCCGTTGGCACTACCACTCAGGTCTGGAAGAATTGTCCCAAGTGCCGGCGCCGAGATATCTGCATTGAGCGAGAGCTGATCATTGATATCCCCCGTAGCCGATACCCGGTTATTGCCCTGACGCAGATCCAGCTGATCAATGTGCCACTGCATATCACTATTGCCATTTAGCCTGCCCTGCAGGGAAAGCGCTCGCTGCTGAAGCGTGCCGTTGATATCAAGTTCGGGAACATCAACCTGCCATTGATCACCATGCTGCTTGAAGCCTGCCTGCAGCGTGCCGTTGAGGCGGCCGGTCACGGCATTGGTCAGATTCTCCAGCGCCAGGTTATTGACGTTCAGTGACGTCGCGACATCCAGTGACGGCGACCATGTTGCGGTTCCTCTGGCTTCCAGCTTCCCATCGCCGGTGGACACGGTCAGCGGTGCCCAGCTGAAATGGGTGATGTCACCGTCACCTTCCAGGCGAATATCCAGCGGCGCAATGTTCGGCCCTTCGACATGGCTGCCTATCGCCAACTGGTACTCCCTGAGCGAGCCTTCAGCATCAATACTCATATCACGGACAATCCAGGGCGTTATGCCGGGCGAGGCCTCAAGCGGCCAACGCACCTGCGGACTGGAGAGCCCGAGTTTGAAAGGCAATTCCGGCGCCAGAAGATCGGCGTGGGCATTCAGGGTCGCCAAAATGGGTCCGGAGGCATTGACGGCAAGCGTCAGGTCAGCCAGCGATCCATTTGCCTCAATCTCTACATGCTCGCCCTGAACCGGCGCCTGCAGTGCATCTGCATTCATCGACAGGGTCAGCGGATAGTCGCCGCTGAGCGTCGCCTTCGCCTTCATGGACAGGCGCGCCATGGAAGAGTCCAGCGTCAGTTGCCGGAGCTCAATGTCTGACTCCCCTGTTCTGACAGCCAGTGCAAGCTGGTTAACGACCAGCGGGGTTTCTCCCTCAAGTCTCAAGCGGTTGATGGCGACGTCTTCAGCGTCAATATCAAGTGGCAGCGTGATGTCAGGCATGACGATACGGCCCTGCTCATCCGTCTGACCGATCACACCGGCCAGCGGATTGGCCAGCGGTTGCTGTCCGAAGTCGGCAAGCATTTCCAGTACGGTGGGTGGCTCGGGGTTGGCCACTTTCAGAGCCCCCTCAACGGCATCGGCAGACAACGCAAAATTGGCGTTGTTGTCGACCAACACCGGCGGTACCGAGGCAACAATGGCCTCAGCAGCGGCGATGGCCGGTGCCGTAATCATGTCAGGATCAGCGACACGCCGGGCCGTGCGAACATCCACACTCGCATTGAGAAGGTCTGGCTGATCAAGCCCCGGAGAGGAAGCAGGCATCACACGAGTATCTTCCAGTCGCGTTTCGCCCAGTGTGAGATGGCTGCCTTCAAATATCGCGCTGCTGTGGAAGTGCCCCAGTTCAACACGGGCACCGTTGGCCAGACGTAGATCGATGTCATCCAGCCGCAGATCGCGCAGCTCCACCGGCACGGGCGTGCTGATACGGCTCATGGGCGAACCGTCATCCACGGCCTCGGGAGCAGGTGTGTCGCTACTGTTTAACACGGCATCCACGCCACTGATCTGCAGCTGATCGATGCAAAGGCGACCGCGCAGCAGGCAATCGCTGCTCCAGTGCAGTGCAAACTGGTCAACGTTGAGTCGAAGCGGGGGCAAATCCAGATGAAGCCCCTGAAGGGTGAAATCATCCAGTAGCGCGCCTTCCGCGTGTTGATAGGTCAGAAAACCACGCGACTGCGCCTGCTCAAGCAGTTTGGCAGTACCCCATGGTGACAGGGCAGTCCCCGCCACGATGAGTACCAGCGCAATGAGCGTTACGGCTACCCACAGGATAGCGCGGGGCAGTAACATCAAAATTCTGGGCCGATGCCGAAGTGCAGACGCCAAGAGTCCTCCTCACTATCAAAGGGATGGGCGATATCCATGCGAACCGGCCCAACGGGTGAAATCCATCGCACGCCCACGCCTGCGCTTGTCTTGATTTCATTCGGCCACCAGTCATTGAAGGCATTACCGGCATCCACAAAGGTGGCCCCCCACCAGTTTTTGGCCACCTGGCGCTGATATTCCAGAGAGCCGACCAGAAGGTGCTTGCCCCCCAGAAGATCGCCGTCGCTGTTTTCAGGGGCAATGGTTTCGTATTCGTAGCCTCGTACGCTGCTGTCGCCACCGGTAAAAAAGCGTAGCGAAGGCGGCACCTGACTGAAGTCATCCGTACTGGTGGCCCCAACCGTGGCACGTCCTACAAAGCGATTGTTCTCTCCAAGGCTACGTATCCACTGACTTTCGAGGCGCGTGCGTAGAAAATTCGCATCCGAACCCCAGATATCGCTTGAGCCTTCTACCAGAATGTCCTGTCGATCTCCCCACATGGGAAACCGGGTATCGTCCGTGCGCGTGCGTGACCAGCTCATGCCAGGGATGAACAACAGTACCTTGTCTTCTTCATCCCCCTGAGTGAAATCTTCATATGTGGTACGCAGGTAGGCATTTTGAATCCAGTCATTTTCAAAACGCCACTCTCGTCCCAGAGAGACCGAGCTTTCAAAACTGCGGGTATCACTTTCACTTCGATCGGTATTCTTGAAGCCGTAGCGCATGTAGTAATTATCACGCGACGGATTGGCCAGCGGCACGTTGTACTCGCCTGTCAGGGTTTGCTCCGGGCCTGACAGGATAAGGTCATTGTTGAGACTGTCGCCTCGATCGTTGAGCCAGGGCATCTCCCAGCCAAGGTTGACTCGTGGCCCCACGTCCGTGGAATAACCAATACCCGTTTCGAACTTGTGTCGGTCTTCCGGAGTGACATTGATCTCGATGGGTACGATCGCTTGCTGAGGCTTTTCCTGAGCCTCAATATCCTCCTGGAAGTTCTGACGCTTGCCTTCCGGGCTCTCTACTCTCGCATCCGGCGATGAGGTCACCATGGATGAAGCACCCTGGAGTGAACGCTCGTTGAGTCGCGGACGAACACTGACGCTTCGAAACCACCCTGAATCACCAAGGCGCTGGCTATAGCGGGCAACATCCGTGGCCAGATACCGATCATTGGGATCAAACGGCGCCATTCTGCGCAGGCGTTGTTCCCGGATCTGGCTACCGGTAACAAGGATGTCACCAAAGCGATAACGCTCCCCGCTTTCAAATATCAGTGATATATAGGCGGCATGCGCCCAGGGATGTACTTCGATGCGGCTTTGCCGATAGCGAGCATCAAAATAGCCCCGCTCAAGGGCGAGAGCCGTCAGACGGGACTTGAGCGTTTCATACGGGGTGTGAAGAAGACGCTTGCCTTCCATGCTTTCCAGCGAACTGGCCTTGAGCGCCTGCTGGAAGGGCTCGTCATCCTTTGCCTCACCTTCGACACGAACCACCACTGACCGAACACGCACGGGTTCACCGTGATCAACGTCGACCGTGACGTGCTCTCGGTCGCGAAAGCTCACCGATATCTCGGGCTCGTAATAGCCAAAGGGTCTCAGGGCATCACTGGTCTTTTGTATCACTTCGGCGCTGTAGCTTTGCGTCTCGGCATTTTCAGGAATACTGAGAGCCTGGAGATAATTGCGGATATTGGTCGCCAGTTCGCCCCGCACGCCCTGGACGTCGGCATCGATGGCAAGCGCAATCGATGACTGACAGATACCGGTCATCAGCAGCGTCGATAACAACAACCTGCGGGTCGATATGCCTGCAATCATGCGGTTACGAGGAAAGCGTCGCATAACGTTCAGAATCTTCCTTGATGATATGAATCACACCGTATGCCTACGGGGCTGGCGGCACCCTTCAAGGATTCAGAAGATCCTGAAGCGACTCCTGAGCGGCATGCAGACTGGTCTGATTTTGTTGAAGCCGCTCGGTCTGCGCTGACAGTTCATCGATACGCCCCCTGATCGAGGACAGCGCCCTTTCATGTTCTGTCACTCTATCAGCAAGCGCCTTCAACTGTTGACGATTGTCTTCCATTGTCTGCAATCGGTCCGACTGCCTGGCGTTAGTATTATCTACATCCTTGAATCGTGCATCATAAGTGCTTTTAAGACCTTCGATAACCGCATCAAGCGAACCCATCGACTGTTGTAACGACACCAGCGTTTGCTGTCGCACGGTATCGGCCTTTTCCAGCTGATCAAGCTGTTCCTTTTGCACATCATTGCTGGCCTGTTGCTCAAGACGCTGCTGCAGCGTCTCAAGCTGGGTACGCTGGGCTTGCTGTTCTCTTCGAACCCCATCGAGAATGTGATCAAGGTTTGTCGACATTTCCTGTCGGTTGGCAGCCACTTCATCTGCCTTGTCGGTCAACGCTGACACCCTGGCAGACCAGCGCTGGCGGTCCTGATAGTACTGTACTCCCATGGCGACAATGGCGGCGGCAAGCAACACCACGAGTATATACAGGGGCCATAGTGTCGGCCGGCGTGCACCGTGATGCGCACCGGAAGAACGTGGTTCTGTACGGGTCGAATACGCAGCGTTGCGATCAGCGCCTATGACGGGCTCTTCATGATCTTTTTGCGGCATGAAAGTCTCGAGAAATGTAGCAATCTGAAAAATAACCTGACCTTTTCAGCCAGGTCATGACACTGCATGCATGCTACGATGCATGGCCTGTTAAAAGCCAGTACAGGCGACTTGGCACACAGGTACGAACGGCAATACCAGGGGCTCCCTGGCCAGAATGGAACGTTGATCATGCCCCTTGAACTTCCCTCTCTGCCCTATGCAACAGATGCACTGGCACCCGTGATTTCGGAACACAATCTACGCATGCATCACGAAGGTGTTCATGCCGGCTATTTAAAACGTCTAAACACGTTGCTCGAGACAGATGAGCCAACGACACGTTCACTTGAAAATATCATGGGAACCGGACGCGGAGAGGCTCAGGCCTGCGCCTGTCAGGCATGGAACCATACCTTTTTCTGGCAATGCCTGACGCCCTGGTATCACCCGCCGGGCAGGGTTCTCAAGGAGGCGCTGGCAGCGCGCTGGGGAAGTCTTGAAGCCTTTCAGGAAGCGTTCATGGCCAGTGCCATGGCACACTTCATGGGCGGCTGGACATGGCTGGTATACACCCCTCAGGGCCGACTGGACATTCATAATGCCGCCGATGCAGGCTCCCCTCTGCTCAGAGGATTTACTCCCCTGCTGGCCGTCGATCTATGGGAACACGCGTGGTACGTCGATTACGGAAATGATCGACGCAAATATCTACAGAAACTCTGGGGCATTGTTAACTGGCCCTTCGTCGAGCAGTGCCTTGAAGATGCTCTGGCGACTGCCGAAGGCAGACGCAACCGGCTACACGCCTGAAAAGGCCTGACCATTAAATGGCATGAGAGAAACGGGCTGGCACGATCTGGCGAAATGCCTATCGCGACCAGCCCGTCCAGGAGCCTCAGCGATCGTCGTCTGTTGCTCTCTCCTGTGGATTGGCACTCCGCCCGATGCCGCGATAGCAGAAGCCATGCTGCGCCACGAAAGCAGGGTCGTAAATGTTACGACCATCCAGAATCAGCGGCGTTTTCATCAAAGTCGATAGACGACGCCAGTCCGGATTCCAGTACTCCTTCCACTCCGTGACCAGCAACAGAGCATCAACGTTTTCACAGGCCGACTGAGCAGTGCCTGCAAGCGTCAGAAGAGGATGCTGACCATAGTAGTGCTCGATGGCCGGCAAAGCCGCGGGGTCATGAAGCCTCACATGCACACCCTGCGCCCAGAGCGCATCCAGCAGGCGAAGAACCGGCGCATGCGCGATTCGAGCTGTGCCGGGCTTGAAGGCCGCCCCCCAGATTGCCACCGTACGGCCTTCCAGATCGCCGTCGTAATGCTGCCAGAGCTTGCGAAAGAGCTCTTCCTGCTTTTGCTCGTTGACCTGTACAACCTGCTCAATCAGTCCGTTGGGCTGACCCTCGCGCGCCCGAATACTCGACAGGCGATAAAGGTTACGAGCAAAGCTCGGGCCGCCAAAGCCGCATCCAGGATAGAGATATTCGCGACCGATACGGCGATCTGAGCCCATTGCCTGACGTACCAGCTCGATATCGACACCAAGGCTGTCTGCCAGACTGGCCAGTTCATTCATGTAGCTGACACGTGTGGCCAGCATGCCGATAACGGCAAGCTTGGTCAGTTCAGCAGCACGTCTTGGCATCAAACGGACGTTATTTTCGCGACGATTGAAGGCTCTTAAAAGCTCACCAATCTGGCGGGTCGCCCAGTCATCTTCACTGCCCAGGATCCAGCTGTCAGGACGCGTAAAGGTGGCCATGGCACGACCCTCTTCAAGCATGTCAGGCAGTGCGACCGCAACCTGACGCTCCTTGCGCAGCAGTGTCTCAAGCACTTCTGTATGGCCGATCGGAAATGTACTGTTGTTGACGAGTACGAAATCGTGCGGCTCGCGCCCCAGTGTCTGCTCGACCCACTGGTCAGCATCATTGCGCTGATCCGATGAAACGGCCAGCCAGTAGACACTGGCGCTCGGCAGCGACTTGGAGCTTTCACAGAGGGTTAGTGACCCATTGTTGATGCTCTGGGATAACTGGTGATAAAGCCCCGGCTCATTTCTGATCCAGTCCGTCCCGGATAGAACATTCCATGGCTGAGCAGGGTGCGGCCACCAGTATACCTGGTGGCCTACCATTGAAAGTGCAGCGGCTGCCGTTGCTGCACTCAGTTCGCTTCCATGCACTACCACCTGCATGATTATGCCTCGCTTTGATAGCGCTTCAGCAGCTCACGGAATCCTTCGCCGTACTTGGGATGACGGCGGGCAAACGACAGTGTCGCTTCCAGATAGCCGAGCTGATGACCGCAGTCGAAAGTTTCGCCTTCCATACGATAGGCAGCAACATCCTGCTTGCTGCGCAAGGTATCGATGGCGTCAGTCAGCTGAATTTCGTTACCTGCACCGGGGCGTGTTTCAGCCAGCACCGAAAAGATACTGCCGGGCAGCAGATAACGGCCGATAACAGCCAGTGTAGAAGGCTCGGTACCGGTTTCAGGCTTTTCTACCATGCCTGTGATCTTTTCGCTCTTGCCGGCTTCAGGTGTTTCACCTTCCAGTGCCACGATGCCGTACTTGTAGGCAACTTCAGCCGGTACATCCTGAACCATGATCTGAGCAGCACCCGTCTGATCATAGGCATCAATCATGCCACCCAGATCATTGCGCGTCATGCCTTCATCATCGACCAGAACGTCCGGCAGCAGCACTGCGAACGGAGCATCGTCACCGATGACCGGACGCGCGCAAAGAACGGCGTGACCAAGACCGAGAGCTTCCGGCTGACGAACGCTGATGATGGATACGTCGTCCGGGATGATGTTGCGCAGCTCATCAAGAAGCTCTTTCTTGCCCTTGGCTTCAAGCTGGGTTTCAAGCTCGAAATGCTTATCGAAATGGTTTTCGATGGCTGATTTCGAAGAATGAGTAACCAGAACAATTTCCTTGATGCCGGCCTTGACCGCTTCCTGGACGACGTACTGGATCACCGGCTTGTCGACAATGGTGATCATCTCCTTGGGGATAGCCTTTGAGGCGGGAAGACAACGAGTACCAAAGCCGGCGACAGGCAATACTGCTTTACGAATCATTCCTTTTCCCTTTCTATCGAATATCAAACATGTATGGACTTATGGCACAGTCGTGCTTGCCATGACCGTATCGTGATCCATAAGCCATTCAAAATCTTGCCTGAACAGGCGAAACGAATCACCACTATCGGGTAATCGGGTTATAACCGCATAAAATACCGAACCTTTACCTTTATATCCTTGGCAAAATGTTTCTTTTTGTACAGCTCTATTCCCAAAATCACTTGTCGTATTTAAAGATAACGGTATAAAAAGAAATTTATGTTCCGCAGGTTTTGGAAGGCAACACAATCATGGATGGCCTGCGTCACTCCAGCATGATGCACTATTTATCATGCCTATCTCAGAACCTTGATTTTATGGTTCATTCAACGAGCCGGCTGGCTTTCGTCAGCCATCCTGCGAACTCAATTTAATTGGCATTGATAAACCGTACTGGTTCATGAACCTCACAGACTCTATACAATACAGATCAATATCAGGGCGAGAAATGCCGCCCCTACCCCTGCAGGAGTTCATTGATGAGTGAAACACAGCGTTCCAATGTAGATCCGGGTGAAATTGCCAAATTCGATGATCTTGCCAGTCGCTGGTGGGATCGTGAAGGCGAATGCAAGCCGCTTCATGATATTAACCCCTTGCGCCTCGATTATATCGATCAGCGTGCCGGTCTTACCGGTCATCGCGTAATCGATGTCGGTTGCGGTGGAGGCATTCTCAGCGAAGCCATGGCACATCGCGGCGCAGAAGTGACCGGCATCGATCTGGGCGAAGCGCCGCTGTCTGTTGCCCGCCTTCACCAACAGGAAAGTGGTGTCGAAGTAGACTATCGCTGCATCAGTGCCGAAGAAATGGCTGACCAGCAGCCGGGCAGCTTTGATGTAGTGGTCTGTTTTGAGATGCTGGAACATGTTCCCGATCCGGGAAGTGTCATCAAGGCCTGCGCCCGTATGGCCAAACCTGGTGGACACGTCTTTTTTTCAACGATCAACCGAAACCCGAAGTCATGGGCAATGGCGATTGTTGGCGCCGAATACGTCCTGAATCTTTTGCCACGTGGCACACACAGCTTCCAGCGTTTTATTCGCCCTTCCGAGCTGGCACGCTGGGCGAGGCAGGCCAACCTTGAAGTGCGTGACATTACAGGCATGATCTACAACCCCTTCACCCGCCACTACCGTCTTTCCAACAAGGATCTTGACGTCAATTATTTCATGCATACCCGTGTAGCACAGCAATGACCTGTTCACATAGCATCCCAAAGGCTGTTCTGTTTGATTTGGATGGCACTCTGGTCGATACCGCTCCAGATCTGGCTCGGGCAACCAATGCGCTCAGGCGGGAACATGGGCTATCACCACTGTCCTATATCGACATTCGACGGGAAGTATCACATGGCGGAAGTGCACTGGTAACACTGGCGCTGGGATTGGAAAAACAGGAGACAGGGCATAACGAAGCAAGGGCGCTTTTGCTTGAGCACTACGGTAAAAATGTTGCCGAAAAGAGCCACCTTTTTGCAGGCTTTCGGGAGGTACTTGACCACTATCGCCAGACGCAGCGCCCATGGGGAATCGTGACCAATAAGCCCAGAGAGTACGCAGTCCCCCTGCTAGAAGCATTGGATATAAAACCTGATGTACTTTTATGCGCAGATGACCTTCCAGTGAAAAAACCGGACCCTGCCCCACTTCTTGAAGCCGCAAAACGTCTGAATGTTGAACCAGAACAGTGCTGGTACATTGGTGATCATCTACGCGACATCCAGGCGGCCAACAATGCCGGCATGACAGCCATTGCGGTCAAATATGGTTATCTGCGTCAGGAGGATGTCCCCGACGAGTGGCCCGCAAGTCAGCTTTTCGAAACGTCGGAAGCACTTTGCAAAGCGCTGCTACGGCACGATTCTCGTAAAGCAGGCAGCTTTTAAAGAGTAAGCAGGAAGTAGCGGGCATTTCGATTTTGGCGAAGTGCCCGCAAATTCGGATTGAAATATCAGCCACTGGTTTTTTGCATAAACTCGCGCGCAAGGCCTGCCGCATCACTGTCTGAATGCTCGCTAATGACCTTTTTCAGCATGTTCTGACTTTCAGAACTTTTCCCCTGACGCGCATAAACAAGGCCCAGTTTGTACATGGCATCGGGGACCTTGTTGCTTTGTGGATAGTCATTAATGACCTTGCCAAAGGCAGCCGAGGAATTATCCAGCTGTGATTTGGCAGAATAAAGCTCGCCCAGCCAATACCAGGCATTTCCGTTCAAACCGGATTGCGGATAGTCGCGATTAAAGGCTTCAAATGCGGAAATGGCTTGATCAAATTCGCGTTTTTGAACGTGCGAAAAAGCGGCCTGATAGGCACCCTGAGCATCACTGGAGGAAGCGGGCGAACGCGAGGATGACGAAGATTGACTGCCACCAGAAGCTGCCTGGGTAATAGGGTCGCCACCGCTGGAAGAACTGCCATCATTGTTGGATGAAGGGCTGCCATTATCCTGTGAACCACTCAAGCGCTCTTCAAGATCAAGGTAGCGCTGTTGCGACAGCTTTGTCTGCTGTTCCAGCTGATGGCGGAGTTCTTCAATCTGACCACGCAACTGATTGATATCCTGCTCCTGGCTTTGCAAACGGTTAAAGATTTGCAAAGTGCCAGTACCGGAACCCGTGGCGGCCTGATTATAAAAGGATTCTGTTTGTGCGGATGCCCAAACGGACAGCGGGAGCACCAGGGCTCCCGCGCCGCACAGTCGAACAAGACTGTATTTCATTACTTACTCCGGGATCAGTAGTCGATAACGACGCGGCGATCCTGAGCATAGGCCTGTTCAGAGTTGCCCGATGCTGCCGGACGCTCTTCGCCATAGCTGACAACTTCAATCTGCGAAGCAGGCACGCCCTGAATGGTCAGATACTGACGTACGGCGTTGGCACGACGCTCACCAAGACCCAGGTTGTACTCACGAGTACCACGCGGATCGGTGTGGCCTTCCAGTACGATATTGGTGCTGGAATTACGCTGCAGATACTGAGCATGCTGGTTCAGCATGGATTCGTATTGCGGACGAATGCTGTCGCTGTCGAAATCGAAGTAGACACGGTTTTCGCTGGGCATCTGTGCCTGCTGTCCGGAGTTCTGACCGGTAGCACCTGAGCTGCTGCTCATGCCCTGAGTAGAAGAACCGCTGTTCATGCCACTGTTTTGCTGGTCACCATCCTGGGTACCGCCGCCACTGGAACAGCCGGCAACAACCGCCAGAGAGAGTGCGGCCGCCAGAGTCTTGGCGTAGGAAGAAAACTGCATGATGATCTCCTTGCTCTTATAAAGAATGACAAAATTCATTCTAGTCGTTTAATTCAAAAACGGCGACCAGGAAGGTTCACGAACCTCACCATTGGGTGAAGGTATTACGAAAGAAGCCCTGCCATCTGCCGAAACAGCACCAAGCACACCACGTGCTCTCTGCTGAGTGGCATATACCACCATTGTGCCATTGGGCGCAACTGCCGGCGCTTCATCCTGATAAGTATTACTCAATACCGTGACACGTCCCGACGACAAATCCTGCTTGGCCACCTGAAAACCGCGGTCCGTTCGAGTGGTCATGAAAATGGTCTTTTTGTCAGGTCCGTATAGCCCACCTGCATTGTAATTACCGGTAAAGGTCATGCGCTTTGCATTACCGCCCGTGGCATCCATCTGATAAATCTGCGGCTGACCACTGCGATCGGAAGTAAACAGAATCGAGCGGCCATCCGGACTCCAGTCCGGTTCGGTATTGATGGAACCGGAGTTGGTCAACTGTGTCAGCGAACGAGACGCAATGTCCATGACATAAATTTCAGGGTTGCCATCCTTTGAAAGTGACATGGCAAGCTTGCGCCCATCCGGAGACCAGGCCGGTGCTCCATTGATTCCCTTGAATGATGTGAGCTGGACGCGTCGCCCGCTGGAAAGCTGCTGGACATAAATGGCAGGACGTCCTGATTCAAAGGAAACATACGCGAGCTTCTGACCATCCGGAGACCAGGCCGGCGAAAGGATGGGCTGATCGGAAGACAGAATCTGCTGCGGACGATGGCCATCCTGGTCGGCAACATAGAGCGCATAGCTGATGTTGGGATCAACACCATTGGCCGTCACATAGGCAATGCGTGTCTGAAAGGCGCCGCGAATACCGGTGATCTCTTCAAAGATCTGATCAGCAATATAGTGAGCACGAGAGCGCAGCTGATCTCCGCTGGAAGTCACCACTTCCCCAAGTTCGCGACGCTGGCCTGATACGTAATGAAGTTCATAGCTGATCTTGTAGCCATTCCCGGACGCCTCAACACGCCCTACGACCAGATAATTGGCCCTTACCCGACGCCAGTCGCCGTAATTGATACTATCGCCACTGGCAGGACGAGAGATCAGATCCTGTGGCGCCAGTGGCGCGAATTGACCACTGTGCTCAAGATCGTCGGCGATAATCTTGCCAATATCTTCAGAAGGACTGACGCCTTCGCCCCGGAAAGGCACCACTGCAATCGGTATGGCATTATCATTGCCACGTGTGATCTCGATGGTGAGATCACCAGCTGCCTGCGCCATCAGACTGGTCATCATGAGCATCATGAAACCAGCCAGTGCCATTAGTTTTTTCATCAGCACACACCCTCGGGTTTTAACGATCCTTGATCCCTGCTGCCTGCCATTGAAACAGGCGCAATATCGACCACGTCCTTACACCACATAGCAAACCTTTCTAACCCTAGCGCACATCCTCGGGATTGAAGCGCAGATTGAAACTTCTGAATTTCTGCCTCGCTTCGGCCGGCAGTTGACTCATTTCAGTAAACGGCGCGGCCCTTTCCACCGCTTGTACGGCCGAACGATCAAACCCTGGATCACCGCTGCTGCTGGAAACCGTGGCCGACAAAAGCTCACCGGTCGGTAAAAGCTGCACTCTAACCACTGTGACCAGTCCGGAAGCCGCACTGGGTGGACGCGACCAACTCTGCTCGACGGCACGACGCACCAGGTTCATGAAGCCATTGGAGGCCTCCTGAGCCTGACGTGCATTGGCAATGGATTGTGCCTCGTTGGTAATCTCATCGCCAAAGGCGTCCTGACTGGCCGCGGCAGCGGCTTCTGCAGCCCGCTTGCGATCAGCTTCCGCTTTTTTCTTGGCGGCAGCCTCTGCAGCGGCTTTCTTCTTCGCAGCGGCCTCGGCTTCTGCCTTTTTCTTGGCCTCGGCCTCTGCCTTTTTCTTGGCCTCGGCTTCTGCCTTCTTCTTGGCCTCGGCTTCTGCCTGCTTCTTGGCCTCGGCTTCTGCCTGCTTCTTGGCCTCGGCCTCTGCCTGCTTCTTGGCCTCGGCTTCTGCCTGCTTCTTGGCCTCGGCTTCTGCCTGCTTCTTGGCCTCGGCTTCTGCCTGCTTCTTGGCCTCGGCCTCTGCCTGCTTCTTGGCCTCGGCTTCTGCCTGCTTCTTGGCCTCGGCTTCTGCCTGCTTCTTGGCCTCGGCTTCTGCCTGCTTCTTGGCCTCGGCCTCTGCCTGCTTCTTGGCCTCGGCTTCTGCCTGCTTCTTGGCCTCGGCTTCTGCCTGCTTCTTGGACTCGGCTTCTGCCTGCTTCTTGGACTCGGCCTTCTGCTTGGCTTCTGCCTTCTGTTTAGCCTCGGCTTGTGCTTTTTGCTCAGCTTCGGCTTTTTCGCGGGCCTGCTGCTCCTGCTGCTGCAGAGCAGCAACTTCTTTGGCCTGTTCGGCTCGGCGCTGAGCGGCTGCCTGTGCTTCCTGAGCAGCCTGCTCAGCTGCCTCGGCCTGTTGGCGCGCCGTCTCCTCGGCAGCATTATCTTCCGTGGCTTCCGGCTCGGGCTGCTCACGCTCCGGCCCCTGCTGGGCACGTGGCTGCGCTTCAGTCGCCTGTTGCGCCTGATCTGTCGCCGTCTCCATTGAAATCAGTTCTGCCTGTACAACGGCATTGGAGGTTTCAACAGGATCACTTTGTGGCCAGCGAAAAGCCATCAACCCGATGACGCCCACGTGCAGTAAAACTGCAAGCACGGTGGGCAACGTATAGCCTACACGGCGATCGTGTCTGGCCATTATCTCTCCCTACTGCTGGTCGCCAGGCGGTGGATCAGAGATCAGTCCAACATTGGGAACACCTGCATTTTGCAGAGCTCCCATAAGCGTCACGACCTGACCATAGGAAACATTGCGATCGCCGCGCACCATCACAGGGGTACCCGGATTGCGATTAAGTACGGCCATAACCTGATCACTGATGTCATCAAGTGACTTGCTCTGCTGCTCATCGCCCAGGCTGATGTAATAGTCGCCGTCACGATTGACCGTGACGACCAGAGGCTCATTGTCACTTTGTACCGGCTCTGAGCTGATCTGTGGCAGATCAACGTCGATGCCCTGATTGATCGTGGGCGCCGCAATAATAAAAATCACCAGCAGCACCAGCATGACGTCGATGAACGGCACAACGTTCATCTCACTGGAAAGCTTTTTACGCCGGTTACGTCGGTAGGATCCCTGCATGAAGCGCTCCTTAGCTATTCTCGCCAGTGTTGCGGTTTTGCAGGTTTCGATGCAGGAAGGCATGAAACTCTTCGGCAAAGTTTTCCATGCGTACCATGAGCTTGTCCGCCTTGTGAGTCAGACGGTTATAGCCGATGTTGGCGGGAATGGCCGCGAAAAGCCCCATGGCCGTAGCGACGAGTGCTTCCGCGATTGCTGGTGCAATCGTACCCAACGATACCTGCTGGGCACCGCCGAGTGCCTGAAAGGTGCCCAGAATGCCCCAGACAGTACCAAAAAGACCGACATAGACAGCAGACGAGCTGATAATGGCCAGAATCGCCAGGTGCGAGGTCAGACGCTCTTCTTCACGAGAGACGGAGACCCTCATTGAGCGTTCAACGCCCTCAAGTACGGCATTGTGGCTGCGCGATTTAGGCAGCAGCCGATTGAACTCGCGAAATCCTGAACGAAAGATATGAGCGGCCCCCTGAGGATTATCAGCAGGGACTTCCCGGTAAAGCTCATTGAGATCAACACCTGACCAGAAGTGTGACTCGAAGTCATCCAGCTCTCGCGAGTCACGCTTTAGTGCAAAGGCTCGCTGAAAGATCAGCACCCAGGAAAGAACAGATGCTGCAAGCAGTATCATCATGATCAGCTGGACGACCAGGCCAGCGTGAAAAAACAGCGAAATGATCGACATTGAATCGTTCACGAAAAACCTCTTCAGGCGTTCTGGGAATCAAGCGTCATGGCCGAAAGCATATCTTCGGGCCAACGAGCTGGTTTGTAACGTGTTGCATCAATACAGGCAATATCGACCATGCCACGAAAAAGAAGTTTTCCGTCTCGCATGACCCGTTGCTCGAATGCCACGGTGCATTGGCGGGGCGCGCCTGCCACGGTCTCGATGCTTATAAGGTCGTCGAGCTGTGCCGGCAGGCGATACTGGCACTCCAGACGACGAACGACCAGCGCAATATTGCGTTTTAGCAGCGAGTGTTGATCAAAACCTTTCGCCCGTAGCCACTCGGTGCGGCCACGTTCAAGGTAGTTGAGATAGTTGGCGTGATAGACGATACCGCCGGCATCGGTATCCTCGATATAAACGCGTAAATCAAGAGAGGTCATGCCGTCCCGGGCTCCACTGTTGCCGTGCCATCACCGGCGTCCGGAATGTCATCCGTGGGTGAAAGGTCAAAGTGTAAATAGGCCAGGCGAGTTACCATACGGCCGCGAGCCGTACGCAGCATGAACCCCTGCTGAATCAGATAGGGCTCAAGCACATCCTCAATGGTGTCACGCTCTTCACTGATGGCAGCGGCCAGACTCTCTACCCCCACCGGCCCGCCATCAAATTTCTCAATCATGGTCAGAAGCAGTCGCCGATCCATGTGATCAAGTCCATGGCGATCCACATGCAGCATATTGAGCGCCTTGTCCGCCACATCAGCGGTCAGTCGACCGTTGCCACGCACCTGTGCAAAGTCACGCACGCGCCGCAGCAGACGATTGGCAATACGCGGCGTTCCTCGTGCGCGACGTGCGACCTCAATGGCGCCACCTTCATCGGCTTCGAAATCCATGAGCCGGGCACTGCGATTCACGATGTGGGTCAGCTCATCGATATTGTAGAACTCAAGACGCTGCACGATCCCGAAACGGTCTCTCAAGGGTGCGGTCAAAAGACCGGCCCTGGTCGTTGCCCCGACCAGCGTAAAGCGCGGGAGGTCGAGTTTGATGGAGCGTGCCGCCGGACCTTCGCCGATCATGATATCGAGCTGAAAGTCTTCCATCGCAGGATAGAGAACTTCCTCCACGGCAGAAGACAGCCTGTGAATCTCATCAATAAAAAGCACATCGCCCGGCTGCAGATTGGTCAGCATGGCGGCAAGGTCGCCAGCCTTTTCAAGCACCGGGCCCGAGGTGGATTTGATATCCACGCCCATCTCTTTGGCGATAATGTGCGCAAGCGTTGTCTTGCCAAGCCCGGGCGGCCCGAAGATCAGCGTATGATCGAGGCTGTCCTCACGCTGACGAGCGGCTGTAATGAAAATATCGAGCTGCTCACGCACTGGTGCCTGCCCAACGTAATCATCAAGCATGCGAGGACGAATGGCGTGATCCTTTCGCTCCTCATCAGGACGCTCGGCACCGGCAATAAGTCGATCGGTTTCAATCATGAGGCTCTACCCTTGCCGCTGCGCACTTCACTGCCGGCCAGACGGTCAGACAGCGCCGCCTTGATCAGGGCTTCAGTCGATTGAGTGGTATCGAGCCCCGACAGCATTCTGGCAGCTTCCGTCGGCTTGTAGCCAAGGGCAATCAGTGCTGCTTCGGCATCGGCGTGGTTGTCACTTTCAAGCGGAAGCTCGGCGTCTTCGACGCCCTGCTCCATTTGTTCGAACTCTGGCCAGTGCTTGAAACGGTCCCGCATTTCGATGATCAGTCGCTCGGCGGTTTTCTTGCCTACTCCTGGCAGGCGCGTCAGCGTTTTGGTGTCATCTTCCATGACACTTTTCATGAACTGCTGACGATCCATGCCGGACAGTATTGCCAGCGCCAGACGAGGACCAACGCCGGAGATACGGATCAATTCACGAAACAGACGACGCTCGGTTTCATCAATGAAGCCATACAAAAGATGAGCATCCTCGCGAACGCTTAGATGGGTGTAAAGCCGTACCGTTTCACCCGGCGCCGGCAATGCCAGCAGCGTATTCATGGACGCTTCAAGCTCATATCCGACACCATGAACATCGATCACGATCAGGGGCGGTTTCTTTTCAAGCAGTTGACCGTGCAGGCGACCTATCATGCGTTATGTATCCAGACAGAAACGGTAAAAATACAGGGTCTTTAAATGTCATCGATGCTGAAATATCGGCTCAGGGGCGATAGTGGCGCCAGCTGGACGACCGCTGTTTCGTCGAGCGAGTCGGCGCTGGCATGGCAACCGCGCCTCGACTGGTAAAAAAGTGCGTCAGCGCGATGGCCAGCGCGTCGGCGGCATCTTCCTGAGGCAGCCCTGACAACTTAAGCGTTGACTGTACCATATGCTGCACCTGCGTCTTGTCGGCCCCGCCATTGCCTGTCACCACCTGTTTGATACGTCTTGCGGCATACTCATGCACGTCCAGCCCATGGTTGGCTGCACAGACAATGGCCGTACCGCGAGCCTGACCCAGCTTGAGCGCGGAGTCAGCATTTTTGGACAGGAACACCTGTTCGATGGCCATCTCGCCTGGGGCATACTGGGCAATGATTTCGGCAACGCCGGCATATACCTGGGCCAGTTTCTGAGCCAGTGTCGAAGCGTCAATCCTGATGCAACCGCTGGTAACATAGCGCGGCGCTCGACTTGAGACATCGATCACACCAAAGCCGGTACGACGCGACCCCGGATCGATGCCCAGCAGGATCATTCTCCGCCTCCTGTCGAGCCGGTATCACTCATGATGCACCCTCGAGCGCCTCGAGCACACGAGGCTCAAAATCAACGTTGGAATACACGTTTTGTACGTCGTCCAGATCTTCAAGACGATCAAACAACATCACGATACGGCGCGCCGTATCGACATCATCAATACTTGAATAGCTGTCAGGGAACATGCCGACGTCGCTGTGCATTACCTCGATGTCAGCCTGATCAAGCGCATCTCTGACCGAGCCGAACTCGCTCGGGGTGGTGACCACCTCAAGCGTGCCATCATCTCGAGACTGCACGTCTTCGGCGCCCGCCTCCAGAGTCACCTCGATAACGCTTTCCTCGGTTGTTCCTGCAGGCAGCACAATACGACCCTGCTTTTGAAAGAGAAAGGCGACCGAACCACTGCTTCCCAGGTTACCGCCATGCTTGTTAAAGGCAGTGCGAACCTCCGAGACCGTCCGGTTGCGGTTGTCACTCATGCACTCAACCAGGATAGCCACGCCATCCGGCCCATAACCTTCATACACCAGCTCTTCCATGGCATCGCTGTCGCTATTGCCAGCGCCACGGGCAACGGCTCGATCAATCGTATCGCGTGTCATATTGCTGGACAGAGCCTTGTCGACCGCCGCACGAAGCCGCGGATTGTCCTCCACGGCGCTGCCTCCCTGACGCGCGGCGACCGTTAACTCACGAATCAGGCGCGTAAATATCTTGCCCTTTTTGGCATCCTGGGCCGCCTTTCGATGCTTGATATTGGCCCATTTGCTGTGTCCTGCCATGGGATGGCTCCTTCAACTGCTCGCCATCAATCATACAATGGCGTCATACAAAAATACGGGTGTGCAAGGCACACCCGTATTAACCCTAACACTCCCGAGAAACGGTCACAGAAACGTTTCGTTTCCGTTTGCCCGTCGATCAGGTGGTTGTGTTATCAGACGCTTTCTGGCGCAGGCGAATGTGCAACTCCTTGAGCTGCTCATTGCTGACCGTTCCGGGCGCTTCGGTCATCAGACACGCCGCGCTCTGCGTTTTGGGGAAAGCAATCACATCACGGATGGTACGACCACCGGTCATCAGCATGACCAGTCGATCGAGACCAAATGCCAGCCCACCGTGCGGCGGTGCACCGTGTGCCAGACCATCCAGCAGGAAGCCGAATTTCTCGCGGGCTTCTTCATCACTGATGCCCAGAGCTTCAAAGACCTGCCGTTGCATGCCCTGATCATGAATACGAATTGACCCGCCACCCAGCTCGGTACCGTTGAGGACCATATCGTAGGCGCGGGACAGCGCGTTTTCCGGATTCTGCTTGAGCGTTTCCGGATCGCAGGCCGGTGCCGTGAACGGATGGTGCAGTGCGGCAAGGCGACCACTGTCATCACGTTCGAACATCGGGAAGTCGACCACCCACAGCGGCGCCCAGGGACGAGTATAGAGATCAAGATCGCCGCCCAGCTTCACACGCAGTGCACCCAGCGCTTCGTTAACGACTTTTGCACGGTCGGCCCCGAAGAAAAGGATATCGCCATCTTCGGCTCCGGCACGGTCCAGCAGCGTCTCGATCACGTTTTCCATGAACTTGACGATAGGCGACTGTAGTCCTTCGATGCCCTTCGAGCGGTCGTTGACCTTGATCCAGGCCAGACCGCGAGCGCCATAGATACCGACAAATCTGGTGTACTCGTCGATCTCCTTGCGAGAAAGCTTCGCCCCACCGGGCACCCTGAGTACGGCAACACGGCCGTCTTCAGCATTGGCCGGACCAGAGAACACCTTGAAGTCGACATCCTTCATCAGATCATCAACGTCGACGAATTCCAGCGGAATGCGCAAATCCGGCTTGTCAGAACCATAACGACGCATGGCGTCATGCCAGGTCATCCGCGGGAACTGCGGCAGCGACACGTCGAGCACTTCCACGAAAAGACGACGAATCATCTCTTCGGTCATCCCCATGATGTCGTCTTCCTCGACAAAGGAGGCTTCGATATCGATCTGGGTGAATTCCGGCTGACGATCGGCACGAAGATCTTCATCACGGAAGCACTTGGCAATCTGATAATAGCGGTCAAAACCGGCTACCATCAGCAGCTGCTTGAAGAGCTGCGGAGACTGCGGCAGTGCAAAGAACTCACCGGCATGGGTGCGGCTGGGCACGAGATAGTCACGTGCACCTTCAGGCGTGGCACGAGTCAGAATGGGCGTTTCGATATCGAGAAAACCGTTGTCTTCAAGATAGGCGCGAACGCTGTGAGTGATACGCGAACGAAGCCGCAGGCGATCGATCATTTCGGGGCGACGCAGATCGATGTAGCGATACTTGAGGCGAACGTCTTCACCGACCTTGCCATGTTCATCGAGCTGGAACGGCGGGGTTACGGCCGTATTGAGCACCTCAACCTGCGTGGCAAGCACCTCGATCAGACCCGTCGGCATGTTGGCGTTCTGGGTACCTTCCGGACGCATGCGAATACGACCGGTAATACGCAGTACATACTCGCTGCGGGCTCGATCTGCATTGGCAAAGGCATCCGGCGTGTCCGGATCAACCACAACCTGTGCAATGCCATCACGATCACGCATGTCGAGGAAAATCACCCCACCATGATCGCGGCGGCGGTGGACCCAACCGCAGAGTGTGACTTCCTGGTCGACAAGGCTTTCGTTTAGCTGGCCGCAATAATGACTGCGCATCTTTAATCCTGTGTTGTAACGCTTGATGTAATGCCTGAGTTGTTTGAATGCCGAAGGCAGTTGACTGCCTTCGGCATGGGGCAATTCCCGCAACAACGTCAGCTGTCGGACGTACCGCCCTTGTCGGACTTGCTGTCACCGGCAAGGTTACGACGACCCGAACTCTTGAAATCGGTCTCGTACCACCCACCCCCTGAAAGCCGGAACCCCGCAGCTGAAATCAGACGCTCAAGAGCGCCCTCATGACAGGATGGGCATTCCACCAGAGGAGCAGCATCAATCTTTTGAATCTTTTCAAGGCGCGTACCGCAGGCGCGGCACTCATATTCATAAATCGGCATGGTCTTTCATACCCGATATTTGATGTTACTGCAGGTGCGCTCAAGCAACCTGCCCCTGCCGGGAAACAATATCCATCGGATGGCAGACATTATTCCCGATGTCTGATTGACGCATCGGTCTACTGACACGACGATACAACCTCGCACAAGGCACGCATTATAGCGCGGCAGACATCATGATGGGCAAGGAGTGCACCCCCATGAAGGCAGTAATTCTCGACAGCGATACCCTGGGCAGCGACATTGATCTTTCACCTCTTTCCAGCATGGTCGATGAGTTCGATCATTGGGGCGCCACACACCCGGAGGACGTTGTCAAACGTCTTGAAGGTGCCACTATTGCCATCACCAACAAGGTCGTCATTGATGATGACATCATGGCTGCATTGCCTGATCTAAAGATGATCGCCGTAACCGCCACCGGTACCAACAATATCGACATGCAAGGCGCCCGGGAACGCAACATTACCGTGGCCAATGTCACAGGATACGGCACACAAAGCGTGGCGCAGCACACACTGATGATCATGCTGGCTCTGGCCACACGACTGCCCTGCTACCAGCATGATGTTGCCACCCATCAATGGGAGCAGGCTTCCTCCTTTTGCCTTCAGCATTACCCGACCATGCAACTTGCCGGCAAGCATCTGGCGCTGGCCGGCAGTGGCGAACTCGGTCAGGCGGTAGCGCAACTGGGCCGGGCTTTCGGAATGAAGGTCAGCTTTTGTGCACGTCCCAATGCCGAGCACGATGACCGCCCGTCACTTGAAGCACTTCTCCCGGAAGCTGATGTGGTCTCTCTGCATTGCCCTCTGACGCCTGAAACACATCACCTGATCAACCAGGCGCGCCTGAAGCTGATGAAACCAGACGCCCTGCTGATCAACTGCGGGCGCGGAGGATTGATCGATGAACAGGCCTCACTTGAGGCACTAAAGAATCGGCGCCTTGGTGGTCTGGGTGTTGATGTCCTGCCAAAGGAGCCTCCCCGCGAGGGCCATGAACTAATCGAAGCGATGTCGCAGGGATCTCTCAATCTTGTCGTCACGCCTCATAACGCATGGATAGCCCCGGAAGCTCGACAGAATATTGTTTCCATGACGGCTGATAACATCCGCAAATTTCTATCAACCGAATGACTTAAGTATTCAGATCTCTGGCCAAAACATAATATAACGGTATAAGCGTTACTGATTGATTACGCGATTACCCTGAAAAAAAATATTGGGCCGATGCTGCCATTGTCATAATCCTTTGGTCGAAGACCATGTCGCATGGCAGACACTTCCCAAACCTCTTTTTCAGGTATGAAACAGCAGCATGGAAGCTTTTAATCAGCATCTTTTTCTTGCTCTCAACGCGCAACCACAAAGCCAACCACTGGTGATCTGGTTTGCCATTATCATGGCCAAATATGCCATCCTTTGTGTTCCTTTGATCATGATCATGGGATGGTTTGGCAAGAGCGAGGCGCATCACAAGATAATGTTGACAGCGCTTCTGGCAACGGTGGGTGCCCTGCTGATCAATAATCTGATCGGTTCGGTAATCTGGTATCACCCTCGCCCCTTCGTGATGCCACTAGGACATACGCTGATTTCGCATGCACCTACGCCCTCTTTTCCAAGCAACCACATGACGATCGTTTCAACGGTTGCCTTCAGCTTTATTCTACGCCCGGCGCTACGCAAAACGGGTGTTGCACTTGCCGTACTGGCTCTGCCCATTGCCTGGTCACGTATTTATCTGGGCGTGCATTTCCCGCTGGACATGCTGGGCGCTGTCATCGTTGCTGGTGTGGCTTCCCTGATGATGCTCTGGCTGCAGCCCCTGTATCTCGAAACGCTTTATGGTGTAACCCGTGGCGTTTATCGCATCGTTTTTTCACCCTTGATCGCTCGTGGCCTTTTACATCGATAACATCAATTTCAGAATCAAAAGCCCGCTGTCAGGCGGGCTTTTTTATGTCACCACCCTTCTTTGGGGGATCAGCTACGCACGGACACTGAACTTATGTCAGACTTGCATCACAATATTTTCAGCGACTTAAAGAAATGCCGTTGCGGCTGCAGCAGTGATTTCAATGTCGATACAGACGTGGAGGCCTTGTATGACACATACCATTATTTTCGATACTGACCCGGGCGTTGACGATGCACAGGCCATTGCGCTGATCATGGCGCACCCGGATATCGAAGTCCTGGGACTGACCACTACCTTTGGCAATGTTCGTGTCGAAACCGCCACCCGTAATGCCCTGCTACTGACCGAGCTGGCCGGCCAGAGCATCCCTGTCGCTCAGGGCGCAGATTATCCGCTGGTGAAAACGCCCTATCCGGTGCCGGCCCATATTCATGGCGCTGATGGACTGGGCAATCAGACACTTGATGAACCTGCCGGTCAGATCGAAGCCATTAGTGCAGCGCAATTCATCGTGGACAAGACCCGCGAACGCCCGGGGGAAATCACGCTGGTGGCCGTGGGCCCTCTGGGCAATCTGGCCATGGCCATCGCCCTTGATCCGGACGTCGTCAATCGTGTCAAGCAGGTCGTGATCATGGGCGGCTCGGCAGCGCGAGGCGGCAACGTCACCCCGCTGGCCGAAGCCAATATCTTCTCCGACCCGCACGCTGCCAAACGTGTCCTGACAGCGGACTGGCCACTGGTAATGGTAGGCCTTGATGTCACACTGGATACGGTCATCACCCCGGATCGCATGGCGCGCATTGCCAAGGGCCAGGGGGCGCTGGGCGACGTGCTGTCACACAGCTATGACTTTTATGCAGACTTCTACCGCAGTGCCATCGGCCTTGATGGCTGCTGTCCCCACGATAGCTGCGCGGTCGCATGGCTGATCCATCCGGAATTTTTCGAAACCGTCCCCGGGCATCTGGATGTGGTGACAGAAGGTGCTGCGGAAGGCCAGACCATCTTTGCACCGGCAGAGCGCCAGTACGTCAGCGATCGCTGGTCAAAGACACCAACCGTACAGGTCTGTATGAAAGTGGATGGTGACGCGGTTGCGAACTGGATCGAGCAGACACTGACCACATCGCACAACGTATAACAACCGTCACGCCATGACAGGGAGGTAATGGTGAATACGATACCCCGCAAGGATGCTCCCGACCTGCCTGAGAGCGGCCAGGCATGGGCCCTTTTTCTGGATCTCGATGGCACACTGGTCGATCTGGTAGACCACCCTGACAACATTGCCGTTGATGGGGCTCTCCGAGAACGCCTTGAGACCCTCACCGACCTGCTGGATGGGGCGGTAGCGGTCATCAGCGGTCGCGCCATCGATGATCTGGACAGGCACCTGAAACTGTCTTCGCTTGCCATGTCAGGCCAGCACGGTGCTGAATGGCGTAATAGCCAGGGGGATCGTCAGATTGCACGAGAGCATCAAAAGGCGCTGGATGCCGTGCGAGAAAAGGTCAGAAAACAGGTAGAGCGCGATGATGCGCTCTACCTGGAGGACAAGGGGGCCAGTCTTGCCCTGCATTATCGAAACCGGCCCGATGCAGGCGATATGCTCAAGCAGGAGCTGGACTCAATGATCGAGCATTACCCGGATCTTCTGGAACTTCATCAGGGTAAATTCGTGTTCGAGATCAAGGGCCAGGGCTATGACAAGGGCGTGGCACTCGAGCGCTTTCTGGCCGTTGCCCCCTTTGCAGACCGATGCCCGATATTTATCGGCGACGACCGTACTGACGAAGACGGGTTTCGTGTTGTTAATGCCCGTCAGGGCCTGGCCATCAAGGTAGGGACAGGCGAGAGTGTTGCCACCTGTCGTCTGACGGATCCCGCGGCCGTCCATGCCTGGCTGGATGAGTGGATCACACGGCTACAACGCTCATGAAGCCATCAAAGAGTTCACGGAGGAAACCTTGAAGCAACTGATCGTAGTCTCCAATCGTGTCCCCTCGCCTGACAAGGACAGCGGTAGTCAGGGCGGGTTGGCCGTCGGTGTCATGAATGCCCTGAGTCGCACACAGGGGCTATGGATGGGCTGGAACGGCCAGCTGGTCGAGGACGCCGAGCAGCATGCGCCTCAAAGCTATGAAAACGAGGGCGTGCAGTTCGCAACCTTCCCGCTGACAGAGCAGGAACACGAGCTTTTCTACGTTGGCTATTCCAACGAGGTACTCTGGCCCCTTTTCCACTATCGCTCGGACATGGTCGAGTACTCGCGCGAAAAGGATGCAGGCTATCAGCACGTCAACGAGCGCTTTGCTCGTCAGGTGGCCGGTCAGATCACGAAAGACAGCGACGCATCGATCTGGGTCCACGATTATCAGCTGCTTTCCACGGGCCACTATCTACGCCTTATGGACGTCGAATGCCCCATCGGCTTTTTTCTCCATATCCCGGTGCCGCCCTGGGAAGTGTTCCGCATTCTCCCCCATCATGCGCGCATGATTGAGCATTTGTGCGCCTATGACACCATCGGGTTTCAGACCGCCACTGACCTCAGACACTTCCTTGAAAATGTCGAGCGCAGCGGCGTTGCCACTGTTGAAGGCAACACGGTGATTTATGACCGTCGACGCATCAACACCGGCGTTTTTCCCATTTCGATCGATGTGGATACCGCTCGCGAGATGGCAGAAAAGGGCGAACAATCCTCACGCAGCCATCGACTTAAGGAATCCCTCCAGGGCGGCCCTTTGATCATCGGCGTGGACCGCCTTGATTACAGCAAGGGGCTCTACAAACGCTTTCAGGCCTTCGAACAGCTGCTGGAAAATACCCATACCCGCTACGGCAATGTGACCTACCTGCAGATTGCCCCGCTGTCCAGAACCGGTGTGGAGCGTTATGCCAGCCTGCGCCGCGAGCTTGAACGTATTGCGGGTCACGTCAATGGTCGCTTCTCGACCTATGACTGGATGCCCCTGCGCTATCTCAACACGGGCTATGACCGTGAAACCCTGATGGGCTTCATGCGACAGAGTCGCGTCGGGCTGGTAACGCCCCTGCGTGACGGCATGAACCTAGTAGCCAAGGAGTATGTCGCCGCCCAGGACCCGGAAGACCCGGGTGTTCTTTTGCTGTCCAACCTGGCAGGTGCCGCCGAGGAGCTCGATGGCGCCATGCTGTGCAATCCCTTCGACGTTGAAGAGATGGCCGATATGCTCGATGCAGCCCTTTCCATGTCGCTGGAAGAGCGCAAGGAGCGCTGGCAACGTCTTCACAAGGTCATCAGCACCTACGATATCCATCGCTGGGGAGAAAGCTTTGTAACGGCGCTGGATCAGTCCGCGGCCGCAAGGCATGCTGACGAGTAGTCATTGCCTCGCCCTGACAAGGGTTTAAAAACCGTTCACCAAAAAGCGAAATGCCATGTCAAAAGACATGGCATTTTTTATGGATCCAGCCTGTCACGATCAGGCAGTCTGAAAACCGCTCCAGGACTGCGGCGCAATCCGCTCCCCTGTTACCTGATCTACCCGAGCCGCTGGCGGGCCGGTCTGCAGCCAGTCGATCATCGCCGCCACATCATCATGGCTACCCGCCATGCCTACCTCGACACTGCCGTCGTCACAGTTTCTGGCGTAACCCGATATTCCCAGCTGGCGAGCGCGCTGTGCCGTGGCGTAACGAAAGCCGACACCCTGAACATCGCCGGTGACTCGTGCCTTCATATATCGCATGACGTCCTCCATCGATGAATGATGCTTCAAAGCCTGGCACAGTCACGACCAGTCAATGCAGACAACTTTCAGGGATTGCCCATATTCTGCCATCGCCTACATTTTCAGGAAATCTCGCGGGAGTTTTTGCAGCTGGTGCCATAGTCTCTCAACGTCTGGCTTGTGTACCAGCGAACAACGATAGAGTCGAATATCGAGCGGAATGTTCCATTTTTCATCGCCTGCGCGCACCAGACGGTTGGACGCCAGCTCCTCATGAATGCAGAAGTCGGGAATCCAGGCCATGCCTACGCCCTGCAATGCCATACCCTTGAGCCCTTCGGCCATGGCGGTTTCATAGATGGTGCGAAGCCGCAGCCGCAGGGGATCGTTTTTTAACAGCATATGCACGCTTCGCCCCAGAAAGGCGCCCTGGGTATAGGCCAGGTGCGGGATACTGTCGCCGCTTTCGAGATTGAAAAGAGGGTTGCCCTGAGCATCCGGTACACATACCGGCAACATGCAGACCTGACCGATGGAAAAGGAGGGAAATATTTCACTGTCGAGCTGCATGGTTGCATAAGGATCATGATAGGCCAGCATCAGATCACAGTTCCCGTCACGCAGCACATGGATGGCGTCTCCGACATTCATGGCCATCAAGCGGGTAGGCAGCTCTCCTACCCCTTTTTGCAGCCGGGAAATCCAGCGTGGAAAAAAGGCCAGCGCCAGTGAGTGCGCGGCAGCAATATCAAGTGCCTCATTGGCAATGTTGAGCCCACGCAGATGGCTAATACTTTCGTTGAGCTGCTCTACCAGACTGCGAGCGGTCACCAGAAAAAGCTGACCTTCCGGGGTAAGACTGACAGGCGTCGTGGAACGGTCCACCAGCATGACCCCGGTGGCCTGCTCAAGCGCTCGAATGCGGCGGCTAAAGGCAGGCTGAGTGACGTGTCGACGGCGTGCGGCAGCAGAAAAGCTGCGCGTGGCATTGAGGGCCACGAAATCTTCAAGCCATTTGGTTTCCAGATTCAACGCGTAGTACCTGCTTTTTTGTCAGCCTGCCCCCAGGGGCGCGAGGCGGCGATTCTAACCGGCACGAGCCTACAAGTGATAGGCTGGCAACGTCAGACATGACACATTCAACGACGGCACAAAAGAGATAACTTCATGTCCCAACGCACTTTCTCCCTTTCCAGCATCCCCCTGTGGCAGAAAATCATGGCGGGGCTGGTGCTGGGTATCCTTGTCGGCTGGCTGCTGGGAGATCATGCCCAGTGGCTTTCCCCCATTGGCACGCTTTTCATCAATGCCATCAAGATGCTGATCGTGCCGCTGGTCTTTACGTCATTGATCAGCGGCATTGTCTCCATGGGCGACCCGGCCAAGATGGGCAGAATCGGCGGCAAGGCGGTCGCACTCTATCTGGTAACGACCGCCTTCGCCATCGCGTTGGGCTTGCTGGCAGCCTCTATCCTGCAGCCGGGCGTTGGCGTTGACATGCAGATGGACAATAGCGTCACCCCCGGGGAAGCACCCACCCTGACCGAGATTCTGGTCGGTCTGGTACCGACCAATCCGATCAATGCCATGGTGGAAGGCAATATCCTGCAGATCATCGTCTTTGCCATTGCTCTGGGCATTTCACTGGTATTGATTGGTGAGCGCGGCCAGCCGGCCATTAAAGTGATCAACTCTGTGGCCGAGGCGCTTTACAAGCTGACCTCACTGATCATGGCCTGTGCCCCTGTCGGTGTATTTGCCCTGATTGCGGTCGTTGCAGGACAGTACGGCCTGGCCGTTCTGCTCCCCCTGCTCAAGGTCATCGGCGTGGTGTATCTCGCCTGCATCCTTCACGTACTGCTGATTTACAGCGGCATGCTTGCCCTGCTGGCACGACTCAATCCGCGGCGCTATCTCACCGGTAGTCTGGATGCCATTGTCGTGGCCTTCTCTTCGGCCTCAAGCGCAGGCACCCTGCCTGTCTCCATTCGCTGCGCGCGAGAAAAACTAGGAATCTCGCAGGGGGTCTCGGGGTTTGTGCTACCGGTAGGTGCCACCATCAACATGGACGGCACGGCGCTTTACATGGGCGTGGTGGCGCTTTTCGTGGCGCAGCTGACCGGTACCGACCTGACCACGACCGACTACATCATGATCGTTCTGACGGGTACGCTGGCCTCGATTGGTACAGCGGGCGTCCCGGGTGCCGGACTGATCATGCTCTCGATCGTATTTGCTCAGACCAACCTGCCACTGGAAGCACTGGGCCTGATTGCCGGCATTGATCGTATTCTGGACATGGCGAGAACCGCCGTGAATGTCTCGGGTGATCTGATGGTCACCACGCTGGTGGGCAAAAGCGAACGTGAGATCGACCTGGACATTTATAACGACAAGTCTGCCGGACAAGCCTCCTGAGAGCCTGACAGGTAGAGATATCACCCGCCCTTACTGGCATCATCGATCACTGGATCGGTGATGCCAGATAAGCCGCTCGCGCCGCCAGCTTGTGCCACAGGGGGCGCTTGTTAATCTCCTCGAGCGTTACCTGTCGGCAGCTGGCAAAGTCCTCTTCAAGCATCTGGGCGACTTCTGCGGCAAACCCTTCATCTGCCACGTAGGCAGTCACCTCAAAATTGAGCCGGAAAGATCGGTTGTCCAGATTAACCGTGCCGACAGCACTGGCGTGATGGTCGATTAAAAAGGTTTTCTGGTGCAAAAACCCCGGTTGATAACGGTATATTTTGACGCCAGCGCGAATCATGTCGCCCAGAAATGAAAATGCCGACAAAAATACCAGCAGATGATCGGGGCGCTCCGGCATCATCACCCGAACATCCACGCCTCTGAGCGCCGCCAGCTTGAGAGAGTCCTGAACGCCCTGATCCGGCACAAAATAAGGGCTGGTGACCCAGAAGCGTTCATTGGCCTGATTGATGGCATGCTGAATCAAAAGACTTGCAGTCTCCAGCGGATCGGAAGGTCCAGAAGGCACGATGACCACATGCTGCCCTGCATCGCCCGGCGCCTTGCGGGGATGCCATGCCAGCGACAGAATATCGCCAGTGGCCCAATGCCAGTCCTCCCAGAAGGACTCCTGTAATCCCAGCACGGCAGGCCCGATCAGCTTCAGATGAGTATCACGCCAGTGGCCATGTTTTTTACTTTCGCCGCGGTACTCCACACCAACATTCAGGCCACCCACCCATCCTTGACGACCATCGACAACCAGGATCTTGCGATGGTTGCGAAAGTTGACCTGAAAACGATGCCGCCAGCCCTTCGAGGATCCAAAGGGATGCACGGCCACCCCCGCCGAACGCAGCTCATTAAAATAGCGATCCGGCATGCCGTGCGAACCAATCTCGTCATAGAGAAAAAACACATGCACACCGCGCTCGGCGCATTCGATCAATCGCTGTTTAAGCGCCTGCCCCAGAGCATCATCACGCACGATGAAAAACTGGATAAGCACGTAATCTTCGGCCTGCTCGATGCCCCGAAAAAGACTTTCAAAGGTGGCATGGCCATTGATCAAAAGCTGACAGTGGTTGTCACCGGTCATCGGCAGCATGGCGAGCCGTTCTACTGCACGAAGACGAGCATCTTCGGGGCGTGCAAAGGCAGGTTCCACCAGGGTTCGAAACTGGTCCAGCACGCGACGCAGAGAGGTATCACGCTGCTCACGCGCGGATACATAGCCATAAAAACGAGGGCGACCCAAAAACCAGTAGGCCGGGATGGCCAGATAGGGAAAGGTGATCAGGCAGATGATCCAGGCGATGGCGCCCTGAGAGGTACGACTCGACATCAAGGCCATGAGCCCCGAAAGCGCTCCCAGCAAATGCAGGCAAATAATGAGCAGACCGCCCAGCAAGGCTGTCATGTCGAGGTACCACCCTTATCATCAGCAATTTGGGCGGAGCATACCCCACTATGGCACATGGGTCATTGCCGCCTTGAAACGAAAGCTCAGGCAGGCGTCTTATCCTGCTGACAGCACGGACAGTAATAGAGCCGGCGCGAAGTCACCGTGATTCTTTCAATGGGCGTCCCGCAGGCATGACAGGGCAACGCGGCGCGATTGAATACCGCATGTCGCCAGCGCGCTCTGGGCTCACCGGCCTCGATCATGGGCTCGCGCCAGACTTCGAGGTTGGTCACGCCGGCATGACGCCAGGCACGCGCCGTTACTTCCAGTATTTTTTCAGCCAGACGCTGGCATTGGGTCGCATCAAGGTCCATGGGTCGATAACGCTCATGCAGTCCCGCAAAAAAAAGAATCTCCGAACGCAAATAGTTGCCGATCCCGGCGTAGAAATGCTGATCCAGCAGCAGGGAGCCCAGCCGACGACGCCTGAAACGTGAGCCCTGCAGGCGGTTGACGATATCGTCAACCGTGACGTCATGCGTCAGCAGGTCAGGGCCAAGCCTTGATAAAAATGGATGCTCAGCGAGTTCTTCACGGTGCCAGAGCGAAATATCGGAGGCACTCATCAACCACGCTGAATGGGTCGCGGTGCTCAATCTCAGCCTCGGCGAACGCCTGCCGCCAGGTTCATTGCCACGACGCATGATGCGCCAGACCCCATAGAGCTGATTGTGCGAGTAGATGACATGGCCATCTTCGAAACCGGTCAGGAGCGCCTTGCCCCAGCTGTCGACGCTTGTCACCCGCTGTCCCACAAGGCGGGTCTCAAACGGCTTGAGGTGATCAAAGGCGAACCAGATATCTTCAATGGTATGCCCCGCCAGCACCTTGCCCAACCGGTCAGCGATGCGTCTGATTTCGGGTCCTTCCGGCATGCATGACATCCATTGTCAAAACGAGTGGTAAACAAGTAAACGCCTGCCCCATATCACGAGACAGGCGCCACCTGCCTTGGTCAGCCCTGTGCCTGGCGAGACTACTTGAGTTCGATCAGGCGGGCGTTAAGGGTCTGCATCTGATCACGCAGCGAAGCGGCCGTTTCAAACTCGAGGTTCTGCGCCGCTTCATGCATACGATCCTCAAGCTTTTTGATCTCACGGTTAACCTCATCAAGACTCATCTGACCGATGGCCTCCGGTGTGTACTGGCCGTCGGTCTCGGCCACCTGACGATCGCCCTTGCGCTTGCTGCGTCGGGTACCGGGCGCCTGAGCCGCTTCCATGATATCTGCCACGTTCTTGGTGATGGTACGCGGCGTGATGCCATGCTCTTCGTTAAAGGCAATCTGTTTGTCGCGGCGACGCTGTGTTTCATCCATGGCCCGCTGCATCGACCCCGTAATGCGATCACCGTAGAGGATCGCCTTGCCATGAGCGTTACGGGCCGCACGCCCGATGGTCTGGATCAGCGAGCGCTCGGCACGCAGGAAACCCTCCTTGTCGGCGTCCAGAATGGCCACCAGTGAGACCTCGGGAATATCCAGCCCTTCACGCAGCAGGTTGATGCCCACCAGCACATCAAACTTGCCCAGACGCAGATCGCGAATGATTTCGACCCGCTCGACGGTATCGATATCCGAATGCAGGTAGCGCACCCGAATGTCATGTTCGCCGAGATAGTCGGTCAGGTCCTCGGCCATTCGCTTGGTCAGGGTCGTCACCAGTACCCGCTCTCCTACCTCGACCCGGGCGCGAACTTCGGAGAGCAGATCATCGACCTGAGTACTGGCCGGCCGCACCTCGATTTCCGGATCGACAAGGCCTGTCGGACGCACCACCTGCTCAACCACCTGACCGGCATGTTCCTCCTCATACGGCCCGGGCGTTGCGGACACAAAGATGGTCTGCGGCAAAATGAGCTCCCACTCCTCGAACTTCATGGGGCGGTTGTCCAGCGCCGAAGGCAATCGGAAACCATACTCGACCAGCGTCTCCTTTCGCGAACGGTCGCCCTTGTACATACCGCCCACCTGCGGAACGCTGACGTGCGACTCGTCAATAAACACCAGCGCATCGTCAGGCAGGTAGTCAAAGAAGGTCGGAGGTGCCTGACCCGGATCCCGCCCGGAGAGGTAACGGGAGTAGTTTTCAATGCCGTTGCAGTAGCCAAGCTCCAGCATCATTTCAATGTCGTAAAGCGTGCGCTGCTCCAGACGCTGCGCCTCGACCAGGCGATCATGATCACGCAGGTACTTGAGCCGCTCGGCAAGCTCTTCCTTGATCGACTCGATGGCACCAAGAATCGTGTCGCGCGGGGTGACGTAGTGCGTCTTGGGATAGATGGTCATGCGCGGCACCTTGCCGCGCACCTCTCCTGTCAGCGGATCGAACAGGCTGATGGTATCGATTTCATCATCAAAGAGTTCGATACGCACTGCCTCATCCTCGGCATCAGCAGGAAAGACATCGATGACGTCTCCTCGCACCCGATAGGTGCCGCGGCGAAAATCGGTATCGTTGCGGGTGTACTGCAGTTCCGCCAGCCGGCGCAGGAAATCGCGCTGATTGATCAACTCCCCACGGGTGAAGTGAAGACGCATCTTCAAATACTGATCCGGGTCGCCCAGACCATAGATGGCCGACACCGACACCACGATCAGGGCATCACGCCGCTCGAGCAGTGCCTTGGTCGCCGATAGGCGCATCTGCTCGATATGGTCATTGATCGAGGCATCCTTCTCGATAAAGGTATCCGAGGAAGGCACATAGGCCTCGGGCTGATAATAGTCGTAATAGGAAACGAAGTACTCGACGGCATTGTCGGGAAAGAACGACTTGAACTCGCCGTACAGCTGTGCCGCCAGCGTCTTGTTGGGTGCCATGACGATGGTCGGACGCTGTAGACGCTCGACCACATTAGCCATGGTGAAGGTCTTGCCCGAACCGGTCACCCCCAGCAGGGTCTGATGCGCCAGACCGGACTCCAGACCCTTGATCAGCCCGTCGATGGCCGCCGGCTGATCACCTGCGGGCTTGTAGTCGGAGGCAATGCGAAACTCACGATTCATGCGCACTCCGTGCAGGTAGCGAAAAGATTGAGATATTCCGGAACCACCACACGCACGCTGGCCGATGGACGGGGTTCTCGCCGATAAGCGTAGTCGATGGTCAGGATGGCGAGGCAGCGGAAAGTGTCACGGTGGACAGGTCTAATCTAGATGAAGGCAGGCAGGCAGGATTGCAAGCCACACCGCCCGGAGACGGCGGCATGGCCATGAAGGCGAGTCAGAAGCTCTCCAGGGCGGAGAATTCAGGCACCGCCAAGATGTGCGTGCGTCTCTATTTCGATGTGACCGGAGGTCATCAGTTTCTGGATCGGACACTGCTCGGAAGCCTCAAGAAGACGATCACGTGCCTGGGCACTCAAATCGCCGATCAGACCGATATCCACCTGTAGTCGATACTGACCGTCACGCTCGTTGCTGCTGTCACGAGTGACCCGAACGCTGACACCATCAAGCGGCATCTCCTTTTTACGGGCATACATCAAAACAGTCATTGCCTTGCAGGTCGCCAGCGAAATATCGAAATAATCATGCGGGTCCGGCGCACTTTCCTCACCGCCGGCACTGGCCGGTGCATCGGCGTAAAGCGCCTCGTGATCGTTGAACACGATACGCTGTCGCAGTGTTCCTTCACGCTCTGTCTCGATCAAAATACTCATTGTCGATTGCCCCCGGATCACGATGCACGGCAGGTTCCACCCCTCCACCGTGACCATTCAAACACTTCAGCGTTTTGACGAATATCCCAGCCTTTCGATGACTTCGACCACTCGGCCAGGCTGAACACGTCCTTCCACTTCCAGCCATTCCCGTGCCACCTGAACGGTATCCACGCCATCAAGCTCCATCAAAGCCGTGGTCAGTCGATTAACGTCATCGGAATCCTTAAGGCCACTAAGGGTAAATGTTAACGCCATGGCGTTTTTGTCTCCTGGTAGTCATGCAATGATTGCGTCTGCTTGTAAAGTCTTGCCCTCGCCCAGATATGCTCTCTCATGGAGAAACGGGGATCAGGCAGATCAACCCTGCGTCATTGCCACCGTTTGCGCAAATTTTTCTGGAGTCACCATGAGTCATCCGCACTGGAAGACATTGCTGCAGCATCCGTCAGACGAACTCTCATCGAAAGGCACCGGTTTTAACGGACAACACGACACCGTGATTGTCCCTTTGGAAGATCGCGTCGTGCTGGAGGTTCGCGGACCGGACAGCGAGAAATTTCTGCAGGGTCAGGCCAGCGCTTCCACGGCCCACGCCACCGCCACCATCGCACCGCCAGCAGTCTTTTGTACGCCCAAGGGACGTGCCATCGCCAATGTGCAAATGATCAAGGCCGCGCCGCAATGCTACTGGCTACTGCTTGAGCGCAGCATTGCCGATGCCCTCCATAAGCATCTGGCCAAATATGCAGCATTTTACAAGGCTGAACTGACCCTGCGTGATGATATCGCCATTGCAGGCCTGGCCGGACACCAGCTTGATGAAGTGCTGGGTGCGACCATGACGCTGCCCCATGCCGACTGGGGCGTGCGTGTCAGCACCGATGAAGAACTGGCCGTTACTCGCCATCCACATGACATGATGCGTCTGGTACTGATCGCCCCGAATGACAAACTGGCTGAACTATGTCGATCGATGGCTACCGAACTGACGCTGGCCGCAAACGACCTCTGGCAACGGCTGGATATCGAAGCCGGTCTTTTGTGGCTTGATGAGCCGCAACGCGAGAAATGGCTGCCCCAGATGTTCAACTGGGAGGCGCTGGCAGGCATCAGCTTCAAAAAGGGCTGCTACACCGGCCAGGAGGTCGTGGCCAGGGCGCACTATCGCGGCCAGGTCAAAAAACGTCTGATGCGGCTCTCCGTGGCCACAGCCGAGCCCATCGAGACGGGAGCGGACATCAAGGATGCCACGAGCGACAAGACGCTGGGGGAAGTGGTTCGCAGCGCGGCAGCAGACGAGGGACATATTGAAGTACTGGCCGTCGTCACAACCAGGGATGATATGCCGTCACTGACCATCAACGACCAGCCGGCACATCTCAAACCGCTGCCTTACGTGCTGGAGCGGCGTGACCCGGAAGCCCTGTCGGACTGAAAGGCCGATAGAGTCAACGGCTTCTGGAACAAAAGGGGCCTCCATGTGGAGGCCCCTTTTGTTTGATGTTCCTGTCCGTTTTACGAAAACCAGGCCAGGCGTTACACCGTTGGCGCGGCGTCTTTTGGCGAGTCCAATACAGAGGTGCAACTCGGGCACCGCGTGGCGTCGACCGAAATCGGCGTGATGCAATAGGGGCAATTGCGAACGGTGGGAGCAGCAGCGGGCGCCTCGGACGGCTCATCCTTGCGTGCGCCCAGCTCGCGCAGACGATGGATGTTGCGAATCAGAATAAAGCACACCATCGCCACCAGCGTGAACGAGATCATGGCATTGAGAAAAATGCCGTAATTGATGGTGACCGCACCAGCAGCCTGCGCATCCGCCAGCGTCGTATAGGGCCCTGCGGTCTGCGCCCCTTCCTTGAGCACAAAAAACAGATTGGTGAAATTGATCCCACCGGTAATCAGCCCCAGTACCGGCGTAAAGATATCCTTGACCAGACTGTTGACGATGGCGGTAAAGGCCGAGCCAATAATGATCCCGACGGCCAGATCAACAACATTGCCCTTGACGGCAAAATCGCGAAACTCCGTTAAAAATCTTGGCATACCAGACTCTCTCCCCGAACTCGAATCTATCGGGTGGCCGGCGCCCGGCCACCACAGTGCTGTTATCAGAATTACTATAGCGAAGGAATCAAAAGGCGCGTCGCACGATGCCTGCGCGTCTTAATGCTCGCGGGTGGCATCGAAGGAGAGATCAGGCCAGCGCTCTTCCATCAGCTGCAGGTTGACTCGGGTCGGGGCCAGATAGGTCAGATGCCCACCGCCATCGATGGCGAGGTTGGTGCTGACCTTGTTGCGCAGCTCATCCAGCTTGCGCTCGTCGCCATGAATCCAGCGAGCCGTCTGAACGTTGACCGGCTCATAGATGCAGTCAACCTTGTACTCATCCTTGAGACGGTGTGCCACCACGTCGAACTGGAGCAAACCGACCGCACCCACGATCATGTCGTTATTATCCAGTGGCATGAAGACCTGAGTGGCGCCCTCCTCGGAAAGCTGCTGAAGCCCCTTCTGAAGCTGCTTGGTCTTGAGCGGGTCTCTCAGACGCACGCGACGAAACAGTTCGGGCGCAAAGTGCGGAATGCCGGTAAAGCGCATCTGCTCGCCACTGGAGAAGGTATCACCGATCTGAATGGTGCCATGGTTGTGCAATCCGATGATGTCCCCAGGCCAGGCTTCCTCGACATGTGCCCGGTCGGCGGCCATGAAGGTCAGGGCATCGGCAATCTTGACGTCCTTTTTGATGCGCACATGGTGAATCTTCATATTGCGCTCATACTTGCCCGAGCAGACGCGCAGAAAGGCGATACGGTCACGGTGGCGTGGGTCCATATTGGCTTGGATCTTGAAAACGAATCCGGTGAAGCTGCCATCCTCGGCGGTCACTTCACGGGCATTGGTTTCTCGAGGCTGCGGCGAAGGCGCATATTCGACGAAACCGTCGAGCATTTCACGCACACCAAAATTGCCCATGGCCGTGCCGAAAAATACCGGCGTCAGCTCGCCGCGGCGGTAGGCATCCAGATCAAATTCATGCGAGGCGCCCTGTACCAGCTCGATCTCCTCGCGCAACTCGGCCGCCTGAGACGCTCCCAGCACGTCATCAACCTCGGGACTGTTCAGGCCCTCGATTCGAACGTCTTCCGGAATCCGGTTGCCCTGTCCCTGCTTGTAGAGATGCACCGTATCATTGACCAGATGATAAACGCCGCGGAAATGACGCCCCATGCCGATCGGCCAAGTCACCGGCGCACACGCAATGTTGAGCACGGTTTCGATCTCGTCCATGACCTCGATGGGATCCCGAGTGTCGCGATCCATCTTGTTGATGAAGGTCAGAATCGGTGTGGTCCGCAGGCGACAGACTTCCATCAGCTTGATGGTTCGATCCTCGACACCCTTGGAACCATCTACAACCATCAGGGCAGAGTCGACCGCCGTCAGCGTGCGGTAGGTGTCTTCGGAGAAGTCCTCGTGTCCGGGCGTATCCAGCAGATTGACGATGCGCCCCTTGTAGGGAAACTGCATGACAGAGGTGGTCACGGAGATACCACGCTCCTGCTCCATCTTCATCCAGTCAGAAGTGGTACTGCGCTCCTGACGCTTGCTCTTGACCGCTCCGGCTACCTGAATGGCGTTGCCAAACAACAGCAGCTTTTCGGTGATGGTGGTCTTGCCCGCGTCGGGGTGAGAAATGATCGCAAAGGTTCTGCGAAGGCTGGCTTCCTGGGCGATCCGGGTATCGGTCATGGGTGCTTCAGTAGTCATTATGTACACAGTCTGTACGTGAACGGATTTAGAGCCATTCTACAGGCAGTGTTTGGTGCGGGGATAGAAGGCCCTGGCATTGGTCATGATGATCACTTTCGGCCACATCAACATGACCATCAAAAAAGCCAACCCCTTCAAGGGTCGGCTTTTCAGGATGTCAGGACTGATAAGGCGGCGTCTGCTCCGGTGGCACCTCGGGGGGTGGCTCAGAGGGCGGCGGGTCCTGCAGGGGTGGCTCCTCCAACGGTGGTTCCTCTACCGGCGGCTCTTCGATCGGTGGCTCCTGCGGCTGTGGTGGTTGCTCGGGCGGAGAATGCGGCTCCGGGTCCGGGGGCTGAACCGGTGGTTCGCTCATGGCCATGCAGGGTACGCAGCCGGCATCAATACGCGATGACGTTATCATGCTCATCTCCTCCTTCGAGGCACAGGGCGGATGGGCCTATCGGGAACAGCTTCATTCCCACCCGTCTTTCATCACGGTAGGCACAAAGGCGTCGTAGCGCCAGCCCTTGCCTTGCAACAACACTCTTTCCTCTACGCCCTTGTCACGATTGCGATATCATGGACACACAACGCTACATTCTCTGCTCTGGATGCTCATGACGCAGGCGCTACTGCTGACCACCCCGGCTCGCAATCTGGTGCGGCTGACCATCGCGCGCGGTATTACCTGGACCTGTTTTCTGGCCGTGATCCTCTTTGGTATCGAGGTCATGGACTTCAAGCTTCGGGTTGTGCCGATCATTGCCATTATCGTGGCCATGGGACTTTTCAACGTGGCCACCTGGTGGCGGCTGGGACAGAACCGCCAGGTCACCGACGTCGAATATCTGATTCATCTGCTCATCGATGTGACGGGCCTTACCCTGATCTTTTATTACACCGGCGGCGCCACCAATCCGGCCATTACCTACTATCTGATTCCGGTCGCCATGGCCGCGGCCACCCAACCATGGCGACATGCCTGCATTACGGCGGCTTCAGCCTTTGTGGCCTATTCAATGCTCATGGTCTTTTTCGAGCCGGTACCGGAGCTTCGCCACATGATCGGAGACAGCCTTTTAACCCTCAATGTCCTGGGCATGTGGCTCAATTTCGCCCTGTGCGCCGGGCTGATCACCTTCGTGATCTTTCGTATGGCCGATACCCTGCGCCAGCGCGACCGAACGCTTTCACGCACCCGTGAAGCGGCCCTTCGCAACGAGCAGATTCTGGCCGTGGCCAGTCAGGCCGCAGGAACAGCGCATGAACTGGGTACGCCATTGTCGACCATGCTCATGCTGATCGACGAGATGAAATCTGACCCGATCACTGACATGCAGCGCGCAGACCTTGATCTGCTGCGCAGTCAGGTCGATACCTGCAAGCGCCACCTGCGCGAACTGGTGGCCAGCGCCGAGCGTCGCCACAGCGACCCCCCGGTACGCGTCAAGGCTGCCGAATGGCTGGAAGCGCTGATCCAGCGCTGGCTGGTCATGCGGCCGGATGTCACCTATCAGCTGCATGTCGATGATCCTGCACTGCCCCTTCTCGCCGACCCGACGCTGGATCAGGCTATCATGAACCTGCTCAACAACGCAGCCGATGCCAACCCGCAGGACATCGCCATCACGCTGAGCGAAAGCGCGCTCAAGGAAAACCGTCGCGAGGTCGTGATTTCCATTGTCGATCACGGCCCGGGCATCTCGATAGAGATTGCCAGCCACATGGGCGAGAGCTTTATCTCGGGGCGCTCCAGAGGGCTGGGCATCGGACTTTTTCTGACCCATTCGACACTGGATCGCTTCGGTGGCAGCGTCAGTCTCTACAATCAGACCCAGGGGGGCACGCTCACCGAAGTCAGGCTACCGCACCCGGATACCGACCCGAGCGCCCTCTCCTCACTTTCACAGGAATGACACGTCATGCACGAAAAGGCTTCCTTTCTGGTCGTTGATGACGACCCTGTATTCCGCCAGATCATGGAGCGCGCCCTGACGCGCCATGAGTTTGATGTCATGGTGGCCGCCACCATCGAAGAAGCACGACAATTGGCGCAGCGCCGCCCACCGGAGTATGCAACGCTTGATCTGAAACTCGAGGAAAGCTCCGGTTTGCAGTTTCTGCCCACCCTGCTCTCGATCAGCCCGGCCTGCCGGGTCGTGATACTGACCGGTTATTCGAGCATCACAACCGCCGTCGAGGCGATCAAGCTGGGGGCAGTGAACTACCTCTGTAAACCGGTCGAGGTCAGTGAAGTGCTGCAGGCTCTCGATACCCAGGAGGGCAACCCGGATGCCGAGATCGCCGAGAATCCGCCCTCCGTCAACCGACTGACCTGGGAGCACATCCAGCGTGTGCTGCAGGACAACGATGGCAATATTTCGGCCACGGCCCGAAGCCTGGGCATGCACCGGCGCACTCTGCAGCGCAAACTGCAAAAACGCCCGGTCAAGCGCTGAATATCCATCAGCAAGCACCCCATTCCTCACGACGATCCCCGACAGGAGTTTGCATGACTCTCGAAGAGCGCCTTGAACAGGCTACCCGCATCGCCCATGAAGCCGGACGTCGCATCAGGGCAGCACGCGAGGGAGGCAGCCTTCAACGCAACATCAAACATGGCAATGAACTGGTGACCGATACCGACGTGGCCGTTGATCGCTACATCAGCGAGCAGCTGGAGTCGCTGTTTCCCGGCGAGGCCCGCCTGAGTGAAGAGCTGTCACCGGACCGACATGATGTCAGTCACGAAAAGCCGCTATGGGTAGTGGATCCCATCGATGGCACCGTCAACTTTGCCCATGGTCATCATCACGTGGCGGTCTCGATTGCCTGGCTCGACAGGGGCCGCGTTCAGGTGGGCGTCGTTCACGCCCCCTTTCTGGAGGAAACCTTCACCGGTATTCGCGGCAGCGGTGCCTGGTGCAACAACGAGCCGATTTCAGTCAGTGATTCGCGCGAACTTGATACATCACTGATTGGCACCGGTTTTCCCTACGACCGCGATGCTCGCTTCCCGCTGCTCAGGCGTCTACATGCGGTACTGGAAAACTGTCGTGACATTCGTCGCAACGGCGCCGCGGCGCTGGATCTGTGCGCGGTGGCCTGCGGCCGTCTGGATGGCTATTACGAGAGCTGCTCGCCATGGGACTTCGCTGCAGGACTTTTGATCGCACGCGAGGCCGGTGCGCGTACCGGCCATGTTTATGACTGCCCGGAAGGCATTGCCACCGAACTTTATGGCGAAAACCTTCTGGTCTGCACGCCAGAAATCTACTCTCCCCTGAAGGCGTTGATCAAAAAGGCGGATAGCGGCCAGTATCGCTGACGCAAGGAAATCAGGAAGCTGACAATCCGGGCGGCGGTCTGACACCACCGCTCGGCTTACGGCAACGGACTGCACTGCTCGGAAGACACTGCCATGCACTTTCTGCTGGAAGCGACTGTCATGCTGGGAGCCGCCGTCGTGGCCGTTCCCCTTTTTGCACGTTTTGGCCTGGGCTCAATACTGGGTTATCTGTGTGCCGGCCTGATTCTGGGGCCCTCGATCAGCGGCTTTATTGCCGACCCTGAATCGGTGCTTCACGTCTCCGAGATCGGTGTGGTCATGCTGCTGTTCGTGATCGGCCTGGAGCTGGAACCCGCCCGGCTCTGGCGGCTGCGCGGCCGGCTTTTTGGTCTGGGCAGCCTGCAGCTTTTACTGACCGGTCTTTTGTTAACGCCTCTGGGGTTCATGCTGGGTCTGGGCCAGGCCGCCTCGGTTCTGCTCGGACTGACGCTGGCGTTATCATCCACGGCCTTTGCGCTGCAGCTTTTGACCGAGCATCAGCATCTTGCCAGCCCTCATGGCCAGACAGCCTTTGCCATCCTGCTGTTTCAGGATCTGGCCGTCATTCCGCTGCTGGCAGTCATTCCAATCCTTGCCGGCAACGCCGACGCCGAGAATGCCAATCTGTGGGTAACGGTTGCCACAACCACCGCCATCGTGGTGGCCACGCTACTGGTAGGTCGCTTCGTCTTTCCGCGCGTGCTCAGACTCGTGGCACGCAGCGAAGTCCATGAAGTCTTTACTGCCGCGGCGCTTTTGATGGTACTCGGCACGGCCTGGGTCATGGAGGAAGCCGGCCTCTCCATGGCGCTGGGCGCCTTTCTGGCGGGCGTACTGCTGGCGGATACGCCCTATCGTCACGAGCTTGAAGCCAACATCGAACCCTTCAAGGGCATTCTGCTCGGTCTTTTCTTCCTTTCAGTCGGCATGTCGGTCGACCTTTTGCTGGTCATGCATAACCTGCTGACCGTACTGGGCATCACGCTGGCCATACTGGCGGTCAAAATACTGGTTTTATGTGTGGTCGGTGTCATCGCTCGCCTGCCGCGTCAAAACATTCCGCGTTTGGCCGCCGTTATTGCCCAGGGCGGCGAGTTTGATTTCGTGCTGCTGACCACCGCCGTGGCTGCCGGCGTTTTTGAGCAGCGAATCGCTAGTCTTTGCATCGCGGCCGTGACGATCTCAATGGCCTGCACGCCCTTTCTTTATACGCTGGGCAGCCGTATAGGCAACCGCTTCAAGCCCTCGACGAGCTGGGACAATCAGTTCCCTGATGATGATCCACCGGTGATCATCGCCGGTCTGGGACGTTTCGGGCAGATGGTGGCCCGGGTGCTCAAGATGCAAAACGTACGCTTTACCGCACTGGACCCCAACATCCGCCAGGTCGAGTTTATCCGCCAGTTTGGCTCGCGGATCTATTACGCTGACGCGACCCGGCTGGAGCTGCTGCGCTCGGCAGGTCTCGACCGGGCTCGCATGCTGATCATCTGTGTGGACGATGAGCAGGCCGCTCTCACCATTGCCCGACTGGCTCGGGAAAACTATCCCGACCTGAGCATTCATGCCCGTGCCCGCAACCGCCATCACGCCTGGCGCCTGCAGGAACTGGGGGTGGATGTCGTCGTGCGCGAAACCTTCTCGGCAAGTCTCGAACTGTCTCAGGAAGTGCTGGTCGGTCTGGGCTATCCCAGTGCCAGCGCCAGCCAGGCCGTCAGAACCTTCCGTGACTTCGATGTGCGCCTTTTTGAGGAGTCCTATCAGTATCGCAACGACAACGCCCAGCTGCTTGAAAGCGATCGCGCCGCCATTGAGGAGTTCTACAAGCTCTTTCAAAGCGAAGACCGAGAGGACAGACATCACCGGGATACGCGGCAAAGAGAAGCTGATGATGGCCGGAGTCAAGACTGATCGCAGACCGCGCCGAGTGCTCGTTTTGAGCGCTGCTACGCTGACAGAACATTTTCTTGTCAATACGGGAGCAGCGCGTCATGACCTCATCCACACCACAGGAAACGCTTGAAACGCTTGGCATTCCTGCCACTGGCGCTCCTGAAGCACTCGGCGGCGGCGATATCGGGCAGGTCTGGCGGGTCGCAACGTCACAGGGCGATGTACTGGTCAAACATGCTGACGAAAAGGGACTCGAGGCGGAAGCGGACGGGCTCAGGGCGCTGCAGGCAGCAAATACGGATTTGATTATTCCGGATATTGTGGGCGAGCTGCCCGGCGCACTGGTCATGACCTATCTAGCGCCGAGCAGACCTGACCGCCAGGCCCAGGAAGCCTTCGGACACGGGCTTCGCGCTTTGCATGCCCACACTCATCCTGAGCATGGCTGGCATTGCGACAACTTCGCCGGCACGACGGCGCAGATTAATACGCGCCATGATGACGGACGCGTTTTTCAGCGCGAGTGCCGTCTACTGCCGCTGGCCTCGCTGTGTCTTCAGACAGGGCGCATGGACCGTAAGCTGTTCGATCAGCTTTCAAGCGTCGCCAATGCACTGGAAAGCTGGTTGCCCAATGCGCCCGCCAGCCTGATCCACGGTGATCTATGGTCGGGCAACGTGCATTTCAGCACCCGGGGGCCGGCACTGATCGACCCTGCCATATATCGCCATTACCCGGATGCAGATATCGCCCTGCTGGAACTCTTCGGCAACCCTTCCAAGGCATTTTATGACGCTTACTGGGACGGTCACGCTCCGGAGGACTGGCCACGTCGACGCACCCTTTTCCAGCTTTATCCGCTGTTGAATCATCTTTACATGTTTGGTGGCAGTTACGCCCAGGGCGTACGCACTGCCATCGCACAGCTACCCGGAAGCTGAAAAGCAGCGGCGAGCGTCTCAATGATGGGCGTTATCAGAGGCAAAAAGCTCGAACTGATGGGGCTCGTAGCGCGGGTCCAGCTCTACATAGTGCGAGGTCTCCATCGGTGCTGTAGGTAACCAAGGCTCCTGGGCCACTTCAGGTGCCCAGCTGCGGCGCCCGCGCAGACGAGTCAGGATAAATCCCGCCAGCGCCAGCGAGACGCTGCCCAAAAACATCCAGAGACCATCGGGCCCCAGAATCTGCATGGCCAGCGATGCACTAAATGGCCCTACCACCGAGCCGATGCCGTACCAGATCAACAGCTTGGCGTTGGCCTGGATGGTCTCTTCAGGTTCCAGCCAGTCATTGGTATGGGCAAGGCTCAAGGAATAGAGGGTATGCAGCATGGCCGTGTGCAAACAGGCGATCAGTAGCAGGAACAGATAGTCGGTCCGCGCCACTGTGGAGATCACCCCACCGGATACGGCCATGACCACCGCCATGAACAGAATCACCTTGCGCCGATCAAGCCGGTCGGATACCCGCCCCAGCGTCCACTGGGCGACCAGTGCTACCAGCGTGGTAATGGACATGAACTGGGCGGTCTGCCCGGTGGAAAGCCCGATTTCCTGACCGTAATAGGGCGTCATCGCGAAAAATGCCTGCACCATCATGCCGGCAGCGAATGCGCCGACCAGCCCGACCGGTGCACGCTTGTACAATACCTTGAGCGGCAGCTTGAGCGCCGTTTCGTGGCCGGAACGTTTCGGCCCATGAATACGATAGATAGATAACGGTATAAGGGAGAGTGCAAACAGGATACCGGTGACGCTGAACAGCACCATTGATGCCGGGTCCGCGACATTAAGCAGCCACTGCCCACCCGCCAGCGATGTCGTCGAAATGACCAGATAGATCGCCAGCACTCGACCACGATTGTCATTGCTGGACTCGCCCGACACCCACGACTCCATGACCATCAAAAGCCCGGCCGTCGCGGCGCCGCCAAACAGACGCCAGAACAGCCAGGCCCACTGATTGACCCAGAGACCATGCAGCATGGCCGTCACCGCCAGTACCGCTGCGCAGGCAGCAAATACGCGAATATGACCTACCGAGCGAATGCGTTTCTCAAGCAGATAGCTGCCGGCCACAAAACCCAGCGAAAAACTCGACATCAAAAGGCCTGCCATCTGCGATGGAAATCCTTCCAGCGACATTCTCACGCCAAGCAGGGTCATGATCAGTCCATGGCCCAGCAGAAAGAAGATTTCACAGACAAACAGTACTGGTAGTGTCGACGGCAGATTCCGCACTCGATGCTCCCTGAGGTTTTGAAATGATCCTGCATGTTCGGCGGATCAGCATTGTAGTGGCCCCGGCAGTACGGCGTCATCCTTGTGCTGGGCCCGACGCGGCCAATCCATTAGGATACGGACACTGCAACAAGGATCCAGACACCATGGCATGGCTCAAGGGCATCATCAGTATCGTGCTGCTGACCGGCAATACGCTGTTCTGGGGGATACCGCTGGTGGTATTGAGTCTTCTCAAGCTGGTACTTCCCTTTAAATCCGTACAAGTGCCACTGCTCAAGTGCCTCAATCGCATCGCTGGCTTCTGGATCACCACCAATAACCTGTGGATCCGCCACTGGCTCAAGCCGCAGTGGCATATTGACCTGCCCGACTCGCTGTCCAGAGAGCGTCACTGGTTGGTCATTGCCAATCATCGCAGCTGGACGGACGTTTTCATCATGCTCTACGCCCTGCATGACCGTCTGCCCATACCACGCTTTTTCATCAAGCGTGAATTGATCTGGATACCCATCATGGGCCTGGCCTGGTGGGCGCTTGAATTCCCCATGATGCGCCGCTACACCCCCAGCCAGTTAAAACGTCGGCCTCATCTGGCCAGACGCGATCTGCAAGCGACCCGAAAACTGCTGACCCATATCGACCGTACGCCTGTTACCATCTACAACTTTGCCGAAGGCACACGCTTTACCCGGGCCAGGCATGAGCAGCAGGAGAGTCCCTATCAGTACCTTCTCAAGCCTCGTGCCGGCGGCTGTGCTCAGGTCATGACGATGATGGGGCACAAACTCTCCGGTATCATTGATGTCACCCTCGACTATCGTCAGGGACGGCCACGATTTCGGGACCTGCTGTGTGGAAAGAGCGGACGAATCATCCTGAAGGCACGACGGCTGGACATCCCGGAGTGGATGCCCAACGGGGACTACCTCAATAACACGCATTACAGGGAACGCTTTCAGGCATGGATCAACGCGCTATGGCAGGAAAAGGATCAGCAACTCTCATGCTCTATCGTTTCCTGATCCTTTTGGTGCTTTTTTTGCTGGCAGGTTGTGCCGGGCGCGGCATGGGCGGTGGCGGTGAGGCCGGCTATGTGACTGTTCAGCGTGGAGATACCATGAGCGCCATCGCGCGCCAGGCAGGTATCCCCCTGCTGCGCCTGCAACGATTCAATCCGGGCATCAGAGCCAACGACATGCGCATCGGCCAGCAGCTCATGCTGCCCGGCCGAAATGAACGTGCGCCCGGTAACGGTCAGTATCGTTATTCGGTGAGAAGCGGCGATACGCTCAACCGCATTGCCAGTCATTTCGGCACGTCAAGCAGCCGCATCAGCGCTGCCAACCGCGGCATTGACCCCAATCGTCTGCGCATCGGCCAGCTGTTGACCGTTCCGATTGGCGGAGCCTCGAGTTCACGCTCGACCGGTACTGCCGGCGCCCGAACCACCCCGGCGCCTGTCAGAGCTCTGCCCAGCGGCGTGGGGCCGTGGTCATGGCCCCTGCGTGGTGCACAGGTGCAGCGCGAGTTCGGCATGGATAGCCGCAACGCCCTGCAGCCCATGCTGATCTCGGCCGGGAGCGATCACACCGCACGTGCAGCGGCACCGGGCACCGTCCGTTTTGCAGGAACCATGCGCCAGCTGGGCGGCGTCGTCATTGTGCATCACGACAAGAACCTGCAGAGCGTTTATGCCCAGTGCGACAGCGTCAACGTCACCAATGGCCAGCATGTCAGCACGGGCACTCCGGTATGCGAAGTACGCCGGGATTCCGGTACCGGGCGCCATGACCTCCTGTTCGATACGCGCAATGCTGGACGCCCCTTCAACCCCAGGCAGATTATGCGATGACACGCGACACCATAACGTCACATGATCGCCCCGCGACCGTCATGAATGACCACGAGAATGATCCACAAGGCAGCAGTAGCCGACCGCCCATGAAGGTCGCTTTCGTGAGCGAAACCTGGGCGCCTGAAATCAATGGTGTTACACACACGCTTGGTCACCTGTCACGCCATCTGAGCTCACAGGGAGTGTTGTTACAGCTGATTCGCCCCAGACCTCGAACCGAGCATCACGACGAGCTCATGGGTGAAGAGCTGCAGGTCGGTGCCATTCCCATTCCGGATTATGACGGTGTCAGCATGGGCTTTCCGGCACCCGGCAAGATTGGCCGGCTCTGGCGTGACCATCGACCCGACGTGGTCTACATCGCCACGGAAGGGCCTCTGGGGCTTTCTGCCCTCAATCAGGCACGCAAGATGGGCATTCCTGTCATCAGCGGCTTTCATACCAATTTTGATCAGTACAGTCGCCACTACATCATGCTGAAGGTACTCAGTCCGCTGGTCAGGCCCTTTCTGCGACGCTTTCATAATCGCTCGACCATGACACTGGTACCTACCAGGGCACAGGCGGACAATCTCGCCCAATATGGCTATGACAATGTTAATGTGCTCAGCAGAGGGCTGGATTGTGAGCGCTTTTCACCTCAACAGCGCGACACGTCGCTGCGTAAACAGTGGGGTGCCGATGAAGACACCCCTGTGGCACTGCATGTCGGGCGTCTGGCCGCCGAGAAAAATGTTTTGCTGCTGATCGATACACTTGAGGCCATGCGCCAGCGCCAGCCTGACCTCAAGGCCGTGCTGGTAGGTGATGGGCCACAACGTGCCCTGTTGGAGAAACGCCTTCCCTGGGCCCACTTCGCCGGTTTTCAGCGCGATCAGGCCCTGGCCAGGCACTATGCCAGTGCCGACATTTTCCTGTTTCCGTCCCTGTCGGAAACCTTTGGCAACGTCGTGATCGAAGCCATGGCCAGCGGACTGGCGGTGGCTGCCTTCGATTATGCCGCCGCCGGCGAGCTGATTTGCGAAGATATACAGGGTAAGCTTGCCGACCCTGAAAAACCGGCACAGTTTATCGAAGCAGCCGTAGCGCTCTGTAATGACATGGCTTCTGCCCGAAACATGGGGCGTGCTGCCTGTGAGCGGGTACATACACTGGGCTGGCCAAAGATTGGCGATGCCTTTATTGATTATCTGCGTCAGGCACAGGAGGTGAACGATGGCAGGTGAACGATTGATTCCAGTATTCAAGAGGCTCGACACCCTCGAGTGGAAAGCATGCAACAAGCTGGCGCGCCTTGGTGCCTATCGTCCGCTTCTTTTCATTCTGCGCTGGGCAAGCAGGCTTGGAGATGCACCAGCGTGGATCGTCATGTGCCTGAGCATTCCGCTACTGACGCAGTGGTGGTACGGATGGTTTCTGGGGGTCTGCTTCGGCCTTTCGGCCGCGGTTGGCGGCATTTTATATCGCCTGCTCAAGAATCGTCTGTGTCGTGAACGCCCCTACATTTCCTTTGAAATCCCCTGCACCATGCCGCCACTGGACCGTTACAGCTTTCCCAGCGGTCATACCCTGCATGCCGTGATGTTTACCACGCTGGCGGCATTGTTCGTTCCACAACTTTTGATTGTGGTTGCCCCCTTTGCCGTGCTGGTCATGCTGTCCCGCGTGATTCTGGGGCTTCACTACATCACTGATGTTGCGGCCGGCGCCCTGATCGGATTTGTACTGGCTCACGGTATGGCACTGATCATTATCGCCCTTCGCGGCATGCTGTTCGGCATGTAATCAGCATCGTCGCAGCATTATGCCTTAAAGGTCGGCCGCCGTTCTGCGTCGGCCTTTTTAGTTTATTACTGTTGTATCAGCTCTCCCCGGCACAGGCACCCACGCAAACAACGCGCGGGCTGCTCCATCTCTACCTCTTCTTCGCATACCTTTCTATCTCCCACTGTTCTGTCCCGCCAGCCGCTCTGGCTTTAACTTTGGTAACCCTTCGGACTAACGTCTTACAGCCAGATACGTCGTATTACTGAATGCTGTGTCAGACATAGTCAATAAATCGACTGGAACCTGATGACGTTTCACACGGGTAAGCATTGAAAAATGCGGTGCCTGAGTAGAAGCAACTGTTTGTTCATTGTTGGATCAAGTTAACGGAGCGTGCCCATGGATATTCGGTTTTCACTGAAGACGGGGGCCTTTCTTGTACTCGGCGCCCTATCGTTAAACGCTTATAGCGCCGAGTATGAGTGGAAATTTCAAGCCTCGGAGACCTCTGGCGAGCCCAGCTTCAAGATTAAACAGGAGTGGGCGGACAAGATCGAAACCATGACCGATGGTCGCGTGGCCATCGAAGTGATGCCCATCAATGCCGTGGTAGGTCCAACCGAGACCCTTCAGGCCGTCAGCGCCGGGATCCTGCAAGGACATATGACAGATCCCAGCTATTTTTCGGGCCAGAATCCGGCCTTTGGCATGCTGGGTAATCTGGTTGGCGCCTGGCAAAACCCCTATGACTTTCTCGAATACATGAAATATGCCGGCGGCGAATCACTCTACAACGAGCTGGTTGAGCCCTACGGTGTGCATCTGATTTCGGCGGCCACCTTCCCACTGGAGTCCGTCCCCTCAACGGTAGAGATCAAGACCATCGAGGATTTCAAGGGCCTCAAGATCCGTGCTCCGCAAGGGATGGTCTACAACATTTTTGAGCGGATCGGGGCGACACCGGTCAACCTGCCGGGCTCTGAAGTCTATACCGGTCTGGAAAAGGGCGTGATCGACGCGGCGGACTCCACCGTGCTTTCCAATAACGATGCCCAGGGACTTCACCAATTCGCACCCTACCCGCTCTACCCCGGCTTTCATTCCATGCCCATGATCGCCGTATCGATCAACAAGCAAATCTGGGACAGCCTGCCTCAGGACCTGCAGGTCACGCTCAAAACGGCCTTTGACCGCATGGGCTATGACCTGATTGCAAGACTCAAGGCACAGGATCTGGAAACGCTGGCCAAACTTGAACAGGACCCTGATGTACACCCTTATGATCTGCCGCCGGAAGAGCGCAAAAAGTTTCGCCAGGCGGCCGAGAAAGAGTGGCAGGAATGGGCCGGTCGCAATGAAATGACACAGAAGATCTACGACTCGGCCACCAGTTTTTTGCGCTCTCGCGACCTCCTTTAATGGCGGCGTGGCGCAATGGATAACACATCAATAACAACGGTAAAGGGAACTCATCATGGCAATTCGTTTTCCATTAAAAGCCTGCATTCTACTGGCACTGGGCAGTGCCGCGTTTAACGCCCATGCTGCCGAATATGAATGGACCTTCCAGACTTCGGAGACTTCCGGAGAACCTCAGTTCGAAATGAAAAAGGCATGGGCCGACAACGTGTCGAAAATGTCGGGCGGCCGTATCGCCATCGAGATATTGCCGGTTGGCGCTGTGGTACAGGCCAATCAGACCCTGCAGGCAGTGCGTTCCGGCATCCTGCAGGGACACCTGACCGATCCCAGTTACTTCACCGGTCAGAACCCTGCCTTCGGGATGATGGGCAATCTGGTGGGAGCATGGAGTGATCCTTACGATTTCCTCGATTACATGAACAATGCCGGTGGCGAGGCGCTCTATAACAAGCTGGTCGAGCCGTATGGACTTCATCTGATCGGTGCTGCAGCGACCGGCCTTGAGTCGCTGCCCTCCAGCAAGCCGATACATTCCATTGCCGATATGAAGGGACTCAAGCTGAGGGCACCGGAAGGCATGGTCTACAACATCTTTGAAAAGGCCGGCGCCACACCGGTCAACCTGCCGGGCTCGGAGGTCTATACGGGGCTTGAAAAAGGCGTCATCGATGCTGCCGATTACACCGTTTTTGCCACCAACCAGGCTCAGGGCCTGCATGACTTTGCACCCTACCCGCTCTATCCCGGCTTCCACTCCCTGCCCATGGTCGCAGTCTCGATCAACAATGAAATCTGGCAGGGCCTGCCGGCCGACCTGCAGGCCATACTGACCACCTCCGTGGATGCCCTGGCCTACGAAATGGTCGCCGAACTTAAAACACGTGATCTGGAAGCCGTGCGTGAGGCCCGCCAGGATCCGGACATCGAGATCATCGATCTGTCTCAGGAAGAGCGTGCGAAATTCAGGGATATTGCCCGCAAGGAGTGGGCCGAGTGGGCTGAACGCAACGACATTACCCGTGAGTACTATGAATCGGTTGTGGCCTATCTCAGGGCACACAATCTGCTGCCCGCCAAAGACGGCAATGAAGCAACAGACACGTCATCCTGATTGAACAGTCCTTGCGCAGACACGGCCAGACGTACGCTCTGGCCGTGTCATTACACGATCGATTTTCTCTGATGCAGAGGCTGTCTCATGTCTACAGACCCTCAACGACAGCATGGCGTGGTCGAGGCTGGCGAGGAAGAACTCGCTCGCTCAAACCCCGACCATATTGATCATGCTCCGGACCCGGTGCGCAGCCTTCTCGATCGCGGGGTCGTCTGGTGTGCCCGCGGTGCGGCCTGGCTGGTCTTTGCAGCCATGGCCATCAGCGTTCATGAAGTGCTCATGCGCTATGGTTTCAACTCCCCGACCTCCTGGGTGCATGAGAGCGTAGTGATGCTGGTGGCCGTCAGCTTTGCCCTTGGTGGCCCGGCGGCACTGGCCAGCAACCGTCACATTCGAGTACGCGTTCTCTATGACAGTGCCGGGCCACGTCTGCGCCTGTGGCTGGATCGTTTCAATGATCTGGTCACCTTCGGCTTTTGTCTGGCCATGAGCTACGCCGCCTTCACCATGTTCTGGGATGCCTCACATAATCCCTTGGGCGACTGGCAGCTGGAGCGCTCAGGCACTTCATGGAACCCGCCATTCCCGGCCCTGGTAAAAGGCATCATCATGGTCGCGCTGATGGTCATGTGCGTACAGTCGCTGGTCCATTTCATTCAGTCCTTGCGAGGCAAATCTGCCGAGGCCCGACACAATGATGGGGAGGGCGCGTCATGACCATTGCCGACGGGACAATTTTAATGGTCGGGGCGATCTTCGCTCTTTTGATTACCGGCCTGCCGCTGGCCTTCATTACCGGCCTGGTCGCACTGGCCTTTACCTTTGGCTGGTTCGGGCCGATGGCCATGCCGCTGGTTACCAGCCGCATCTATGGGTTTGTGACCGAATATTCCCTGGTGGCAGTGCCAATGTTCGTGCTCATGGCCTCGCTGCTGGACCGCTCCGGTATCGCAAAGGATTTATTTAACGCCATGCGCGTCTTTGCGGGGCGCCTGCCCGGCGGTGTGGCCGTGCAGACCGTGGTCGTGGCGTTCTTTCTGGCGGCGCTATCGGGCATTATCGGTGGGGAAATTGTCCTGCTGGGCATTCTTGCCCTGCCACAGATGCTGCGACTGGGTTATGACAAGCACCTGTCCATCGGCGTTGTCTGTGCCGGCGGGTCGCTGGGCACCATGATGCCGCCCTCGATCGTGCTGATCATCTATGGCCTCATTGCCAGCGTTTCCATCGCGGATCTGTTCACTGCCGCCATTACACCGGCTGTGATCCTGATGCTTTCCTACATAGGTTATGTGCTGGTGCGCTGTTTGAAAAACCCAAGCCTTGGCCCACCGTTGACCGAAGAAGACCGCCGCGAAACCTTTGCCACCAAGGGCAAGGCACTGCAGGCCATTATCGTGCCGGCACTGATCGCGGTACTGGTGCTTGGCTCGATCTATGGCGGTGTTGCCTCGGTCACGGAAGCCGCGGCCATGGGCGTCTTCGGCGTATTGCTGGCTATCGTGCTGCGTGGTGAATTCTCGTTTAAAACCATGCACGAAAGCCTTGGCCAGACGCTCATGACCTGCGGGATGATTATCTGGATCGGCATCGGCGCGGCAGCACTGGTCGGGGTTTATAACCTGATGGGCGGCAACCGCTTCATATCAGGCATGATCATGGGCCTCGACGTTGCCCCGATCGTCATCATTCTGGTGATGATGGGTATTCTGCTGATTCTGGGCATGTTTCTGGACTGGATCGGTGTAGCGATGCTGACCCTGCCAATCTTTGTGCCCATCATTACGCAGCTGGGTTATAGCCCGATATGGTTCGGCATCCTGTTTGCCGTCAATATGCAGGTGTCGTTTCTCTCTCCACCATTCGGGCCCGCCGCGTTCTATCTCAAGGGAGTTGCACCGCCGGAAATCAGCCTCAAGGACATTTTTGTATCGCTGCTGCCCTTTATCGCCCTGCAGTTGCTGGTGCTCTTTGCCCTGCTGTTCTGGCCGGATCTTGCCATGTGGCTGGTATAGGGCTCTCGCGTCTCACTTCCCGTCCAAAAAAGGCCCTGCATTGCAGGGCCTTTTCAGGCGTTGACTAGCCACGGTAGTAATGGGTGGTGACGAAGGGCATCGATGTGACCGTCATATCCAGCCGACGGCCTCGCACCTCTGCCTGAAGCTTCTGCCCCGGTGTACAACACTCTCGCTTGATATAGCCCATGGCCACGGGTGCACCGACCGAGGGACCAAAGGTACCTGATGTCACCTCACCAATGGGGTCGCCTTCCATGTTGAAGAGTTTGGTGCCCTCGCGCACCGGCGCTTTCCTATCTGCCTTCAGCCCGGTTCGCAGGCGTTCTGTATCCTGATTGGCCTGTTGGGTCAGAATCACATCCGCGCCGGGGAAACCGCCTTCACGCTCGCCGCCCTGGCGTCGAGCCTTGCCGATCGCCCATCCCAGCGAGGCCTCAATGGGCGTGGTTTCCTTGTCCATGTCATGACCATAGAGGCAAAGTCCAGCTTCAAGGCGCAACGAGTCGCGCGCGCCCAGCCCGATGGGCTCAACCCCATCCTGGTCCAGCAGCCACTCGGCAATTCCTTGCGCGCCCTCGGCGGGAATGGAAAGTTCAAAGCCATCTTCCCCGGTATATCCCGAGCAGCTGACCCAGACCTCGTGCCCCATGATCTCGAACCGGGCGTGTTGCATGAAGGTGAGCTCTGTCGCCGACGGACACAGATTACCCATGACGTCACGCGCCATGGGCCCCTGAAGCGCCAGTAGCGCACGATCCTCGACCACCTCGAGGTCCCCACCTTCACCCAGCCCGCTTCTTAGCAAGGCCGCATCCGCCGCACGACAGGCAGCATTGACGACCAGATAGAGATGGTCGCCGGCATTGACCGCCATGAAATCATCATGGATTCCGCCCACACTGCTGGTAAACAGACCATAGCGCTGACGACCCGGGGCCATGCCCACGGCATCAATGGGCGATACCCGCTCCAGCGCCGTTGCCGGTTGGCTGCCATGAATCAGCATCTGCCCCATATGGGAGACATCAAACAACCCGCATTTCTGACGCGTGTGCTCATGCTCACGCTTGATTCCCATCTCGAACTGGACAGGCATTTCATAGCCGGCGAAGGGAACAAATCTGGCCCCGCGCTGTTGCCAGAGCGTATAAAGCGGCGTGCGATGCAGGGTTGACATAAATCCTCCAAACCCGGGTCATGAATGAGTGCATTGAATGTGCACGGCTCATTGCCCGGTCGAGCCATGCACATAAAGCCTTTAGGTGCTGTTTTAGCGACGGCTGGTCGGCTGAACGGTACTGGCAAAATGCTCACGGGTCAGCTTGAAAACCACCGGAGACAGCAGTGCCAGAGCAATAAGGTTGGGAATCGCCATCAAGGCATTGAAGGTGTCCGCCAGCAACCAGATAAAATCAAGATGCGCCATGGCGCCTACCGGAATGGCCAGTACGAATGCAATTCGATAGAAACGCGCAGCACGGCTGCCAAACAGATACTGGAAGCACCGCTCACCGTAGTAGGACCAGCCCAGGATGGTGGTAAAGGCAAAAATGGCCAGCGCAACGGCAACGATGTAATCGCCGGGTCCCGGCAATGCCATACGAAACGCCATGGACGTCAAGGAAGCGCCGGACTCTCCCTCGAGCCATTGTCCGGAAGTGACGATGGCCAGCGCCGTGATGGAGCAGACCACGATGGTATCAATGAAGGTGCCCAGCATGGCCACCATGCCCTGCCTGACCGGGCTATTGGTCTGAGCGGCTGCATGAGCAATGGGAGCACTGCCAAGACCTGCCTCGTTGGAAAAGACCCCTCGCGCCACACCAAAGCGAATGGCGGCGGCGACGGCAGCACCGGCAAAGCCACCTGCCGCTGAAATGGGCGTAAAGGCATGGCGAACAATCAGCCACAGTGCCTCGGGAATGGCCGCATAATTGATCGCCAGTACAACCAGCCCGGCCAGCAGATAAGCGACAGCCATGAACGGAACCAGACGCCCGGCAACACTTGAAATGCGCTGAATGCCGCCCAGAATGACAGCGCCCGCCAGTACCATGATGACAAGGCCGGTCACCCATGAAGGAATGCTGAACGAGGTGGACAGGGCATCGGCCACTGAATTGGCCTGTACCGTGTTACCGATACCAAAGGAGGCCAGCGTACCAAACAACGCAAACAGTACGCCCAGCCAGGCGTAGCGCTTGCCGAGGCCATTTTTGATGTAATACATCGGCCCGCCAACGAAATTGCCCTGATCGTCACGCTCGCGATAGCGCACGGCGCAGACCGCTTCGGCATACTTGGTGGCCATGCCCACCAGTGCAGTCATCCACATCCAGAACACGGCGCCCGGACCACCCAGCGCAATAGCGGTGGCCACTCCGGCAATATTACCGGTGCCGATGGTGGCAGAAAGCGACGTCATGAGCGCATTGAAGGACGAAATTTCACCGCTGTCCTTTTCACCCGGCGTGCGTCCCTGCCAGAGCAGGCCAAAGGCGCGACCAATGTTGCGTATCGGCATGCCCTTGAGGCCGATCTGCAGATAAAGTCCTACGCCCAGCAGCAACACCAGCATCAGTGGGCCCCAGACCACCCCATTAATGCCTGTTACCAGTCCCTGTAATGTTTCCATGACCGACCTTCCCAGAGTTGTTATTGAAGTCACTGTTTATCAAACGATATAAGAATGACAGTGCAACATGAAAATCTACAGGCTACCCCAGCCAATGTCATGACAAGCATGCGTGGGACCAACGTTTTTCATGCCAGGCCCTTTTAGTCCTCGATTGGCAACGTTACGATAAGGAAAAAGTTTCCTATCGGAAACACGCGGGCACAACAAAATCGCCGATCCGCAATCAGCAGTGGACGAGCAAGCCGCCTGAAGCCACCCTATAGGCAGGTCAGCCTCGTTATTCCCGGGATGTTTCGCCATCCGTCATCTTGGCATTGAACAGGACATACAAAATGAGCCAGATCCCCACTAATCTTCGCTACTCGGACAGTCACGAATGGGTCCAGGACAATGGCGATGGTACCGTCACCATCGGCATTACCGATCATGCCCAGCAGGCGCTGGGAGATGTGGTTTTTGTGGAGCTTCCCGAGGTCGGCAGCACCCTCACGACCGGTGAAGAGTTCGGTGTGGTCGAGTCGGTCAAGGCCGCCTCCGATCTTTATGCCCCTCTGGGTGGAGCAGTCCTCGGCGTCAATACCCTGCTTGAAGATGCCCCTGAAAGTCTCAACGAAAGCCCCTACGACGATGCCTGGCTGATCAAGATTCGTCTGGCGGAGCCTGATGAACTCGAATCCCTGATGGATGCCGAGAGCTATACCGAGCTCGTCGCCAACGAATCAAACGACTGATCGCGTTTACTATCGACACCCGAGGCTGACCTCCTCTCTGCTGTCGGAAGATGGCCTGCTCACCACGGGCCTTATGCTCATCACCCTCTGTAGCGCCTTCTTCCGGCACTCTATCTTACGGATATCCCATGGCCGCTGACTCTCGCTCGCTGGATGAACTCTTTGTGCATGATGCGTTTATTGAACGTCATATTGGCGTCGATGCCACTGCACGTCGTCATATGCTGGAGACACTTGGTGCCGACACGATGGCAGATCTGCTCGCGCACACCATTCCCGGAGACATACGCCTTGACGGTGAGCTGAATCTGGCCGAACCGGTGTCAGAGCTTGAAGCGCTCACGCGCCTTCGCCGCGTCATGGGTACCAACCAGGTCATGAGAAATCACATCGGGGTCGGTTACTACGGCACCATCATGCCGGCTGTCATTGCCCGCAATGTGCTGGAAAACCCGGGCTGGTATACGGCCTACACGCCCTATCAGCCCGAGATCGCCCAGGGGCGCCTTGAGGGGCTTCTCAATTTTCAGCAGGTGGTCATGGACATGACCGGTATGGCGCTGGCCAATGCATCCCTGCTGGATGAGGCCACCGCTGCGGCCGAAGCCATGGCGCTTTGCAAGCGAGCCAACCGAAAAAACAAAAGCTCGGCCTTTTTTATGGCCGATCATGTCTTCCCGCAGACCCTGGATGTGGTACGCACTCGCGCTCGATGGCTTGGCCTTGACGTGATCGTGGATCGCGCCGAGCAGCTCGATCAGTACGACGTTTTCGGCGCCCTGCTGCAATATCCGGCCGAAGATGGCAGCGTGGTTGAACTCGACACGCTTATCGAGCGCGCTCACAAGCGCAATGTCATGGTCGCCGTGGCCACGGATCTGCTGGCGCTGGCGCTGTTGAAGCCGCCGGGAGAGATGGGCGCTGACATTGCGCTTGGATCGGCCCAGCGCTTTGGTGTTCCCATGGGCTTTGGTGGCCCGCATGCAGCCTTTTTTGCCGTCAATGATGACCTCAAGCGCTCCATGCCCGGACGCGTTATCGGTGTTTCCCGCGACCGCCACGGCAAGCCGGCCCTTCGCATGGCCATGCAAACGCGCGAGCAGCACATCCGTCGTGAAAAGGCGACGTCCAATATTTGTACCGCTCAGGCACTGCTGGCCAATATCGCCGGGTTTTATGCGGTCTATCATGGCCCCGACGGCATTCGCACCATCGCCAACCGCGTACACCGCATGACCTGCATTCTGGCCAGTGCGCTGAATGAAAGCGCTGTAAGCGTCGATAACGAGCATTTCTTCGACACGCTGACCCTGCGTGTTGACGATATCAGTGCACTGCGTCAGCGGGCAGAAGCCGCCGGTCACAACCTGCGCTATCGCGAGGATGGCCGCGTCGGCATCAGTCTGGATGAGACCACCACACCGCAGGATCTCAAAACGCTTCTCACCCTGCTGCTGGGCGAGCAGCACGGTCATGATGTGGCGGTCCTCGATAGCGCGTTACAGGGTACTCCAGCCCGATTGCCGACGGCCTATCAGCGTCAGTCGGAATTTCTGACGCATCCGACCTTTTCGCGTTATCACAGCGAAACAGAGATGCTGCGCTATCTGAAACGGCTTGAAAATCGTGACCTGTCGCTGACGCATGCCATGATTCCATTGGGTTCGTGCACCATGAAGCTCAACGCCACCACAGAGATGGTGCCGTTGTCCTGGACCGAATGCGCCGATATTCACCCCTTCGCTCCCGAGTCTCAGGTGCCGGGCTATCTCAAAATGATCGAAGAGCTGGGTGACTATCTCGTCGAAATCACCGGCTATGACGCCATTTCCATGCAGCCCAATTCCGGGGCACAGGGCGAATATGCCGGTCTTCTGGCCATTCGACGCTATCAGCAGTCCATCGATCAGGGCCATCGACATATCTGTCTGATTCCAGCATCGGCACACGGCACCAATCCGGCCTCGGCAGCCATGACCAGCATGAAGGTCGTGGTGGTTGAATGTGATGCCAATGGCAATATTGATCTGGAAGATTTGCAGACCAAGGCCGAAAAGCATAGCGACGATTTGTCAGCCATCATGCTGACTTACCCGTCCACCCATGGTGTATTCGAGGAAGGTATTCGCAAGGCATGTGAAATCGTGCATCAGCATGGGGGGCAGGTATATATCGATGGGGCCAACATGAATGCGCAGGTTGGCCTGTGTCGACCGGGTGACTACGGTGGCGACGTCTCGCATCTCAACCTGCACAAGACATTCTGCATTCCCCACGGCGGGGGCGGCCCCGGTATGGGCCCCATCGGCGTCAAGGCACACCTGGCCGAATATTTACCGGGCCATGTCCATCGCAGTGGCCATACGACGCTTGAGCCCGGTACAGCCGTTTCTTCCGCGGCCTTCGGCAGCGCCCTGATTCTGCCCATTTCATGGGCCTACATTGTCATGATGGGTGCTCGCGGACTGCGTGAAGCCAGTGAAACCGCCATTTTGAACGCCAACTACATGGCACGTCGTCTAAGCGATCATTACAGCGTGCTCTACCGTGGCAACAAGGGTTATGTGGCCCACGAATGCATCATCGATATTCGCCCGCTCAAGGCGACCAGCGGGATCGATGAAGAAGATATCGCCAAACGCCTGATGGATTACGGCTTCCATGCCCCGACCATGTCGTTCCCGGTGGCCGGGACGCTCATGATCGAGCCCACCGAATCCGAATCGCGTCAGGAACTGGATCGTTTTTGTGAAGCCATGATTGCCATACGTGAGGAGATTCGTGCCGTCGAGCAGGGAGATGTCGCTCGCGATAACAATGTGCTGGTCAATGCACCTCATACCCAGCATGACCTGTATCGCGATGACTGGCCCTACCCCTATTCCCGCGAACAGGCCGCCTTCCCCACTCCGGCCACAAAAGCTGCCAAGTTCTGGCCCAGCGTCAACCGGGTCGACAACGTCTACGGCGATCGCAATCTGATCTGCAGCTGCCCGAGCATTGATGACTACCGCGATTAAACATCACTGATGAAAGAGGCCGACACAATGAATGGCGTTGTGTCGGCCTCTTTATTGGCGTGCAGCGTTGAAGAGCGTGCTCAAGCGTTGCTGCTCTCGGTGACCATCTCGGCCGGTGCTTCATAGCCATACAGCGCATTTCGGCGTTGCTCGCGAAACTCATCGAGCAGCTGACGGTATCGACGCGGTAGCTCTGCGCCCCTGCGCGTCAGGATATACAAGGACTCATAGACCGGCACTGAAAGTGGTACTTCCTGAACCTGGCGCTGCCATGGCGAGGTTTCAAGTATCGGACGTGAGACAACCGTAAACCCCAGACCCCGCGCGACCGCATCCAGAACGACAGCCACATCGTTGGTATAACCTCTCTGCGGGAAATAGCTGATGGAGCGAAACTCGTCAGGATAGTTTTCACGCAACACCTGGCTTGCGTTATTGACGCCATCGAAATAATTCAAAAACCCCAGTGACAACAGCTCGTTAATGCTGTTCCCCCTGAAATCGGCGGGAACGACCAGACATAGAGGCTCGTGATGCCAGAGCTCATATTCAAGGTCGGGGTGGCGTGTAATATCGGTCACGATGCCGAGATCATGGCGGCCAGCCAGCACGTCCTGCACAATCTCGGCATTGAAGGCAAAGTTATAGTTGATGGTCAGCCCGGTATTGACCTGCTGATACCCCAGCGCGAAAGGATAAAACATCAAACCGATACTTGAAGGACTGGCAATGCGGCATTCGCCGCTGCTCAGGGACTCATCATCCAGACCATGGCAGAACTGTTCATGCTCGGCAAAAAGGCGAATGGCGTAGTCGTAGGCCCGCCTTCCTGCCTCCGTGAGCGTAAAGCGACGGCCGTGGCGACGCAGCAGGGTCTTGTCGAGATAGTCCTCAAGCTTTCGAATATGCTGGCTGACGCCGGGCTGGGTCATTTCCAGCTTGTGGGCCGTATGTGTGAAGCTGCCTGTTTCCACCAGCGTGATAAAGGTTTTGAAATACTGGGCATTAAACATGGGGCGTTACCAGCTCACTGACGGCCCTGGGCGAGAGACGACCGGGCGAACAAAAAATCTTCATTTCTGATCAGGTAGATACGGCGTGACTGGCTACTTTATCAGAAAAGCTTGTTGCCCGCATGAGCTCCTGCTGCTCTCGTGTTAGCATCCCGGACAGGATATTTGACACTGTCTGTTACTGGAACATCCGCCATGCCTGATCCCTTTTTAAAACGCGCCGAAGCCATCAAGAAGACACTTCTTGCCATGGAGTCTGAAGCGCCCGATGAAGATCTTTTCGCTCTGGGATACATGATCCCGCAGATAGAGCTGGTACAGGAAATGGCACAATATGAGCCTTCTGAAGTGACCGCCGAGGATTTCGACGCCACCTATCGTCAGTGGCTTGAAACCACCTTCATGGAAGATGGCATGGAAAGCGATGACCGCCAGCGCATCGAGGAACTCTGGCAAGTTGCCATGGGCCGGACAAGCTGAAACGTGTTGCCAGGATGCGCCTCTGGCATTTGTTGACTGCAGGAAAAGGATATCGAAGAGGATGACGGAAGCTACACGGATTTCAACCACCATTTCTCCGGAAGGCAGTCTGGAAGTACTCTCGCAACAGGAAGTCAATCGTCTGCGGGACACTTCATCCAACGGCATGCATGATGTGCTTCGCCGCTGCGCGCTGGCCATTTTAAATTACGGCACCATGGCTGATGACAGCTGCAGCGTGCTGGAGACCTATCATGATTTTGATATCGAGGTCATCCAGCAGGATCGCGGTATACGCCTGAAGCTCACCAATGCACCCGCCCACGCGTTCGTGGACGGCAGCATGATTCGGGGTATTCGTGAACTGCTCTCTTCTGTATTGCGTGACGTGGTCTACGTCTCCAACGAAATCGAAAAGCATGGTCGCTTCGATCTCGAGTCTGCAGAAGGCATCACCAACGCTGTATTCCACATACTGCGCAACGCCGGTGTCATGAAGCCCTCTCGTGACCCCAATCTTGTGGTCTGCTGGGGCGGACACTCCATCACACGTGAAGAGTATGACTACAGCAAATCGGTAGGCTATCACCTGGGGCTCCGTGACCTGGACATCTGCACCGGCTGCGGGCCGGGTGCCATGAAAGGCCCCATGAAGGGTGCCAACGTGGCGCATGCCAAGCAGCGTCGCCGCAATAGCCGCTATCTGGGTATTTCAGAGCCGGGCATCATTGCTGCCGAATCGCCCAATCCGATCGTCAATGAACTGGTCATCATGCCGGACATCGAAAAGCGTCTTGAGGCCTTTATTCGAGTCGGGCACGGCATCATCATCTTTCCCGGTGGCGTCGGGACCGCCGAAGAAATTTTGTATCTGCTGGGCGTTTTGCTGCACCCGAACAATGCAGACATCCCCTTCCCGATCATTTTTACCGGTCCGGCCGGCAGCGCCGACTATTTCCGGCGTATCGACAATTTCATCGCCTTTACACTCGGCGCCGAGGCGCAAAAATATTATCGCATCATGATCGATGATCCCGTCGGCGTGGCTCGCGCCATGAGAGAAGGCATCGAGGAAGTGACCGCCTTTCGACGTCAACATCAGGATGCCTTCTACTTCAACTGGCGTCTGGACATTCCGCGAGACTTTCAGCAGCCCTTTACTCCGAACCATGATTCCATGGCCGGACTGGCGCTCCATCGTCGCCAGAACGTCCATGATCTGGCAGCCAACCTTCGCCGCGCCTTCTCGGGCATCGTAGCCGGCAATGTCAAGGAACAGGGGGTGCGTGCCATCGAGCGACATGGCCCCTTCCGCCTGAATGCTGAAAGTGAGCTCATGCAGCCACTCGATGAACTGCTGACCTCGTTTGTGGCCCAGGGGCGCATGAAGCTCCCGGGCAGCGAATACGTCCCCTGCTATACGCTGAATACCTAGAGCAACATCAGGTGGCGCTACTGCTCGGCAGGGCGCCACCAGCCATAAAGCGCGTGCAGCAAAAGCCCTATGGTCATGCCTTTGGGCAACCACTGGTACCAGTATGCTGACGGCCCCGCAACCAGCTGCCAGATCGCCGTCGCGGCTACGCCTGCAATCAACCACAGCAACAGCCGCTTCAATGCTGTCAATGTCCCCTTTCTGACGCTGCTCGCGGCACGCTGCCACAGCAGGGCAGACACCACAACAAGTGCTGCGACACCACCGGCCACCAGCATCAGACGTTCGTTATCGCGAACGATATAGTAGCCGGGTGCCGCCATCAGCATGGTCAGGGCAAGCCCCAGCAGGATGGAAATGCGCTCGCCGCTGGCCAATAATCCCTGACGCATCATGAATGCGCCGCCAGCCACTGCTCAGCCCAGGGCAGCGCCGCATCATCGGCCATGGGTGTCTCGGATGCATCCACTTCCAGTCGCTCTCCAACGCGCGAGCCACCCAGCGTGGTCAGAAGCTCATCCAGCCTGCGACCGGCGCCACAAAAACTATCTTCATAGCTGCTGTCACCCATGGCGATCAGTGCATAGCGTAGCCCTTCAAGCGACGGGCGTTGCTGCTCAAGAGCGTTGCTCAGAGCGGTGAAGTTACCAGGATAATCTCCCCGACCCGTGGTCGAGATACAAAAAAGCGCCAGGTTCGGTTGCGGATCGACCAGTTTTTCCAGGGTGGGCGTTTCATGAATTTCGACACCGTAACCTGCCGCTTCAAAGAGAGGGGCTATCTGCTCGGCGACATCCAGTGCGCCACCGTAAACAGTCGCCACATAAATTCCGACATCAGGCATGATTTTCGATCACCAGAATTGAATTTGAGCAATGGTAACATAGTGCTCCCGACGCTTTCCCGGCACTCGACATATGAAAAAAGCCCCGCCATAAGCGGGGCTTTTAATATCATGACAGCTACCTTGTCATGGCACTGAATGCGTCAACATCAGGCCTTGTCGCGTTCTTCCACCAGCGCCTTGAGCTTCTGGCCCGGGCGAAAGGTGACTACCCGACGCGCCGAAATGGGGATCTCTTCTCCCGTCTTGGGATTACGGCCAGGCCGTTCACGCTTGTCGCGCAAATCAAAGTTGCCAAATCCTGACAGCTTGACCTGTTCATTTTCCCTGAGACAACCGCGGATTTCGTCAAAAAACTGCTCGACAAGCATCTTGGCTTCACGCTTTGAAAAGCCAAGCGACGTGTGCAGATGCTCTGCCAGTTCAGCCTTGGTCAACGCACTCATTATCCGACATCCTGTAGGAGACAATCTTTAGGAGACAGTATCCCGCCGCCGCATTCAGTTGCGCAGCAACGCGCCAAAACGTTCCGAGGAAACCGCTACAATATTGTCAATTGTCTGATTAATTTCAATATCTGTCAGCGTGCGCGAAGGATGCTGCCAGGTCAAGCCCAGCGCCAGGCTCTTGCGTCCGTCCTCCACGCCAGCGCCCTGGTAGACGTCAAAAAGGCGCAGGTCCGTCAACGCATCACCTGCCTGCTCACGAATCACATCCAGCAGTGACTGTACCGGCAGGCTCTCATCAACAAGTATCGCCAGATCACGTCGAACTTCCGGGTGACGAGACAGCGGACTGAACGCTGCCAGCCTGCCCTTCTGCAGAACCGCCAGCTCAAGCTCGAACACATAGACCTCGGGCTTGATACCGAGCCGCTCCCTGACGACAGGATGAAGTGCCCCAACCCAACCGACATGACGCTCGCCTCGCAGGATACGGGCACACTGCCCGGGATGAAGCGCTTCATGCTCGCCGGGTTCGAAACGCCACTCTTCTTCGACACCACCAAGTGCCAGCAGACGTTCCACGTCACCCTTGATGTCAAAGAAATCAACGCTCTCCTTGCGCCCCGTCCACCCCTCGGGGTCTCGTGTCCCGCAGATCATGCCACCCAGCATGGGCGTTTGCGTTAGCGCATCGATCTCACCGTTGAACACCAGTCCCGTCTCGAACAGACGAACACGCTGCTGCTGACGATTGAGATTGTGCAACAGCGCCCGACTGAGCCCGGACCAAAGGCTTGAGCGCATCACCGACATGTCACTGGAGATAGGGTTGGCAAGTGTCGGTGTGACGGTATCGGGGTTGATGGCCTGCTGAAGTTCAGTGGACACAAAGCTGTAGGTAATGGCTTCCTGATAACCACCGGCCACCAGATGCTGACGAATGACGTCGAGCGGGACTCTGGTGCCGTCTTCACGGCGAGGCGCCAGGTTGGTCTGGGGATAGCGGACCGGCAAGCGGTTATAACCGTGAATGCGCGCCAGCTCCTCGATGAGGTCTTCCTCCAGGCGCACATCAAAGCGCCAGGCCGGCACACTGACCTCCCAGCAGCCCGATTCACGAGCCTTCAGGGTCATGCCGAGACGTGTCAGGATATCGCTGATCTCGTCAGCTTCAAGCGTCATGCCCAGTATTCGACTGACCCGCTCGGTACTCAGGCCGACCTGACAGGTACCAGGCAGTGACTGCTGATCAACCCTTTCAATGACGGGACCCGGGCGGCCACCGGCCAGCTCGATAAGCAACCCCGTGGCGCGCTCAAGAGCACGCACCTGCAGGGTCGGATCCACGCCCCGCTCAAAGCGATGCGAAGCATCCGTATGCAATCCGTACTGACGGGCCCTGCCGGCTACCGCCAGTGGCGCAAAGAAGGCGGACTCCAGCAGTACATGGCGTGTCTCACGATTGACTCCCGAGCGTTCGCCACCCATAACACCCGCGATGGCCAATGGGCCACCGGCATCGGCAATCAGCAGGGTATTGTCTTCAAGCTGTACGTTCTGACCGTCGAGCAGCGTCAGCGTCTCGTTGTCCCGGGCATTGCGCACTTCAATATGGCCCTGCAGGCGCTCCAGATCGAAGGCATGCATCGGCTGGCCCAGCTCAAGCATCACGTAGTTGGTAATGTCCACCACGATGTCGATGGAACGCAGGCCGCAGCGACGCAGGTACTCGGTCAGCCATAAGGGAGAAGGCGTACCGACATCGATATCGCGAACAACCCGCGCGCTGTAGCGCGGGCAGGCCTCGGCATTATCCAGACGAACGTCAAATCGCTCATCGATCTGTGCCGCCACGGGCGCGATTTCTGGGGTTTTGACCTCAACACGGTTAAGCACGCCAATTTCACGCGCAAGGCCCATGACGCTCAGGCAGTCGCCGCGATTGGGTGTCAGATCCACATCTATACTGTGATCATCAAGACCGAGCCACTGCCTCAGATCCTCACCTATCGGGGCACTGTCCGGCAACACCCAGATGCCTGGCGATTTTTCTTCAACCAGACCGAGCTCGGATTCGGCACAGATCATGCCATGAGAAGCCACGCCCCTGAGTTTGGCTTCCTTGATGGCAAAATCACCGGGCAGTACAGCCCCTGGTTGAGCCAGAGCGACTTTCTGACCGACAGCCACATTGGGCGCACCACAAACCACCTGCTGAAGCTGACCGCTGCCATCATCAAGCTGGCAGACACGCAAACGATCAGCATCAGGGTGCTGGACAGCCTCTTTGACCTGCGCCACAACAACGCCCGAAAAGGGAGCAGATACCGGCTCGACCGCGTCGACTTCCAGCCCCGCCATGGTGATCTGATCGGCAATTGCCTGCACATCCTGCGCTACATCAACCCATTGACGCAGCCACTGTTCGGAAACTTTCATCTTGCCTCGCTATACCGAAACGAATTACTGGAACTGGCGGAGAAAGCGCAGATCGTTGTCGAAAAAAAGGCGCAGATCGTTGACGCCATAACGCAACATCGCCAGGCGCTCCCCCCCCATGCCAAAGGCAAAACCGCTATAGCGCTTTGAATCTATACCAACGTGGTCGAACACATTGGGATGCACCATGCCGCAACCCATGACCTCAAGCCAGCCGGTATGAGAGCAGACCCGGCACCCCTTGCCACTGCAGTTGACACACTGAATGTCGACTTCAGCAGAAGGTTCGGTAAACGGGAAATAGGAAGGACGAAAGCGAACATCGAGCCTGTCGCGCTCAAAGAAGGCCTTCAAAAAGGCTTCGATGGTGCCCTTGAGATCGGCAAAGCTGACGTTTTCATCGACAAACAGCCCCTCTACCTGGTGGAACATGGGGCTGTGTGTGAGATCGGAATCGTTACGATAAACACGCCCCGAGCACACCAGACGTACCGGCGGCTCCTGATGCTCCATTGTGCGAATCTGCACCGGAGAGGTGTGCGTGCGCAGTACATGGCGCGCATCAAAATAAAAGGTGTCATGCATGGCGCGAGCAGGATGGTGCGCCGGGATATTCAGTGCTTCAAAGTTATGATAATCATCTTCAATCTCGGGGCCTTCAGCGATGTCATAACCAATATTGGCAAAACATTGCTCGATACGACGCAGCGTCTGGGTGATCGGATGCAAACCGCCCGATGATTCACGTCGCCCGGGTAGGGTTACATCCACCTTTTGCGCCGCAAGCCTTGCCGCCATGGCACTGGCTTCAAGCGTTGCCTTTTTGGCTTCAAGAGCGCTTTCAATCTGCTGTCGAGCCTGATTGATTACTTCACCTGCTGCGGGCCGCTCCTCGGGAGGCAGTTTACCCAGCCCTTTCAACAGAGCCGTCACCTCGCCTTTCTTGCCCAGATAGCGGACACGAATTTCTTCCAGTGCCCTGATATCTTCGGCAGCGCCAATGGCTTCGACTGCCGTCGCTACTACTGTGGAGAGATGCTCCATCCGTCTTGCTCCATGAAAAACGGCAGATTGCAGATACCAGGAAAGCTCTGCACGTTGATCCTGTTATCAGGGATCTGACGATAAATTGTTGCCACACAAAAAAACAAGGGAAGAGCGACGGCTCTTCCCTTGTAGCACTTCGGCAGGTGATATCAGATCACCCAAACCGTCAGGCAGCCTTGGCTTGCTCGACGATGGAACCGAAAGCCTGCTTTTCGTGAACGGCCAGATCAGCAAGGATCTTGCGGTCGATCTCGATACCAGCCTTTTTCAGGCCGTTAATGAAGCGGCTATAGGACATGCCGTGAGTGCGAGCTGCAGCGTTGATACGTGCAATCCACAGTGCGCGGAATTGACGCTTGCGCTGACGGCGGTCGCGGTAGGCGTATTGGCCTGCCTTGATGACCGCCTGCTTGGCAACACGGAAAGTACGTGAACGAGCACCGTAGTACCCTTTCGCCTGCTTCAGAATCTTCTTGTGACGACGACGAGCGACGACACCGCGCTTTACACGAGCCATGAAAACCTCCTGACTTCAGTTATTTGAATCGACTTAGATATAAGGGAGCATGCGCTCGATCAAACGACGATCGGCATCATGGATCTGCTTCATACCGCGCAGCTGACGCTTACGCTTGGTCGATTTCTTGGTCAGGATATGGCTGCGAAAGGACTGCTTGTGCTTAAAGCCCTTGGCAGTGCGCTTGAAGCGCTTGGCCGCACCGCTGTTGCTCTTGATTTTCGGCATGAGAATAACTCCACACGCTATTTTTTAGAAAACCCGAGGCCAACGCTCGGAGTCAGGGCAGATTATCTGCCACGGCTCCGACACGCTCGTTAAACTGCCCGCGGATCACTTTTTCCTGGGGGCCAGCATCATGATCATTTGCCGACCTTCCATCTTCGGACGCGATTCTACAACAGCAAGGTCTTCCAAGTCATGTTCTACGCGCTCCATGAGCTTGCGACCGATGTCCTGGTGCGCCATTTCGCGACCACGAAATCGCAGCGTGACCTTGCCCTTATCGCCTTCCTCAAGGAATCGGGTCAGGTTTTTAAGCTTGACCTGATAATCACCCTCATCGGTTGCAGGGCGGAATTTGACTTCCTTGATCTGGATCTGCTTCTGCTTTTTCTTCTGAGCAGACTTTTGCTTTTTCAGTTCGAACTGATGCTTGCCGTAATCCATGATCTTGCAAACGATCGGATCGGCGTTGGATATCTGCACGAGATCAAGCCCAGCTTCTTCAGCCTTGGCAAGCGCCTCATTCATGGGCACAACACCCAGCTGCTCGCCCTCGCTATCGATAAGCCGAACTTCATCCGCACGAATGCGGTCATTTATGGGTGCGCGCTTTTCCTGAGGGCGCCCACGTTGGTTATTTCGCTTGATCGTCAAGTCTCCATTGATTAAAAGAAATGCTGCTATCTACGCTCTTTATCCATCCTGGCAAGAAACTCGGACACTGTCATTGTTCCAAGGTCCTCGCCTGTGCGCGTTCTGACAGCAACTCTATCTGACTCCACTTCCTTATCACCGACTACCAGCAGATAAGGTACTTTCTGAAGTGTATGCTCACGAATTTTAAAACCGATCTTCTCATTCCTCAAGTCTGACTTGACACGAAGGCCGGCTTGTTGCAATTGATCGGTCAACGCCGTGGCATAAGTGGCCTGAGCATCGGTAATATTAAGAACAACTGCCTGCTCCGGAGCAAGCCACAAAGGAAGTGCGCCGGCATGATGCTCAAGCAGAATGCCAATAAAGCGCTCGAAGGACCCGATAATGGCGCGGTGAAGCATTACTGGCGTGTGGCGATTGCCGTCCTCGCCCACATACTGCGCGCCAAGGCGTCCGGGCATCATGAAGTCAACCTGCATGGTGCCAACCTGCCATTCGCGGCCCAGACAGTCCCGCATATGATACTCGATCTTGGGGCCATAGAAGGCACCCTCACCCGGCAGTTCCTGCCACTGCACATTGCACGCTTCAAGCGCTGCTCGCAGAGCCCCTTCGGCCTTGTCCCAATCCTCATCACTACCAATGCGCTTATCGGGACGCAAAGCAATCTTGACGTCAATATCATCAAAGCCGAAGTCTTCATAGACCTTGAGGGCCTGCCGGTGAAAATCGGTGACTTCCGGCTCGATCTGACGCTCTGTACAAAAGACGTGACCATCGTCCTGAGTAAAGGCACGAACTCGCATGATGCCGTGCAGGGCACCCGATGGCTCATTACGATGGCAACCACCAAATTCGCCGTAGCGAATGGGCATTTCGCGATAGCTGTGAAGACCTGAATTGAAGACCTGGACATGTCCCGGACAATTCATCGGCTTGAGCGCGTACTCACGCTTTTCCGACTCGGTAAAGAACATGTTTTCCGAATAGTTGTCCCAGTGACCGGACTTTTTCCAGAGGCTGACGTCCATCACCTGCGGACAACGAATTTCCTGATACCCGCTATCGCGATAGACACGACGCATGTACTGCTCGACCGCCTGCCAGATGGCCCAGCCTCTTGGATGCCAGAATACCATGCCTGGTGACTCTTCCTGCTGATGGAAGAGATTGAGCTGGCGAGCGAGCTTGCGATGATCGCGCTTTTCCGCCTCTTCAAGTCGCTTGAGATAGGCATTTAACTGTTTCTTGTCCGCCCACGCCGTGCCATAGATGCGCGTCAGCATGGTATTGGAGGCATCACCACGCCAATAGGCGCCAGCGAGCTTCAAAAGCTTGAAGGACTTGAGGTGTCGGGTATTGGGAACGTGAGGTCCCCGGCACATGTCCGTGTATTCCTTGTGATGGTAAAGACGGATGGTCTCACCTTCTGGAATACGTGACACGATGTCCTGCTTGTAAGGTTCGTCTCTTGAGACAAAGGCTTCCATGGCCTGATCGCGGTCAACGTACTCCCTTGAGACGTTATATCCTTCATCGATCAGCTCGCGCATGCGTTTTTCGATCTTTTCGAGATCATCGCTCGAAATGGACTGGCCAAAATCAATGTCGTAATAAAAGCCATCATCAATGACAGGACCGATAGCCATTTTAGCTTCGGGATACAACTGTTTGACGGCATGACCGATAAGATGGGCGCAAGAGTGACGTATGATCTCGAGCCCTTCCTGATCCTTTGCAGTCACAATGGCGACCGCCGCGTCATGCTCGACAACATCGGCGGTGTCCACCAAATGCCCATCGATTTTACCGGCAACGGCGGCTTTGGCCAGTCCCGCACCGATGGATTCGGCAATTGCCATGATGGAAACAGAAGATTCAAATTGACGCTGGCTACCGTCAGGAAGCGTGACGACGGGCATAGGAGTTCCTTCCTTGTTTCAGTGGTGACCGCTACCAGGAGTCACTTGAGGTATTACATTGTCAGCGGACGCAGGGAGTGCGCCATGGAACTGGCAGGCGTGGGCAAGTAACAAGCCGGAGTGCAAACTAGCAAATAGTAAGGAATGGCGTCCAGTTAATACCCGGAAATTGCAGTAACTGTCGGCGGACATCACAAAAAATTCATAAAAAAGAGGGCGCCGAAGCGCCCTCTTTTATCTAGTGCAGATCAGTAAGATTTACTGATTGTTGCTACCGTTCTGACCGGTACGATCCCTGACCTGGCCATCATCGCCCAGCGGATGTACTTCAGTACGACGGTTTTCTGCGCGACCTTCAGCAGTCTCGTTGGTGGCTACAGGATTCTGTTCACCGAAACCGAGAGCTTCCATACGCTCAGCAGATACGCCCTGAGAAATCAGGTACTGACGTACTGATTCTGCACGACGCTGAGACAGATCCTTGTTGTAGGCGGCGCTACCGATGGAATCGGTATAGCCTTCCAGACGAACACGAACCTGCTCGTTGCTGTTCAGCTTCTCGGCAACATCATTCAGAGTCTGCTCGGCATTGGAAGTCAGCTTGGCAGAATCGAATTCAAAGTTGACATCGCGCAGTACCAGTGCAGCCGGGCAACCAAGGGCATTGACCTGGGTGCCAGCCGGGGTATCCGGGCACTGGTCCTGATAATCCGGTACGCCATCACCGTCTGAATCCAGCGGGCAACCACGAGAGTCAACCTCTACACCGGCCGGAGTACCCGGGCACTGATCGAGGTAGTCCGGAACGCCGTCGCCATCGGTATCGATCGGGCAACCCTTGGCATCAACGGCAACACCAGCCGGTGTACCCGGGCACTCGTCGCGAGAGTCCGGGACGCCATCGTTGTCCGAGTCCATTTCACGATTGTCGCCGCCCGAGCAAAGCAGAGCGCCTGCTGTTGCGCCGGCAGTGGCACCAACGGCAGCACCGGTTTCTTCATCGTCATTGCTGCTGACACCGTAACCGATGCCACCACCGATCAGGCCGCCAGCCAGACCGCAGACGAAAGGAGAAGAATACCAGGAATCGCCGCTGGAAGAAGCACCAGAGGATTGAGTACCTGAGCTGGCGCAACCAGCGAGACCCATTACAAGAGCAGATCCCAGCAGCAAGCCAGTTGTTGATTTATTCATGCAAGACTCCTTCTTTTTTGCAACGCTAGGGCAACGATGTTGTTACTAAGCGGTTCCGAGTATAGGCAATGGCAATAGCTCAAGAAAGTTTTTCTTCTACCGCCAAGAAAAGCATACCGGAGACATTGAAACCAGCCCATGACCACCCTGCTTTGGTCAATCGGAACAACTACTCGATGCCATGATGAAAAACGCGTCACAGGCAATCCATTGTGACGTATTCGAACACTGTTTTCGCACTGAAAGCGATGAAAGTCAAACGCTGTTTATTGCAATGATTAAATTTCAGGTTAATCGCTTTGAACTTCAAAAAAATGGATATAGTTGAAAATATTTCTTATCAACGTGCGATAACGCTATCGGTTAGACTTACCAATTGACGTGCTGCCTGAAGAATAGCGGTTTCGTTTTCACTGACGACCTGCATTCGTTGCCGGTCTTCCTGCATTCTCTCGCGGGCAGTAAGAGCAGAACGCGCCTGATGAGTATTCAAATGTGATGTGCTGTCACTGACCTGTGCAATTACTGTCAGCTTATCGTCTTTCCACCAGCCCGCATCGAGAATGTCAATGATGACCCGAGCGCGCAGGCACCCCTCCACCAGATCCATCTGACCTTCCTGCATGGCGCGCCCTATAACATTGAGATTCGAAAGGCATTGATACTCTGCCTGGGCCTTTTCCTGGGCCTGGCGTGCTCGACGGCGGCGCAGCTCACGGGACATACGCCAAATGATCGATAGCAGGACACCAACGATCAAAAATGCCATACACAGAAGAATGACCGCCCATGTTTGGGACACGATAAACGTTACTCCTTTCGTATTTGCCTTCGGGGTGTTCCGTGAATCCCATATCGGCTTCACAGAGCTTTAAAAAGCTGCAGCCCGAGAAGAAGACAATGTCAGTTGCACATCAGCTTATTCAGTACTGGCTTTACGCAATGACTTGAACTCGTCCATCAATTTTTTCTGCTGTTGATCATGGGAATAGTGACTTGCGAGTATTGAAAGCTCATTACCCAGCATGACGCGTCTGTCATGATCGTCAAGAAGCTGAAGAGCACGGCGCGCCCACTCTCGACTATCCATGGCGTCCAGTACCAGCTCGGGATAACGGCCCTCCAAAAGTTCGGCACACCCTACTCCGGATGACAGCATGACGGGCGTACCGCACGCCATGGCTTCAAGCGCAACTCTTCCGAACTCTTCGATGTGGGCAGGCAGCATGAAAATATCCAGCGCGCCGTAAAGTCCTTCAACTTTATTAATAGTGGAGCGCCAGACAAAACGCTCGGCAATTCCAAGCTTTTGAGCCAGCTGTTGAAAAGAAGAGGCATCATCCTTGCCGACAACAAGAAAGCGGCAGCGCCCCGGCAGCGCCTTGTCAAGCTCAGCGGCAAGTTTTACAAAACCTTCCACATTGCGCTTTTTGAAATTACCGGAGGTTACTACTCCTATCAGAAAATCGTCAGATGCAGCGCCCAGCGATTGACGGACCCCATCTCGTCCAATACGCGCGTTTTGCGGATTGAACTGCTCGGGATCATAACCGGGATAGCTGATATCGATCCTGTCGGGAGCGATGTCATAGCGGGTTATTAAATCGTTACCCATCATTCTGGAGTTGACGGCAATTCGGCGAAAGCGCTGGCGCTGCAATATGTGGTCATGAATGGCGGCCACTTCATGATTGCCTGGCAATTTGCATCCATTAATGGCCTTGCTCGCCAGATGCACGCAGTTATGAAGATATACCACATCAGGCGTTTCTACATCACCATGGCTCACCAGCAGAGCTGGCGCATGACGCTTTGACCATGCCTGCACACGATGGTTGAACCAGAAACGTCGACGCGCGCCCTTGAAAGGCCAGCGCCAGGTTTTGACCAATCGAGCCCCAGAGCGCTCTACCAGAGCAGAGTTCCCCCGCTCGGCGATAATGACGACCTGATATCCCAAAGCGATCAGCGCTACCGTTTGCTCAAGTGCGTTTCGACTGGCACCGGTACTTTTTTCTACCTGACGGATGGCAATAGCGGCCAGAGGTCTTTTATTTCCTGTCATTTAAAACACTCAAACAGCGGTATCAGCGAATGTGGTATCGCTGGCAACAACATCCCCCTGTCCCACTGAATGCTGAACCAGTAAGTTGATGCCAGATGCCCGGGATGTTTGGATAAACCGCCCGGAACCGATAGAGCATCATATCATCATCAGGTTTTTTCCGGACCAATCCAGCCCCGGGCTCTGGCTACCCAGGACTGAAGCGCGCTGACTAAAACAGAATCATGAAGATGTCGAGTCAGCGTAACCGTTGGGATTGTTTTCCTGCCACCGCCAGGTATCTGCCATCATTTTTTCGATACCGAACTCAGCAGTCCATCCCAGTACCTCTTTGGCGTATTCAGGGTCAGCATAGCAGCGGGCAATATCCCCGGCCCGACGCGGCCTGAACTCATAAGCCACCTTGCGACCACTCGCTTTTTCAAAGGCCTGCACCACCTCGAGTACACTATAACCCTTGCCAGTACCCAGATTGAAGGTATGCACACCATCATGATGCAGCAGGTAATCAAGTGCCTTCAGATGACCATTCGCCAGATCGGTGACATGAATGTAATCGCGAACGCCCGTACCATCTTCGGTATCATAATCATTGCCAAATACAGACAGCACCTCACGACGCCCGATCGCCACCTGGCTGACAAAAGGCACCAGGTTATTGGGAATTCCGTTAGGATCTTCACCGATCATGCCACTATCGTGTGCGCCAACCGGATTGAAATAGCGCAGTACGGAAATACGCCATTGCGGATCCGATACTGCAAGGTCTTGCAGGACTTCTTCTACCATCAGTTTCGAGCGACCGTAAGGATTGGTAGCCGAAGTGGGAAAGTCCTCGCGAATGGGAACGGATTGTGGATCGCCGTAGACGGTCGCCGAAGAACTGAAAACAATCTTCTTTACACCGGCACGGGACATTGCGCTACAAAGTACGAGGGTGCCATTGACGTTATTATCAAAGTAGGCAAGGGGCTTTTGTACGCTTTCACCGACGGCCTTGAGCCCGGCAAAGTGAATGACTGACTCGATATCATGCTGGCTGAAAATATCATCGAGCAGGGCAGCGTCCCGAATATCGCCCTCGACCCACTGAACTTCCCTGCCAGTTAGCGTGCCAACTCTTTCAAGAGATTGCTTATTGGCATTGCAGAAATTATCCAGTACCAGTACGTCCTGACCCGCTTCCAGCAGTGCCAGAACCGTATGTGAACCAATATACCCGGCACCTCCGGTTACAAGAATCATTTATCTCTCCCTGAACTCTTAATGAAAAAACAACTCAAGATGCTGCTCCAGATGGCTTATGCGCTTCTTTAATCGACGAAAGGGGCAAATACAATCGTCTTATACTCCATTATAAACATGAATAAAGACGAGAGTTTATGCCGATTTATCGGTAATTCTTGTGCTTTCTGCCTTTCTATTGTGATATTGAGAATGAACCATGCCTGATACGACAACGGATACCAATCAACCCTCTTCAGGCAAGGCACCCGTCATTGGCCTATGGCTGGGTGTATTGTGGATTTTAATGGTACTAATTGTTCCCTCGCCGCAGGGAATGTCCGAGAGCGCTTGGCACTGCATCGGACTGGCACTTCTGATGGCAACATGGTGGTCCACCGAGGCCATTCCGATACCGGCAACCTCGCTGCTTCCCATTATTTTAGCGCCCGCCATGGGGATAGGGAGCCTTAAAGAGGTAACTTCTGCCTATGCAGATCCCATCATTTATCTCTTTTTAGGTGGCTTTTTGCTGGGCCTTGCCATGCAGCGCTGGAACCTGCACCGTCGCATCGCATTGCGCATTCTGATTGTCGTAGGGTCTGATCCCAAAAAACAGATTGGCGGCTTCATGCTGGCAACGGGATTTATCAGCATGTGGGTATCCAATACGGCAACGGCCATCATGATGCTCCCCATTGGCACATCGGTCATTGCCCTGCTCTCCACCAGCAATGAAAGTGAAGTCCGACGCTATGCCACAACGCTGCTGCTGGCCATTGCCTATTCAGCCAGTATTGGTGGTGTGGCTACCCTGATAGGGACTCCTCCCAATGCTTTGCTCGCAGGATATCTATCCAATAATCAAGAGATTGATATCGGTTTTGCACAGTGGATGATCGTTGGACTGCCGGTATCAATTGCAATGATGGCCATCGCCTGGTGGTGGCTGACACGACAAGGCTTTGATCTTGGACAGGACAAGGCTGGCAACGATCTCTTGAAAGAAGAGCTCGACAAGCTTGGCAATATGAGCAGCGCTGAAAAGCGAGTCGGTATTGCGTTTCTAATAGCAGCTGCCGCCTGGATTCTGCGCCCTGTTCTAAACAATCTCGGCCTCGACTGGCTTAGCGATACCACCATTGCGATGGCAGTTGGCATTGGGCTTTTCCTGATCCCTTCAGGCAACAGCGACAAAGAAAAACTCATGGATTGGGAAAGTTCGGCTTCACTGCCCTGGGGGGTGTTGCTGCTGTTTGGTGGTGGGCTGGCGCTGGCAGGCATCATTCAAAGCTCTGGCCTTGCCGCCTGGATCGCCGAACAGCTTTCGCTCTTCTCCATTTTCCCTTTGATCGGTCTGATCGCCATCGTCGTGCTGGTCGTCATTTTCCTGACCGAGGTCACCTCCAACACTGCCACCGCTGCTGCCTTTTTACCCCTTTTAGGCGCGCTGGCCATCTCACTGGGGCTTTCGCCACTACTTATCACTGTACCCGCAGCCATTGCTGCAAGCTGTGCCTTCATGATGCCTGTCGCCACGCCACCCAACGCCATTGTATTTGCGACCGGTCAGATGAAAATTCAGTCCATGATTCGTGCCGGGCTGTTTCTCAATCTTGCCGGCACGGTCGTCATCACTCTGCTGGTCTACTTGCTGGTGTCTCTGCTCTGGTAAGCATTTATACCTGCAATCAAAAGGCCGTCTGCCAATGGCAGGCGGCCTTTTTTATGCTCATATCACTCAACTCATCACAGGGCACGTGAGCATTCGAATGTCGATGTCATGATGTTTGAATCCCCCAACGCCACACACTGATACGTTACCCCTCGCGTCACACAATCCTGCTGAATTTGTTCCGGACAGGAGTCGCTATTTTCGATGCGCCGTATCTGGTAGCGAATACAGGCAAACGCTGGGTATAGGGGCATTTATCGGGCGCACAAGTGAATGGCTGCCGGGCCGGTCGCCCGGCATCAATCTCAAGTGAAAAAAAGAAAGCCCTTGATGATGAGTGCATTGGCGATATCAATCAAAAAACCACCCACTACAGGCACAATAATGAATGCCAGCCGGGAGGGCCCGAACCGCTCGGTAACGGCCTGCATATTGGCGATGGCAGTAGGTGTCGCCCCCATGGCAAAACCACAATTACCCGCCACCAGTACAGCGGCATCATAACCGCCGCCCATGACTCTGAAGGTCACCTGCGTTGTATAGAAAAAGACCAGAGCGACCTGCACCATCAAAATGACCAGCATTGGGAGCGCAAGATTGGCAAGATCCCATAATTTCAGGTTCATCAACGCAAGCGCCAGAAATACGGAGAGCGCAACATTACCTACCGTATTATTGGCATCGTCGTTGACGTAATAAAGGTGACTGATGCGCAGGACATTGCCGATAATCACACACGAAAAAAGCACCCAGACAAATGTCGGCAGACTGAAAGGCGTATCTTCAAGCAGGCCGTGAAAAAATGTCCCGGCAACAACGCCTGCAAAGAGACAGCACAATACCCGAATCACGCTGCCAACATCGGTTCGCTCATTCCTGCCGGCAAGATCAGCAACATCGCTTTGCTCATCGCTTTGAATGCTCATACCCTTTTTTTGAGCACGCCGAATTAGGAACGATGCGGTCGGCCCACCAATCAGAGAGCCAAAGACCAGTCCAAACGTTGCCGCAGCCATGGCCAGCGCCATGGCACTGTCCACGCCATAGTTGTTGGTGAAGGTTTCAGCCCATGCCGCACCGGTGCCATGTCCGCCGGACATGGTAATTGACCCTCCCAGAAGCCCCATGACGGGCGACAACCCAAACAGGGTGGCAATCCCTACACCGACAATGTTTTGCAGTACGAGCAGCCCTACCACCAGTGCAAAAAAGATCAGTAGCCTTGATCCCCCTGCACGAATCAGACCAAAGTTGGCAGAGAGACCCACCGAGGCGAAAAAGACCAGCATGAAGGGTTCCTGAAGCCCACCGAAAAAAGTAATTTCGATCCCAAAGGCACGTAGTGCCGTGATGCAGAACGTGGCAAGAAGCCCGCCAACCACTGGCACCGGTATATTGAACTCACGCAGAAAGCGGATGTGCTTGACACACTGCTGGCCGAGCACCAGCACTACGATGGCGATAAAGAGCGTCGTTATGGGACCAGGCGTCATAACGGTTCCTGTAAGTTATTGATGTCATAGACTGTAACGCCCTAAAGGCAGCCCGGAGTATAAGTCATCCCCCCTTCCCGAACCCAATTTCATAAGCGCATTCTGCTGTTTCTCAACTTTTCCACCTGTTGAAACAGGTCTTTCATACGGCCGTTTTTTCAAAAAAGAGTCGATGACTCTTTCCCATCAGTCTCTTGTATTGTCGATAAAAAAAGGATCGCCGCATAAGCGGCGATCCTTTTTCAGGGTCTATCAGTTGTTGACGGTTTTAGAACGTTTCCCATTCATCGGTATCGCTGGTGGTGGCAGGCGCCTTGTAGCTCTGGCTTTTTACCGGCGCTGTCGGCCTGTTCGAGGCTCTGGGCGCCGTTGAAGGCACTTCACCCGCCCCGGCTGATTCATGACGCTTCGGCTTTTCCATCAAGCGGCTGGCCACCGGCGCCGAGGCGTATTGCCTTGCACCGCCATCCGCCACCCTGAAAAAGGCCACCTGCTCACGCAATACCCGAGCGCTCTGTTCCATGGAGCGGCTGGCTGCCGCGGCCTCTTCCACCAGCGCGGCGTTTTGCTGAGTCACGCTGTCCATCTGCGAGATGGCCTGATTGACCTGCTCGATACCCGTGGACTGCTCACGGCTGGCCGCGGCAATCTCGGCCACGATGTCGGTCATCTTGTTGATGCTTTCAACAATCCCGCCCAGCGTCTGACCCGAGCGACCCACCAGCTCGGCACCATTGGCCACCTTGGCCACGCTGTCATCGACCAGCGACTTGATCTCGCGAGCCGCCTCGGCACTGCGACTTGAAAGGGTACGTACTTCGCTGGCCACCACCGCAAAGCCACGGCCCTGCTCCCCGGCACGCGCCGCTTCAACCGCCGCATTGAGTGCCAGCAGGTTGGTCTGGAAGGCGATCGAATCGATCAGACCCACAATCTCGGCAATCTTCTGGCTCGAGGTGCTGATTTCATTCATGGCACGGGTGGTCTGATCCACCACGTCACTGCCTTCACGGGCCTGCTGACGCACATTCAATGCCAGCTGATTGGCCTGCGCGGCATTATCGGCGTTCTGCTTGACGGTCGAGGTCATCTCTTCCATCGATGCGGCCGTTTCCTCAAGGCTGGCCGCCTGCTCCTGGGTGCGACGCGACAGATCATCATTGCCCGAGGCAATCTGACTGGAGGCAGAACCGACAGACTCGGCGTTGACCCGGACATCGTTGACCACATGGGCCAGCTGTTTCTGCATGGCAGCGAGACTGTTCAACAGGCTGGCGAATTCGTCTCGGCCCTTCACTTCGATATGATTATTCAGATCGCCCTGGGCGATGGACTCGGACACTTCACTGGCCCGCTTGAGCGGTCCCATGATGCCGCGGATCAAAAGCCAGGCAATGCCACCCATGACCAGAAAAGCAACTCCCATGACCGTTAGGATGGCAAAAAGAGATACTTCCGAGCTTTTACTACTGGTGGCATAGGCGCCTTCTGCCTCTTTTACATTGATACTCAAAGCACTACTTACACCGTTGGCTGCCGTTTGGAACGTATCGCGAAATTGGGTCATATCCTCTGCAGAGGGAAAAGCACCACTCGCCATATTGCGCAGGAATCGATCATAATTTTGCCAGTAAGCTGCCAATGCTGGCGTTGTATTGGCCTCAAGGGCCTGCTCTTCCGAAGAGTCAAGGAACCTGGACGTATAGCTTTGCCAAAGCTGGTTGACCTTGTCGCGATGTTCATTGCCATAGCTTGATAGCAACTGCCGGGCCGTTTCGGGATTCTCATCAATCTGCACACGCATGAAATCGACGCGCGAGTCGTAAAGCGCCCCCCTCACATCAACCAGTACCTGCATGGGTACAACGTTTGTGCCATAAACCGACTCAAGATTCCGGTCCGATGACTGCATTCCAAGGATGCCGGCAACGCCAATGACCAGCATGATGAATGCTGTCATAACAACGTTGCCGATCAATTTGTATCTGACGCTACGATTCAGGCCCAGCATGATAGGATTCTCCAGAGAAGTGAAAAGGTGCGTTAGGTTCTGTCGTTCCTATCGACCTTATTCATCGCCCTCTTGATAAGCTTCCTTAATATTAAAATTAATTCAAACGATGGACCTGATAGTTTTATCCCTATCAAGGCAGGGGAATCGATGCTGTCGTTGTCGATGACTCAATGTGTCATGCCATGCTCTCGGGCCTGCATGGCTGGGCAACGCCACCATCATGCCTTCTTCATCCACGACAAAAAGATGGACACCATGAAATGAGCAGTCTTAACGCACTAAGGGGCATGACCCTGCATTTTAATGATGATCCAGGGACGAGCGATGAGCCTCGAGAAGGCAGTGTGGAATTTCATCAGGATGGGCTAATCCTGATTCAGGAAGGACGCATACTGCAAAGCGGCCCAGCGCAGGTGCTACTGGAAAATCTGCCGGAAGGCACCCCCATCGAACACTGGCCGGATCAACTGATCATGCCGGGCTTTATCGATCCGCATCTTCACTACAGTCAGCTCGATATCATAGCTTCCTACGGTCGTCAGCTGCTCGACTGGCTCAACACCTACACCTTTCCGGAAGAATGTCGTTTCGTTGATCGGGCCTATGCTGACGAGATTGCCAACGCCTTTCTTGAGCAGCTGCTGGCCAATGGTGTCACCACTGCGCTGGCCTTTTGCACCAGCCACCCCGCCTCTGTCGATGCCCTTTTCAGCGCCGCTTTCGAGCGAAACATGCGCATGCTGGGCGGTAAGGTGATGATGGACCGCAACGCCCCGGCGGCGCTGTGTGATACGCCCGAGACCGGCATCCGTGATAGCCGCCAGCTAATTGAGCAATGGCACAACCGTGGCCGGCTCGAGTACGCGATCACCCCTCGTTTTGCACCCACATCAACGCCGCAACAGCTGGCCGCCACCGGTGAGCTTTTGAGTGACTATCCCGGCATGGTGATGCAGACCCACCTGTCCGAAAACCGGCAGGAAGTTGAATGGGTCAAATCTCTTTTCTCGGAAGCACGCGACTACCTGGACGTCTATTCACGCTATCAGCTGGTGCGTCCAAGGGCGATTTTCGCCCACGGCATTTATATAGATGATGATGTTCGACAACGGCTCGCCGATGATGGAGGGGCCATCGCCTTTTGCCCGAGTTCGAACCTGTTTCTGGGCAGTGGGCTTTTCGATTGGCGCCAAGCACGTGAGCAGGAAGTGCGCGTTGGCATTGCCAGTGATATTGGCGCCGGCACCAGCTTCAGCCCCTTTCAGACCCTTCAGGATGCCTACAAGGTCGGTCAGCTATCAGGCCAACCCCTGACACCATGGCAGGCCTTTTATGCCCATACGCTGGGTAACGCCCGTGTGCTCGACATCGATCACCACATCGGTAGTCTGACTGCCGGCATGGAAGCGGACATCACCGTCATCAACCCACGCGCGACACCCATGCTGACCCGCAAGGATCGACACGACCCCACCCTTATGGAAAAGCTTTTCAACCTGATGATCCTTGGTGATGAACGCTGCATCAGTGCCACCTACGTCATGGGCAAAAAGCTTTATGATGCCGCCTCCCACTGACCCCTGGCGGTCGCAATGGTCGCCCTCTCTTTCATCACCAGCGCTTGAGCGCCATGAATGATCCCGCGGAACACATTGAATGCATGACAATGAGTTGATATTTCGACACGGTGATCGGCCACCGTTCCATACGTCGTTTCTGGTCGCCTTTCAGCATGTACTGGCCTGTTTTGTCGCCATTATTGCGCCCACCATCATCGTTACCGGTGCACTGGGCCTACAAAGTGAAGCGCCCTATCTGATCAGTCTGGCACTGCTGGTCTCCGGCATCAGTACACTGATTCAGACTCAGCGTCTTGGGCCTCTGGGATCAGGCCTTCTGTGCGTACAGGGCACCAGCTTTTCCTTTGTGGCACCCCTCATTTCAGCCGGCCTGATTGCCCGTGAGCACGGCGCCTCCGATCATGAAGTGCTGGGCGTACTGTTTGGCATCTGCATGGCCGGTAGTCTGATCGAGATGGCACTGGGCAGCGTGCTGCATCATTTAAAGCGCATCATTACCCCTACAGTCACCGGTGTGGTGGTCACCCTGATCGGCCTGAGTCTGGTCAGCGTTGGCGTCACCGACATCGCCGGCGGGCATGGCGCCGAAAATCCAGGTGACCCTCTCAATCTGCTGTTGGCAGTGATCGTGATAGGCGTAGTACTGACCTGTCAGCTCAGCCGCCACCCCATGCTGCGGGTAGGGTCCGTCTTTGTTGGCCTTTTGGCCGGCTGTATTGCGGCAGCACTGATGGGTCGTCTGGATCTGAGCGGCGTGGCACAGGCACCACTGTTCCAGTTTCCGCAGCCCCTGCGCTACGGGTTGGGCTTTGATGTAGCAGCCTTTATTCCGGTCGCCTTCATCTTTGCCATCACGGCCATCGAAACCGTGGGGGATCTGACCGGCTCGTCACGTGCTTCGCACTTACCCACCAGCGGCCCGGAATATCAAAAGCGTATCCGCGGAGGCGTTCTGGGTGACAGTTTCAACTCCCTGCTCGCCGGCATCCTTAACACCTTCCCCAATACCACCTTCAGCCAGAATACGGGCATCATTCATCTGACCGGAGTCGCCAGCCGTCATATCGGCCTGTTTGTCGGCGGTATTTTGATTGTTCTGGGGTTAATACCCGCCATGGGCGCCATGCTACAGTCCATTCCACAGCCCGTTCTGGGTGCGGCGACGACATTAATGTTCGGCTTGATTGCCGTTTCCGGTATCCGAATGCTTGCCGAGCAGCGCATGACCCGCAAACGGGTCATGATCATTGCGCTGTCTCTTGGAGCCGGGCTGGGCGTCGAACTGGTGCCGCAGGTGCTTTCAGGACTGCCGGAACTGGTGCAAAGTGTTCTCTCTTCCTCGATTACGACAGGCGGGCTGCTGGCCATCCTCATGCATCTGATTCTGCCCGAGCATCAGGTGACGGAAGAGAACGCGATGTCTGACGCTGCCAGACAGACGGCCGATACTCCTTAAATTACTCTTCAGGCACCTTCAGCGTCTGCCGGATGACCGGTGATCGTGACAGCCTCGGCTGTCACGATGAACATTGTATCCCCAGGGGCTGACCAGCAGGACGATGGTTTCTTTTGCGCCACGTGATAGCGTGAGTTCGACCGGTATTCGATCAAACAGCGGGCACTCCACGCCCTGGCTCAGAAAATAGTCACGTACGTGATAGATAAGACGATAGTGTCCCCCACTACCATCCTGAAGCAGCGTATCTTCAAGCTCTCCCCGAGCATTGGTATGAAGCGTCAGAATGGGTTCGTCATCTCCGTTAATTTCAAGCGACACCACCATCCCTTCTACTGCAACCCCATTGTGTTGATCGAGTACTCGCGTCGTCAGCGTGGCCATGCCCGTCTCCCGAAAACCGATCTACCTACCCATATACCCATAAAGCGCCTTGAGGCCGTTCAAAAAGCGATAACGCATCACCGGTCAAAGGCGTTGTCAGCAGTTTGATGATACTGCGAGACGAGAGACCTGCAGGCCATCACTTTCGTCCAGGGCACATTGGTGCCAACAACGGCACAAAAAAAGCCGCACCCGTAGGTGCGGCCTTCGTGGAACAACCATATCGCCTAGCTGCGATGATCGTCATCGGAAGCAGAGGTTGAGCGTCCGGTAGAAGCTTCAACCGTATTGCCCTGCTCTTCTTTTTGCTGTTGACCGATACCAAGCTTGCGGCTGGCCCACTGTGATGCCTGCATGATAAACACATAGGTTGCCGGCACGAACAGGCTGGCAAGAATCGTAATGGTGATCATGCCACCCACTACAGGCGTACCAATGTGATGTCGGCTTGCCTCACTGGCACCGCTGGCCAGCGCCAGTGGCAGCGTACCACCAATGAAGGCAAGCGATGTCATGACGATTGGACGGAAACGCTGCTGCGCTGCGTGCGTGGCGGCCTCCACGATCGAGAGCCCCTCACGAGTGCGCTGCTGCTGCGCAAATTCCACGATCAAGATCGCATTCTTGGCGGCAAGTCCCACCACGACCAGAAGGCCGACCTGCAGATAGACGCTGGTATCAAAATGGCGCAACCAGACAGCCAGTACCGACCCCAAAAAGGCAAAGGGTACGGCAGCGATGACCGCCAACGGCAATGTCCAGCTTTCATACTGTGCCGCCAGAATGAGAAAGACCATGATGATACCGAAAACAATGGCAATCGTGGCCGCGTCGCCGGCGTTCTCCTGCTGATAGGCCTCACCCGTCCAGCCCATGGAGTACTCGCTTCCCAGCTCCTCCTGCACGATACGCTTCACGACATCCATCGCCTGGCCGTTACTATAACCGGGGGCTGCAGCGATCTGGAACTTGGCTGCCGGATAGACATTATAGCGATCCAGCGTCGTCGGCGCCTGTTGACGGGTCATGGTCACCAGTGTGGAAAGCGGGACACGCTGCCCATCGCCACCACGAACATAGACCTTGTTCAGATCTTCCGGTGATTTGCGGAACTCATCTTCCGACTGCAGATAGACCTGGAAGTTACGGCTCTGACGTGTGAAATAGTTCACGAAAGAGGTACCGAAGGTACTGGATAGCGTGGTGTTGAGATCGCTCAGGTTAACACCAAGGCTTTGAGCCTTTTGTCGATCCACCTCGATATGATAGGTCGGCACCGAGGTATTGAGCGTACTGAACGCCTGTGCAATGGCTGGATCCTTGTTGGCCGCCTGCATGATCTTGAGCGTTGCCTTGTAAAGCTCCTGAGGCCCGGCGCCCCCCAGAGACTGCAAATAGCCAGTCAGCCCCCCGGTAGGTGACAGCCCAATGATGGGCGGCAGATTGAACGCCATTGCCTTGCCGCCCGGGATGCTGGCGCCCTTTTGCATGACCGTCCCGATCAGCTGATCGGCAGTCACATCACGCTGCGACCAGGGCTTCATGGAGATGAACATGGTGCCCTTGGCGGTATTGGCCGCCCCTGAGACCAGATCGTATCCGGGTATCGATGTGACATAATCGACGGCATCAATGCCTTCAAGCTGCTTTGAAAGCTTCTGCATATATTCATCGGTGCGCTCGACGGACGATCCATCCGGCAAGGACACCGCTGAAATCACGATGCCCTGATCGGTCGTCGGAATCAGGCCCTGAGGCAGCTGGGAATAGAGCCACCAGGAGAGCACACCACAACCGATAAACAATGCCAGTGTGATGATGACGTGGCGGATCAGAAAGCCGACACAGGCCAGAAAGACATTGGTGACCTTGTTAAAGCCCTTGTTAAACCAGACAAAGGGCTTTTTGATCGCACGTAGCCAGCCGGGTTCGTTGCCATCCTTGTGGCGCTTGATAAAGATGGCACTGATGGCCGGAGTAAACGACAGTGCGACCAGCGCTGAAATCCCGACGGAAATCGCGATGGTAAGTGCAAACTGGCGATACATCTGGCCGGTCATGCCGGAGATAAATGCTACTGGTATGAACACCGCCGCCATGATGAACGAGGTCGCCAGGACCGGGCCGGTCACCTCTTTCATTGCCTTGAAGGCTGCATTCAACGGTGTGATATCTGGCTCTTCTTCGAGTATGCGCTCAATGTTTTCGATGACCACGATCGCATCGTCCACCACGATCCCTATCGCCAGAATCATCCCGAACAGCGACAGCAGATTGATCGAGAAGTCCAGCAGATACATCCCACCAAAGGTTCCGACCACCGAGATGGGTACCACGGACATCGCCACCAGTGTTGAGCGCCAGTTTTGCAAAAACACAAAGACAATGATGGCCACCAGTATCAGTGCTTCGATAAAGGTATGCGTTACCGACTCAATGGAGGCATCAATGAAAAGCGTCGTGTCGTAGGGAATGACGTAATCAAGCCCTGCCGGGAAACGCGTTTTCATGTCAGCAAGCGTGGCCTTGACCTCTTCAGCAACATCCAGCGCGTTGGCGCCCGGCTGCTGATAGATCGCAATGGGGGCAATGGGGGCGCCATTGACACGCCCGATGACACCATAACTTGAAGACCCCAGCTCGACCCGAGCAACGTCGCTGAGTTTCAGAGAAGAGCCATCTTCATTGGTACGCAGGATAATGTTGCGAAATTGCTCGGCAGATTCCAGGCGGCCCTGGGTGGTCACCGTATAGGTATAGGCACCCGGGTTACGCTGAGGTGCACCGTTGAGCTTACCAGCGGAAACCACCGTATTTTGTGACCGGATAGCAGAAGAGACTTCTGCAGGCGTCAGGTCGTATTGGGCCAGCTTGTCCGGATTGATCCAGATCCGCATCGCGAAGTTCTGATTACCCAGCACTTCTGCATTACCCACACCCGGCAGGCGTCTGATTTCATCAAGAATGTTGATGTTGGCGTAGTTGTTCAGAAACAGGCGATCGTATTCGTCATTCGGCGAATACAACGCCAGAAACAGAAGAATACTGCTGGACTGCTGCTCAACCGTCACCCCCTGAGTCTGCACCTCACTGGGCAGCTGTGAGAGCGCGCGCTGAACACGATTATTGACGTCGATAGTGGCCTGATCAGGATTGGTTCCAATCCTGAAATAGACCTGCATGCTCATCTGTCCACTGTCGGCACTGGTGGACGTGATGTAGATCATGTTCTGGACGCCGTTGATCTCCTCGGTAAGCGTGGAGGCCACCGTATCCGACAGCGTCTGAGCATCAGCACCGGGAAAGCTTGCGCTGACGGAAACGCTGGGCGGTACAACCTGCGGATACTGCTCGACCGCCAACCCTCTGACCGACATGAACCCGATCAACGTAATAATGATCGAGATAACGGTCGCAAAGATTGGCCGATTGATGAAAAAGCTCGATATATTCATCGACTCGGCTTACCCCTGGTTGTTGCTGCGCTCGTCAGCAGTGGTCTGTTGAGATTCACCGCTGACGCTGGTGCCCTGACCCGGAGTCTTGCTGGCACCGTTTGCATCCATGCCGGAGGGATCTCCCGGGTTTACATCAGCATTGCCATCAAAGGGCTGCGGATCGACTTGATCACCGGCAGAGAGGCTGCCAATGGCGCTGACCACGACCCGCTCACCAGACTTGAGCCCTTCAGAAACGATCACCCAGCCACGTGACTGTTCACCCATGGTGATAAAGCGACTCTGAACCTTGTTGTCATCGTCAAGCACATAGACCTGCGGCCCCTTGAGACCTTCCGTAACGGCCACTTCCGGTACGGCCAGCACATGAAAGCGCATCAGATTTTCAAGCTGGACTCGTACAAACTGACCCGGCAGGAAAAGCCCCTGCGGGTTGGCAAAGATGGCTCTGGCCTGAACGGTACTGGTGGATTCATCCACGCGAGACCCTAAAAAGTCCAGATCTCCCTTGAGGGTGGTATCGGTAGTGCCACTGTCACCAGCATAGGGAAAATCAAGTGCCACATTGACGCCCGGCGCGTTTTCCATCTGGCGCTGACGACGCAGGGCAAAGGCATCTTCCTGAGGCAGTGAGAAGCGCACCTCAAGCGGGTCTACGGGCGTGATCTCGGCAAGCTCGGTCTGTACCGGTACATAGTTGCCGACATTGACTTCATTGAGACTGACCTGGCCACCGACCGGGGCGGTGACATCGGTATAGTTCAGATCGATCTGCGCACTATCAAGGGCAGCCTTTGCCTGAGCGACAGCGGCTTTGGTCGTTTCACGCCTGTTGAGCGCCTGGTCTCGCTGCTGCTGACTGATCGAGCCATTCTGATAGAGTCGCTGATAGCGCACATAATCACGCTGAGCTTCATTGTAGTTGGCTCGGGCACTTTGCAGGTCCGCTCGGGATTGCTCAACGGCGGCCTTGTAAGGGGCCTTTTCAATGGTAAATAAAGGATCGCCCTTCTCAACGATATCACCAGCCTTATAGTGCTGGGATTCGAGGTAGCCATCTACACGCGCCACGATATCGACGGACTGGTCGCTGCGTACCATGGCAGGATAGGTCTTGTTCATTTCAAGATCGAAGGGGCTCAGTGTCTGCACCTGCGCCTCTCTGGGTGGCTTTTCCTGTTGCTGGCCGCTGCTCTGGTTTTCTTCACTTCCACCACATGCTGTGAGCAGCAAGGAAAAGACACCCACCAGCCCCCATCCCTGAATCCTTCTGGCAAGGTTCTGATTCATTTAGCAATTTCCGTCTTTATATGGTTGTCAGCGCGCATTTCTACCAAGGCATGCTCAATACAGGCGCCGCTGGATCAAGGAGAATGAAAGCCAGTTTAGATGCATTCCTGTATGTATGTAAATTCACGTTGAGACACATTGTGCCCTGCCGACGCCCAACCTGCGTGAAGAGCACCCCTGCTCTAGTGGAAATGATCACTTCTTCGACGCTTGCTGGCCACATTAAACGGCCGCGCTTATAGAAAGTAGCCTTGTTATCCTGTTTCGTTCGATGTCAGCTCGAAAATAATGCAATGAAAAAACCCCGCCTGAGCGGGGTTTTCAAGTGTCATGCCAAATCAATAGTGTCAGTCGAGCGGCACACGCAGCTCAAGACTCTTCATGCCGGCATCACGCATGCCTTCATGATAAATCACGCGAGAGTGATCAACACGAATCTGTTCATTGTGTTCCTGCGCCCAGCGAATCGCCATGTGCTTGAAACACTGCTCACGGTCCTTTTCACTGCCGAGTGTCGCACTCATCGAACGACCGGCGGGAACAGTTACCCAGCGAAGCGGAAGCGGCGGATTCCATGTGGCCCGCTTTGTCATGCGATAGCCCACATCCTTGCGCATACGGTGCGCCGGTGTGATGTTCGGATCATCGTAATAGAAGCAGACAGATTCAACGATGGATTCCTTGGCGTGCTGAGGGCACATGGCCAGCAGCATCTGGCGCAGGCTCTCTTCGCTGTTCTTGTCTACGCCAAAGGAGCGCATGACCAGAAAATGCTCTTCATCATGCTCGATCACATTGACCGGTGTGGCGTCATCACGCACCAGGCCGTTGGTGGCAATTTCCATGCGCATGCTTTCACGGTAACCACGGGGCGAACTGCCAAAGTGGCGACGGAAAACACGGCTAAAGGCGGCGTGATCCTGATAACCACATTCCAGTGCGACTTCCATGATCGACTTGCGGGTATAAATCAGCAGCATGGCCGCCCGGTCAAGACGAATGGCTGCATGATAATCAGTGGGCGTTACGCCAAAGGATTGCTTGAATTTACGCCTCAGATGCGAGCAGGACAGACCAACCTGCTGGGCAACCAGCGTCATGGGCATCAAGATATTGGTGTGCTCGTGAAGAATGACTTCAGTCGCGGCAACGTCAAATTCTCTGCTATCCATCATCATATCCATTCCCTCGGCAATAACGCTTGATATATGGCACGACGCATCTGTGCGTCAGAATCATCAAACTGGAAAGCGAAGCGCTTGCGGCAACAGGGCCTTTTTTGCGGCATCGATTTCTTCAGTTCAGTAATCTTTTTTCAGGGAGGCGCAAATATTGTCTCGAGCTCGGTGCTGCATAACCTGCTGTCTGCGTGACGACAATATTTCAGTGCTGACTCGCTGAAAGTTGTACGCAGAATAAGGGAAGGGTTGATCAAGTAAAGTATGAAACTGTCAAAGATTATTAAAATCGCGCTTTGATACATTAACTGTGCAGTTAAAAGCTAAACTCTCAAGAACCAGTAAATATAATAAAAAAAATATTTAACTATTAATTTAATAATACCGAAAAATGAAATTAGCATTAGATTTCTAATACAGATGCGCAAATAGGCCCTGTTTGACCAACCTTTTTCAGCACCCGCCCACCGAAGAGATCAAGACTGGACAGCCATAGGAATGACAATAGTGTGAATCAAAAAAGGCATATCAATGACATACCCATCCTTTGATCATACGCACTTTCGAAAGCTGCAAGCCCTTGATTGCAATGAAATGTTTCCTTAGGTAACAGCTTGCGCAGACCCAATTTTCCTTATTCACGATGGCAATGGGATGTGAAAAACATCAATTTTTTTGATAACCAAACCTACCCGTTTCGCGACACTTTTTTGCCACCATATCTTTCCGCCTGGTTTTCCTCAGGCAATTCCAAAAACAAAAAAGGCGCCTTTAAAGGCGCCTGAACACATATGGTTGACTTGACAGAATCAAAAACCATCAATCATCGCTGGATACCAATGCAGCCCGAAGTCTGGCTACTGCCTGCCCATGAAGCTGACATACACGTGATTCACTAACGCCCATGACCGCTCCGATTTCCTTGAGATTCAGCTCTTCCTGATAGTAAAGCGCCATCATCAGCTTTTCCCGCTCGGGCAGAGCCTCGATCGCCGCCATCAGTTCATGGCGCTCAGCGCCTGCAATCCATACATCATGGGGATCAAGCGAGGATTCGACATCTTCAGATAGACGTGAGGCTTCCGCTTCATCAGAGCTTGCATCCTCATAGGTCATCAAGAAGCCATTATTGGTATCGCTTAGTACCTGCTGATACTCACGCAGTTCGATACCCAGCTCGGAGGCGACCTCACGCTCGGTGGGCGCCCGCCCATCTCTCTGCTCAAGCTTCCAGATGGCCCGATCAATATCCCGCGCACTGCGCCTGACGCTGCGCGGCAGCCAGTCGCGGGATCGAAGCTCATCAATCATCGCACCACGAACCCGCTGTGAGGCATAGGTCGAGAAGGCTGCCCCCTGATCGGCATCAAAGCGCTTGAAGGCGTCCAGAAGCCCCAGCATACCTGCCTGTATCAGATCATCCAGCTCCACACTGGCCGGCAGACGAACCTGCATCGAAAGTGCCTGACGTCGAACCAGTGGCATATAGTCGTCCAGCAGCTGCTTCTGATCGATCCTGCCTTGAGCCGTATACATGCCCATATCCTGAAATCCGTTTGATGAGGGGGCACACGATGCGCCCAGCCTGTCTTGTGAACACATTATTGACAGGACAAGGTAAAAACGATCGGGAAAAGAGCCATAAAAAGTACGGCTTTCTTTAGGGATTGGCGTTATGGCGCCACTACCGTGACAGCGTTCAGGGCATGTTTTCAGCCAGCCCGATGCCCTTCTACGCTGAAACAAACCTATCAACACAGTTAGAAATTCACGCCCATCAAGGGCGCCATTCGTCCACTTCATCATAAAAAACCTCGAGACCAACAATAAATCTCGATTTAAATAACTATTAACGATCAACCATATAGCGCCATATTCAGAACCTTAAAACTGTTTTACTCAAAATAAAAGCGTCGAGCACTAAAGCGATTTTTCTCTGCGTCGTTAATGAGCCTGCAAGCACGATGAACGGCTCAAGACAGCGTGCAGGGACAAGTGGCTCATCGTAGTAATCACCTCACCGTAAAGAAGGAAAACCTTCTCGAGCAGCTAAAGAAAGTATCACGCAGTACCGATAACTGAAGCACGCGGCAAATACCGCAGGAAAGATGGGTAGCTCAGGACTTGAACCACTTCCGCAGGAAGAGAAAAAAGCCTCCTGAAGCGCCTAAAGAAACGAACACGCAGTACCGATAATGCAAGCAGGCGGCAGATGCCGCGACATACGGCTCAAAGAGTCGCTTCCTTTTAAAGACATATAGGAAATCGCACACATGGCAATGGTCATCAACACAAATGCTCTGTCGCTCAACGCCCAGAACAACCTGAACAAGTCCCAGCAGTCCCTGAACACCGCTATCGAGCGCCTGTCTTCAGGTTCGCGCATCAACAGTGCCAAGGACGATGCCGCAGGTCTGGCCATCTCCAATCGCATGAACGCCCAGGTCACCGGCCTGAACCAGGCCAACCGCAACGCCAACGACGGTATCTCCGTTGCGCAGACCGCTGAAGGCGCGCTGAGTCAGGTGACCGACAACCTGCAGCGTATTCGTGAGCTGACCGTCCAGTCCCAGAACGAAGTACTGAGTGACAGCGACCGCGGCTCCCTTCAAAAGGAGATCGGCCAGCGTCTGGAAGAAATTCAGCGTATTTCCGAGCAGACCCAGTTCAACGGCAAGAACCTGCTCGACGGTAGCAATAACACCATGAAGATTCAGGTCGGTGCCAACGACGGTCAGACCATCGACCTGAACATGGTCAGCGTTTCTACCGGTGCTACTGGTCTTAACGTTGACAAATTTAATGTCGACGGCTTTGCAGCTACTCCAACAGCTCCTACAACAGTAAAAGCCGGCAATGGTAGCGACATTACGATTGGCACTACTGCAAGCACTACAGAGGCCGACCCAAGTTTTGCCAAGAAAGATACAAACGAAACTACTGTCGACCTGACCGGCGCAACTCTTGTAAAAGATGGGGACAACTATTACGCCCAAGTCGGCACTGGTCCTACTGCAAAGTTCTACGCTGCTGACGTAAAAGCAACCGAAGGTAATGGTGTCGCTAGTGATCCCAATGAAAATGCTTCCATAAGTGTTACTGTTGATACCAACAGGGAAATTACACAAATTACTGCTGATCCGTTGGCCACCATTGACAAGGCACTGGCCTCTATCGACGATGCTCGCAGCACACTGGGTGCGCAGCAGAACCGTCTGCAGTCGACCATCGAAGGCAACTCGACTACGTCGACCAACCTGTCTGCCGCCATGTCACAGATCAAGGACGCCGACTACGCGACCGAAGTCTCCAACATGTCCAAGGCCCAGATCCTGCAGCAGGCCGGTACGTCGGTGCTGGCACAGGCCAACCAGACCACTCAGGGCGTTATGTCCCTGCTGCGTTAATCGCAGATCGGTTGAAGGCATCAGAGTCAACAGCATCAGGGGCGCCTTCGGGCGCCCTTTCTTGTGTTCTGCCTGGTCTCAGCAAGGATTGGTGCTGACAGCGTGACTTTCCCCTTCCCTCTTTTTACGACCTGCTTATTGCCGGCAAGCATCGTGATCCATCCGCTTTTCAAGCAATATCAGCAAAACCTTTCGTTGGAACTAAAGCATTCCCGCCTGATGCCGTTAATCAATTTGCAGGCACGATGAACGGCTCAAGGCAGCGTGCAGGGCAGGTGGCCCAAAGCGGTAACCACCTCACCGGAAAGAAGAAAAGCATCCCGAGCAGCTAAAGAAACGAATACGCAGTACCGATAATGCAAGCAGGCGGCAGATGCCGCGACATACGGCTCACAGAGTCGCTTCCTTTTGGAAAGAACATAGGAAATCGCAATCATGGCAATGGTCATCAATACAAATGCTCTGTCGCTCAACGCCCAGAACAACCTGAACAAGTCCCAGCAGTCCCTGAACACCGCCATTGAGCGTCTGTCTTCAGGCTCGCGCATCAACAGCGCCAAGGACGATGCCGCAGGTCTGGCCATCTCCAATCGCATGAATGCCCAGGTCACCGGTCTGAACCAGGCCAACCGCAATGCCAATGACGGTATCTCCGTTGCGCAGACCGCTGAAGGCGCGCTGTCTCAGGTCACCGACAACCTGCAGCGTATCCGCGAACTGACCGTCCAGTCCCAGAACGAAGTGCTGGGTGACAGCGACAAGGCTTCTCTTCAGAAAGAAATCGGCCAGCGTCTGGAAGAAATTCAGCGTATTTCCGAGCAGACCCAGTTCAACGGCAAGAACCTGCTCGACGGCAGCAATAACACCATGAAAATCCAGGTGGGCGCCAACGACGGTCAGACCATCGATCTGAACATGGTCAGCGTTTCTACCGGTGCTACTGGATTGAATGTTGCAGATTTCAATGTTTCTGGAGCAGCTAAGGTAGATACTTCAGGCCTTAACACCGGTTCAGGCCTAGCTGCCGACGAATCCTTTGTGTCTTATAAGGATTCCAGCGGCGATACAAAATATGCTATCAAGACAGAAGGCACCGGTGGTGCAGCAGCTACCTATACTGATGCAACTGTCGTGTTTGGCACTGATGCTGACGGCAATGCAGTAGCCACCGTTACGGATACCGGTACACCCAATGCCACCGTGCCATCCAGCGCCAAGGCAACTGACATTGCGGTAGATTCGACCAAGATCACTGCTGATCCGCTGGCCACCATCGACAAGGCACTGGCCTCCATCGATGACGCTCGCAGCACACTGGGTGCGCAGCAGAACCGTCTGCAGTCGACCATCGAAGGCAACTCGACCACTTCTACCAACCTGTCTGCTGCCATGTCGCAGATCAAGGACGCTGACTACGCGACCGAAGTCTCCAACATGTCCAAGGCACAGATCCTGCAGCAGGCCGGTACCTCTGTACTGGCCCAGGCCAACCAGACCACTCAGGGCGTCATGTCCCTGCTGCGTTAATCGCATAACGGTTGAAAGCAACAGCGTTAAAAATATCAGGGGCGCCTTTGGGCGCCCTTTTCGATAGAAAATTTAAAGAAATTAGACATCATGCACACAAAGAAAAACTCAGAGCATATCGAGCAATTTATGGGTGAAGCCGCATCCGACACTCCTGAGTTCGAGCCGGAAGAACAGCATGCAGAGAATTTTTCTGACGAGAAATTTTGGGACAAGGCCACACGCTACGCCAAAAAAGCAGGTGAAAAAGCGTTATCCCCTGCTCTAAAAATGTATTACGCGGCTCAGGATGCAGATACTCCTCTGTGGGCGAAAACGACCATGTATAGCGCTCTGGGGTACTTCATTTTACCGGTTGATGCTATTCCTGATATTACCCCACTTGCTGGGTACAGCGATGATATCGGTATTATGGCAGGTGCCATCGGTGTTGTTGCCGCTCACATCAAGGATGAACATACAGAGAAAGCGATTGCGACTCTGAAAAACTGGTTTAAATGACTCCAATAAAAATCATGGGTGCCTTCGGCGCCCTTTTTTGTGCCTGCTACAAGCGCCCTTCTCTTTTCAATTTTCAGATGCTGAACAGGCTTGGCTCAGTGTCTTCAATGCCTAAACCTCAGCGAACTTTGGCCGTTAACGCCGTTATCCGACTGCTCGCCTCTCAAGGATCAGCATGATCACGGTTTCTTCTACGTCGTCTCGTCTGGCCACCAACTCGCTAGACAAGACCCAGCGCTCTCTAAATCAGGCCATCCAGCGGTTATCCAGCGGCCAGCGTGTCAATTCCGCACGTGATGATGCCGCAGGGCTTGCGATTGGCAATCGGATGGAGGCTCAGGTCCGCGGTACAGAGCAGGCGCGTCGCAACACCAATGATGGCGTCTCCATGGCCCTGACGGCTGAAGGTGCGCTCTCTCAGGTCAATGATCGCTTGCAGCGTATTCGCGAACTCACCGTACAGGGACTTAATGGTGCGCTTACGCTGGTCGATCAGGACACCATCCAGCAGGAAATCAACCTCAATTTAAAAGAGATTGATCGGTTCAACACCCAGGCGCAGTTTAACGGCATCAATCTACTCGATGGCTCGGCCGGCATGGTCAGCGTACAGGTAGGCGCCAATGACGGAGAGACCCTGGGGGTGGATCTCAACCGCCCCGGCTTCAGCGTTGATGAACTTGGTTTAACTGATTTCACCGTCGCCGGCATCAGCGGCGTGGTGACCGATATCAATATCGTTACAGGCCGTGCGCAGGATATTGCCGTCAGTAGCAGTGACTTTATTTTGCCAGCTGGTTATAGCAATCCAACACTGATGCAGGCCGCTCCCGCATCAGCCGGTTACCCCGCCAACTGGTATACACGTGCAGAAGATGGTGACGGCAATACCGCTTATTTTGCTTCCAGTGTTACGGCATCACACGATACTGCGACCGACACCAGCCAGGTCCGTATTGATGTGGGTCAACAGCTCTATGCGCCAGTGACACGCTATCAGGACTATCAGATCGAAGACGTGGACAGCGTTTTTCGTGATCGTCAAGGCAATACATTTGGGGGTGAAAGTCAGCTGGTCGCTACGGGCAGTCATTATTTCATTAAAAATGGCAGTGGCACTGAGGCTGGCTATTATCCGGCCAGCGTAACCACCCGACCGGCCGCCATCAATGCACAGCTAAAAAGCAATGACGCCATATGGCCGCCGTCACCGACCACAACCATCAATGGTGTGGCGTTCAAAAATGACGATGTCGATTATTTCGACAGTTCAGGGCAACCCGTCAACGGTGCGACCCTGAGCCGGGTAGGCGATGACTATTATCTAACAAGCACTACTGGCGAGTTCTACTCAGCAACTGTCGAAAACACGTCTGATGGCTATATCGTCAGGGCCAGCTCGGATCAACCCGCTTCAGCGCCACCAACCCAGCCGGTCACCGAGATTGATGGCCAGCCGATCGATAATGCACAGCATCGCTACCTTGATGCCGATGGCAATACGACATCCTTCAAGAATGCCACGCTGACACAGTCCAGCGATGGTCAGTACTACCTTGAGCAGTCGGGACGCTATTATGTGGTCGAGCCCGCGAGTGTCACTGCCAGCCGGCCTCAGGTCATTGCCAATGCCACCGCGGACACACCCATTGTTTCCCCGGAAAAAGCCATTACGACCGAGCGCACGAGGGTAGATGGCACCTCTACCATTACGCTCGACCCGCGTAATGTAACGGCAAACTATACCGACCGGGACGGCCAGCGTATTGAAGATGCGCTGCGCATGGATGAAGACGGCCAGTATTTTTTACGCGCCTCCGATAGTGACGATGGGACCACCGGATATCGCTCTGCAACACTGGTGAATACTCAGGAGATGGGCACACTGCTCAAGACACGCACTGGCAGTGGTGATCTGATCATTTATTATCGGATGAGCCTGCAGGCCAACACGGATGTTCCCAACACACACAGTACTGTCGAGCTAACAGAGATTAACCCTGAAATTCGTCTTAGAACACCGGATGATCCGCTCGCCGCCCTAGACCGGGCCATTGCTCGCGTCGATGACAAGCGCAGTATGCTGGGGGCTACTCAGAATCGAATGAGCGCCATTATTGAACAGCAGGGAAATACCGTCAGCGCATTGAGTGACGCTCGATCCCGCATCATGGACGCTGATTACGCAGTGGAAGTCTCCAACATGAGCCGAGCTCAGATCACCCGGCAAGCAGGCACGGCAGTGCTGGCTCAGGCCAATCAACGTCTGGACAGCGTTCTGGCACTGCTGCGTTAAGTATTGAGAAGTCAGGTCACTATAGTGACTACCTCAAATACCTGCCTTTCAAGCCTTGAAACTGCCACGTCAGTGATGCACGTCCACTATCAGACCAATTTGTTACAAAATGTTAAAGCAAAAATTGGTCTACGCCGTTAATACGCCATGAGCACTGTTGGCTCTGTCAGCCAATAACACCAAGGCAGCTTTTCCCGAGACGAAAAGAGCACGGATACCATGACAGTGGTTACCGTCGCAGGTCACTGCGTCAAACATCCTGTACCGCAGCCAATAACGCTACATCGCTACGGTAAATATGCCGATGCGCCGGGTCGTCATTGATGACAGATAAACGACCGACGTATCGGCAGGAGTGGGTCCATTCCCATGCTTGATCTGGCAACGCTTAATTTCTCGAGTACCGTCAGTCGGGGCGCCTTTATGGCAGTCTTTGCGATACTGGTACTGCGCGAGCACGACAAGGCCTACCTTCGCCATTGGCTGGGGGCGGCTCTGGCATCGCTGCTGGGTGCCATGGTGCTCACCCATGAGCCCACCAATCTGACATTGCCGATATTGCCCAGCATGCAGATATTTTTCCTCTATATGCTCAGCATGGCATTGTCATGGAGTGGATTAAAACGATTTTACGGCCTTGATCTACGTTTTTGGCCTATTGTGGCCATGGTTTTACTAACCATATCGCCCGCGCTGGCGTGTTTGCTGGTGTACAGCCATGGGCTTTCATCCAACATCGTGCTGACCATCTATTTTTTGTGTGCAACGACAGCCTCGGGCGTGATCGTATTCGAGATCCTCATGGCAAGGCGTGAGGATCTCTGGTCCCAGATTGTGGTCGCCGTAGCCTTTTCCAGCTACGCCCTGAGTTTTCTTCTGGGCGCCTGTCTGCTGGTCTTTACTCAAATGCAGCCCTCGATGGAGACAGCCCGTATCTCGGTGATCATTGATCAGATCAACATTACGCTGGTGTATGTCGGCTATATCGCCATGAGTGGTGAGCGCGCCAATTTAAAGCTGAGACGTCAGGCCGATACCGACCCCTTGACCGGGCTTTTTAACCGGCGAGGCATTCAACGCATACTTCATGACTCACGCTATTTCGGCAGTCAGGATAAAACAACCAGCATCGTGATTGGCGATCTTGACCATTTCAAAACGGTCAATGACACCCTGGGGCATGAAGGGGGTGATGTGGTATTGACCACCTTTGCCGGATGTCTGAAATCCGTTTTACGCAGGAGTGATCTGGCCGTACGCTGGGGCGGTGAAGAATTCTTGATGGTGCTGGCCAATACCGACCTGGATGAGGCTAAAAAATTTGCCGAGCGGTTGAGAGAAATGACCGAACGCCACGACTTTCAGATTTGTGGCGATCAAATTTCAGTGACCATCAGTATCGGTATTGCTGAAGTGAATCCAGAAAGCGAATCCATTAACGAGACCATTCAGCGAGCTGACAAGGCGCTCTATCGTGCCAAGCGAGAGGGGCGCAATCGAGTCTGCTATTAATAAAAGACCTGCAGGGCGTTATTGGCGCACTGCAGGCCTTCTGGCGTCAGCAATCTAGTAACGGTTGCCCTCCATGTCTTCATAGCCAAAGTCCCTGGTCATTGGACGATGGTCAAACAGCTCACCCCAGGCCCGATCATGCGCCGCTGACCGGAAGTTTTTCATGCCCCCGGTAGGCGTAAAGGTGATCTCACCGAAGTAGATCGCATCACGCATCAGATAAAAGTCAACGCGGGCAAACCCGAACCCTTCAGACAGCTTGAGCGCCAGCTTCATGGCTCGGTCCAGCTGTGCCGGTTTCTCGATCGGGCATCCTGTATTAAACCGCTCGTTGACCACGTCCACTAGATTCCAGTCCTGATCATAGTAATCGACATGAAAATCGGTGAACCGGTCATGCGTCACTTCAATAAAAACCTTCGGCGCCTGGCCTTCCGCCCGGAAACAGTAGAACTTGTAGTCCTTTGGAATCTTGCCATTTTCATCGAGCAGCAGCTTTTCGCACATTAACCTTGGTGTAATGGTTCGATAGTGCAACTCGCGACTGTCACGATAAAAATTACTGGCGAGCCAGTGATCGCTGAGCCGACGCATCAGCTCATAGCTGTAATCGGCCTTGTCGCGGACAACCAGATTATATCCCGAGCCATGATTGGCCTTGAGTACGAAACTGTTTGGCAGTCTGTCGTAGTCGTGCCGGGTAAAGGGTTGAGAAATGGGATACAGAGGCAGCAGGGTATCATTGCCGATTTTCTGGCGTACGTAATCTCGCACCAGCAGCTTGTCACTCAGCGGTGAAAAAATGGGCTCGGGGTGGAGGCGCCGGTAGCATATTTTTTCATTGAAGGTTTCCGGATTTACCAGATTGGGCCTGACACCAAAATGGTTCTGGTAACGGTGCGCGATGTAAAGGCGATCCGGTATCCAGCGGGAGAAGCTCCTTTTCATCAGGCGCAACAGAGTCTGACGCTTTCGAGGAAGGAGCTGCTTCTTGTCAGTTTCAAACCCCTGCATCTCTGCTTTGACGTCCTGACTTGCGCTTGAAAACACGTGTAATTCCGCCATTGCTGTCCCCTGCGAGGTCAATTTGTATTTCAATAAGTAACTTTGACTACGCAAAAGGTAAAACGAGTAACGAAAAGAAAGTGTGCCGTAACGCGCATCACCCCTGGGTGTAGCTGATGTCGTGACGGGTTGAGGGAACTTGTGGCTTACAGGGTGTCACGAGTCGGTCGGCAAGTACGGTTCGCCTTCAGGCTGGCGTCAAAAAATCACATAAGATGATGATCTATCGAGAAGAAATATTTTTCATATTGCCGTTTTAATATCTGGAGAGTTTTCTTCGGATCAACGACATGCCGATTTTTGGCATCACCTGATCCAATATTTCAGAGCTAAAATTCAGCTTTTTTCGTGATTTATTGTATCAACGATTTTTCATATAACAGCGTTTCGGCACAGTTTTCGGCACCACCAAAGGACTTCAACGTAAACCCCGGAAAGGGATCACTCTCATGATCAGCACGTCAGTCATCTCCGGCATGTCCAGCCGTCCGCTCTATGGCAGCTCATCCACAGTACTCTCACCTGCATTACCGCTACTTTCCGTGTCCAAATCAACCGAGAAAAAAGAGGCTCCGGTAGCGTTTGAAGACGCCATCACGCAGTTGAAACAGGGCCTGGGGCAAGTGGGTATCGACATTGACATTCATGATGACAGCGGCCGGATCGTGACACGTGTGATCGACCGCGAAAGTGGTGACGTGATTCGTCAGATACCGACAGAAGAGGTTCTTCATATGGCACGTATGGCGGCATACCAGCAGCAGGGACGCCTTTTCATGGCTACCGCCTGAGACAGGCCAGAATACAGACAGGCGCCCTTGCAGGGCGCCTGTCTGGCCTTTGGAACACGTCAGGCAGGTCTTGTGCCGCCTTTTCAACGATTTTTACACCTGCATGCTCATGATCTCGCGATAGGCACTGAGGACGCGATTGCGCACCTGTATACCCATTTCCATCGAGACGCTGGCTTTTTGCATATCCACCATGACGTCGTTGAGGGCCACATTGCTGTCACCTCGCGAAAAGGCGACAGCCTTGGCTTCAGCGGCCTGTTTCATACCGTCAATGCGATCAATCGCTCCTTTTAGCTCTCCTGCAAAACTGACACCGCCTACCTGTTGCGCAGCGCCTTGATGACCGCCTGCCTGCTGCGCCACGCTCTGCATTTGCTGAACAAGGGCCTGAAGGCCCGCTGCTGCCACTGACATGTTGGTAACTCCGGGAGAGTAAACGTAACTGAAAGTAAACTTTGTCAATTAATGTGGCGCAGCTTAAAGGTGAAGTGCCTTTGTCGATTGTTCTAAATAGTGAAAAAAACCACGGCTATTCGATCCTTCAATCTGGTTACTTACCGTAATAATGACGCCACTCCCGGTATAGGGCGCCACCATTTGGCGTCCAGCGCATAAAGAGTCTGCCGATGCCCATCGAGCTGAACCCGCGTAACCCCAATAACACTGAGGCGATGTGATGAGTGCTCAAGCAACACAAGGCACCGATCAGAAGTTGTCCGGACTAATGGATCGCCTCAAGGCCAATCCGCGTCTGCCCCTCATTGTGGCTGGCGCTGCAGCCATTGCGATTCTGGTCGTGCTTTTTCTATGGGCACGCTCTCCTGATTATCGTGTGCTGTTTTCCAATCTCAGCGATAGCGATGGTGGCGTCATCATTGCGCGCCTTGATCAGATGCAGGTCCCCTATCGCTTTTCAGAAGGTGGTCAGGCCATCCTGATCCCGGCCGAGCAGGTTGAGCAGACCCGGATGGCACTGGCCAGTGAAGGCCTGCCCAAGGGCGGCGGTGTTGGTTTTGAACTGATGGACGGCCAGTCTTTCGGGATCAGTCAGTTCGCCGAGCACGTCAATTATCAGCGCGCTCTGGAAGGTGAGCTGGCACGCTCCATCGAATCCATCGACTCCGTACAAACCGCGCGCGTGCATCTGGCCATGCCCCAGGAATCCGTGTTTGTACGAGATCGTCGCCAGCCGTCGGCCTCGGTCATTTTGACCCTTTATCGCAACCGCGCCGTCAGCGAGGGTCAGGTGAGTGCCATTACGCACCTGGTATCGGCCAGTGTTTCAAACCTGCCGGTCAACCAGGTCACCGTCGTGGATCAAAACGGTAATCTGCTGTCACAGCCAGCCGGTAATGACACACGTAACCTGAACGATGCCCAGCTCAAGTACACGGCACAGGTAGAAGAGAACTACCGCAAGCGTATCGAAGCCCTGCTTGCAACGATCGTGGGTCACAGCAATGTGCGCGCCCAGGTCACCGCCAGCATCGATTTCTCGGTTGGTGAGCATACTCAGGAAACCTACGATCCCAACCAGGACCCCAATCAGGCGAGCGTCCGCAGCATTCAATCGAGTGAAAGCGAGCAGATCGGCAGCAATAGTGTTGGCGGTGTCCCTGGCGCACTGAGCAATCAGCCGGCTCCCAACGTGGCTTCACCGGTTCAAAATGCCAACAACCAGAACAATGCGCAAAATGGCCAGAATAACGGACAAAACGGTCAGGCTAATGGCGCACAGGCCACCACCGAGCCTCAGCCCGTGCAGCCACGCTCAACAACGAAAGGCAGCACGACCAATTACGAAGTCAATCGCCTGATTCGTCATGTACAGGAAGATACCGGTCAGGTCGAGCGGCTGTCCGTCGCGGTGGTAGTCAATTATCGCGATCAGATCGGTGAGGATGGCCAGACCCAGATGGTCGCCCTGTCCGATGACGAGATGGCAAAGATTCAGCGGCTGGTACGCGAAGGCATGGGATATTCCGAGGCCCGCGGCGACTCGCTTGAAGTGGTCAATGCCGCCTTTAGCCAGCAGGCTGAAGCTCAGGCACCGACCCTTGCATGGTATGAGAACCCGGACATCATTTCGCTGGCCAAAACGCTGGGGCGCTATCTGCTGATTGCCATTGTGGCCTTCATTCTCTGGCGCAAGCTTCTCAAGCCTCTGGTTGAACGTCAGCGCACCCTGATGGTACCGGCAGGAAGCCAGAGTGCAGGCACCAGCAGTGGCACCCTGCTCGCCACTGCCGGAGATGACGAAGACGATGAATCAGAACCGTCCGACATCGCCGAGCAGATCGCGAAGAAACAGAAGCGACGTCAGCGCATCGAACATGAAACCCTGCTGAGCTCGGTTCGCGACCAGGCTCAGAAAGACCCAAGAATGGTCGCAATGATTCTCAGAGGCTGGATCAATGGCAAAGACTGAAGGCAATGAAGAAGGCATCGAGCGCAGCGCCATTCTCATGATGGCTCTGGATGACGATACGGCCGCTGAAGTCTTTAAGCACATGTCACAGCGTGAAGTACAGAAAGTGGGGCTGGCCATGGCCGGTCTCACCCAGCTCACCAACGAGCGTCTGATGGATGTGCTGCGACAGTTCGAAACCGAGATCGAAGAACTCGGCGGTTTGAATCTGCAATCGAGCGATCATATCCGCTCGGTGCTGGTCAAGGCGCTGGGTGAGGAGCGCGCGTCCAGCCTGCTGGAAGACATTTTCGAATCCGGCAACGACTCAGGCATTGATGCTCTGAACCTGATGGAAGCCAGCGTGGTCTCCGAGATGATCCGCGATGAACATCCGCAGATCATTGCCACCATCATGGTTCATCTGGAGCGCCATCAGGCCTCTGAAGTACTGGCCCGCTTTGACGAGGGACTGCGTAACGACGTGATCCTGCGTATTGCCACCTTCAGCGGCGTTCAGCCCGCGGCCCTGCAGGAGCTGACCGAAGTACTCAGTGGTTTGCTGGATGGTCAGAACCTCAAGCGCAGCAAGATGGGTGGCGTGAGAACCGCAGCCGAGATCCTCAACCTGATGAACAGTACTCAGGAAGAGAGTGTGATCGAAAGCGTGCGTCACCATGACGACTCTCTGGCGCAGCAGATTCTTGATGAGATGTTTGTCTTTGACAATCTGGCCGACGTTGAAGATCGCAGCATCAAGCGTATTTTGCAGGATGTGGACAGCAACTCGCTGGTCATCGCCCTCAAGGGCGCTCCGGAAGAGGTCCGCAACCGCTTCCTTACCAACATGTCCTCTCGTGCGGCAGAACTGTTGCGCGAAGACATGCAGATGCGTGGCCCGATTCGTCTGTCGCAGGTCGAAGCAGAGCAGAAAAACATCCTGCAACTGGTACGGCGTCTGGCAGATGCCGGCGAAGTAACCCTGGGCGGAGGCGATGACGCCTATGTCTAAATCGAGCGACCATAACGCCTGGCAGCGCTGGGAGATGGGCCGGCTGGAACGGCGTCAACCGCGTCAGCCAAGCCCGGAGACACTGGAGAAACACAATGTTCCCCAGCGTCGGTCCAATGACGATGAGCGTCGGGCCGCCTTCGAAAGGGCTCGCCAGGAAGGCTTCGAGCAGGGTCAGCGTGAAGGCTTCGAAGCCGGACATGCAGCCGGTCTCGAGGCCGGCCGGGCGCAGGCCCGTCAGGACTATCAACTCGAGCTGGAATCACGCCTGCACGAGGCACTGGCGCCGGTAGCAGATATGGTGCACGCCTTTGAAACGGCGGCCGGCAGGCTCAAGGACGATATCGCCTATAGTCTGGTCGAGCTGGCACTGGAGACTGGCCGCCAGCTGGCCGGTCGGTCACTGGAGCTGGCGCCCGAGCATATCCTCGATGACATTGAAAAGCTGATGATGGAGCATCCGACGCTGGGTGGGTCACCACGCATCTGTGTGCATCCAGACGATCTGGCCATGGTCCAGAAGGAGCTGAGCACGCTGCTCGGCGATGTCGGCTGGCAGCTCAAAAGTGATATCACCCTGTCACGTGGCGACTGCCGACTGGAAACCGATCAGCTCGAAATCGATGCTACCCGTGACGATCGATGGGAACGGCTACGGCACGCCGTGGGCCATGGCAAGCACTGATGAATTCCGCTACAGGAGTGGGTCCTCATGTCATCAAACAGTGACGCCATGCTCAGCCAGTGGAAGCGCACGCTGGAAACTGCGACCCGACGTGTCCAGAACCTGCCGGCCAATCGCGAACGCGGCCGACTGACCCGGGCGACAGGTCTGGTGCTGGAAGCAGTCGGCCTGCGTTTGCCATTGGGATGCAGCTGCATGGTCGAGCTGGCCGACGGTCAGGGTGAAACCGAAGCAGAAGTTGTCGGCTTCAACGGTGACAAGCTTTTTTTGATGCCGCTGGTTGAAACCAGTGGGCTGGTACCCGGCGCTCTGGTCTGGCCGGCCAATCCTCGTCCGGGCGCCGGACAATCCCAGAGCAAGCAGTTGCCGGTCGGAGATGCCCTGCTCGGCCGAGTCGTCGATGCTCGC